>JAGXNS010000005.1:13702-53433 GCA_019894855.1 Promethearchaeota archaeon
CATTATGGGATTCGGGATTCAGTGCATATGAAAAAAGCCGTGATTCCGGCTGGACGATTTCCGGAGCTAATAGATCAATTGACCTAGAAGCAAATTCCATAATGATGTCAGCGTGCTTAAAATTTTTCGAATACACGGGAAATATAACATATTATAATAGAGCTTGGCAATTGTTTAACACTTTTGAAAACTCTTTTTACGATGGAGCTGTAAATTCTTATAAATCATCGATAGATTCCCCTGTTAACGATAATAAAAACTTGTACGCAAATTTAAGATTGTGCGAAGCCTATTTAACTGCTTTCGAAATTTATAGTAATACTCAATTAATTTCTGAGTATAATGTAACGAGTGAAATTCCTGATTTTTTATTTAACCAAGATGCTTTAAACATTACAAGTATCTACTCATATAGTAAAACTGATAAGTATTATAATATAACTACGGGGGATTATGAATCATTTACAATTGAATATCAGATTGATACTGCTTCTATTAGCTATATATTTAAAAATCCAGAAAGAGTAATTTTAAATACCATATCACAGCAAGTTACTAACTCATCCACGACCTTTTTATACAATATCACTGATGCGTTTGAAATAGGACAGGGTTATTACCTTCAAATATTTGTTAACTCAACAAATTTTGGAACTTCTCATGTACTTAAGCAATTTAATGTTATCTCTGGCTTAGTAGCCTCGCCAATTTTAGGTTTGCCCGCCATACTATATCAGGGACCTATTCTTAACATCACAATCCCAATCAACAATACGCGCAATCAAAATGTAAATTTAACAGTTTCCATGGAGGGAATTAACATAATTAACGATATTCAAGATATTGCGTTTAATACTCTCGTTTTAACAAATGTTACATTTAATATTACAACTACATTCGACGCAGCTATTGGGCCTCAAAATATTATTTTTATCTTTAAAGAGAATAATATCACCTACTTAGAAATAATAAAAATAATAGATATAGGATATTCATTCGATTATACTAATTTTATATATCAAAATAGTATAGTTAATGGAGTGAGCGCTTTTGCTTCGCTAACTTTGATTAATTTCCTTCCAAATGCTACCCAAACCTTGAATGTGAGTTTCTATGAAGATGATGTTTTAATTCTTAGGGAAGAAACGCATTTAAACGAAAGGGAAATTAAAACTGTCTATTACGATCTAGACTATTTAGATACAGAAACTCATCTCGTTAATGTTATTATGAACATTTCAAAGGGTGATACAATCTTTTATAGTAAACAATTTAATGTAGAGATAATAGAAAAGTTCGAAATTTTAAGTGTTTCTTTTCCAGAAACAATATTACAAGGTAGTGCTGCTCAATTTATTTTAATTATACAGAACAACCACGATGTTTCTGAACCGTTTATTCTTTATGTAAATGGTGTTCCAGTTGAGACTAATCTCAATGGTTTAGGAGCAGGAATCAATAGAATTGTAGCTGAAGTAATTCCCAGCATAAATCCTTATGACTTTAGTAAAAAATCTTACATTTTTGAAATAAAAGATAGTTTAGATGAACCTATTGTAAAATACTACTTTGAAGTTCAAATGGAACTTTCGTCATTTAATTTAGTGATATTTTATGTTCTTCCTGTTCTAATTCCTATATGCATTATTTTAATATATAAAAACAAAGAGATAAAGAATAAAATGTTAAGAAGGTGATTAATGAATGATTAAACGAAAGCGATTTATTAAAAATGTAGTATTTGCTCTTACTCTATTCTCTCTAATTCTGAGTTTATGGGCTATTTCAATGTCTGTAAGCAACATAACCGCATTAGATAACGATAGCGATAAATTCTTAGTAGATTTTAAGAACGATCTTGAAGTAAAAACCGCTAGCAACGGGAATCCCTCGTTAGATTACTCGGACATGTCTCAAAACGCGTCATTAATTTATAGATTATTTGAATCTGTAGAATTTAACATAAACGCTTCAAAATTCGCTAACCCTAATTATACCATCATGCAAATTCATTATTCAAACGGAGATATAGAAGATTTTGATATGATAAATAAGGCTGGAACAGATAATTTTACTTATACTTATAAACCTCTTTATAACGCTCCATTAGATTTTCAAAATGTAAGCTTTCTGATATACAATATGTCAGATTATCTTCTTAGTTCCTCAATCCCGATAACTAACTTCACAATTACGACAAATTATTTCATATCCCCTGATAAAACCGAATATAATAGGGGTGATACCCTCAATGCTGATTTAGGTGTATGTAATCTCCCTCAACCCTATGATTTTAACTGGAATGTGTCGATAGTTGACGGCGATAACGAGACTTTACATAATGTTCTATTTGATATTGGTAATGATCTTTTTCACATCTCTATTCTAATTGATGATAGATTTGAATTCTCAAATAAGATCTATTATATTAAACTTAACATAACTGATGTTTCAAGTGGTACTAAGGAAGCTGCGTATCTACCTTTTAGAGTTTTGAATACTTTACCTGAAATTTCAGGTCCTACAGTTGAATTTTCTAAAGATCCCATAAAAAGAGTAGAAGATTGTATAATAACCTTAAATGCAACAGACCAAGATCCAGACACACTTCCCGAAAATCTAACCGTTTCCATGGTAATTCAAACATCCACTGGGGAATTATTAACTCCAATTGAATTAACAAACCATAATAACTGGACTTTCTCAACTACTTTTTCTGTAGCTACTAACAAATCTGTAGGCATATATCAAATAAGTATCGAAGTTGAAGACCAGTTTGGTGGAATAGGCTCCTATAATACATCTATAATTGTCGAAAATAATCCTCCCGAAATTTTAGGCTATTTCGTAAATGGATTAAGCATGAACCAAAGTATTATTGTGAATTATGGTGAAGATTTAAATTTTAATTTTGATGTAACCGATGTTGAAAACACAATTGCTTATATTACAGTAGCACTTTTAGATGCTAAATCCAATTGGTATAATATCACAAGAGAATATGCGCCTGGTATGAGAATAACAATTCGTACAGAGGAATTAATAACTGGTATTTGGTATGCTTACATCTCCGTAACCGATATTGATGGTGCTACGACATACCTTAATTCAGATTTTGGTCTAGCACCCCAAGAAATCAATATATTACCTGATTTATTAACACCTATTCTGCCTTGGATTAGTTTTTCCATAGGGATTATACTTGGCGTGTTAGTAGGAGTGGGTATATTATACAAGAAATTTAAACCTAAATCTGTAGAGTTGAAAAAAGCACCTTCTAAAAAATCAGCTCAACAAAAACCTACAAAAAAAGTAAAGCCAGTTCCTTCAAGAAAAAAAGATGTAGAAGAAGAAATTGAGAAAGATGAAGTAGGAGAAGTTGAACCTCCCTCTAAAGAACCACAAAGAAAAATAAAAAGAAAGTTAAAATAGGAAAAATATTCTTATTTTAAACTTTAAATTTCTTTCTGTATTAGTGTTTAAGCTAAAACATCGTGAAGTCGATAGTGAAACTTTCCTAGTTTCCCTCCGTAATTGCCTGCACTAATTTTATTAATCCCCGGAACTTGAACGGCGGCGTGTATGCCTAATTTCATTGCCTCTTTTATGATTTCCTCAGATGCACCATCAAGTATTATTTCGTATACGCAATTATCTTTTTCTCCTAATAAAGAGTTATCAATTTTCTGTCTGAGAGTTGGACATAAGGGATCATTTGTTGATGCGTTTAAGAAACTATATGCTGAACCGACTTTAGAACCTGAACGTGCTATTCCACCTGGAAAAGGGGTTATGACATTTTCTAAATCTTTAATAGCTTCAATAGATTTTTCAGAAGCCTCTAATGTGGCTTTCTGTGTTTCACCATATATCAAAAAATTACCTCCGGCGATTCCTTTTCCGACTTTGAAAACGCTCTGTACTTCAAATTCTCCATCCATAACAGGAATTTTCCACGCTTCGAATGGATAAGAAGCTTCAATTTTTTCCTCAAATTTATCTCCAAAAAATTTTAATTTATACCCCGTTTTGATTTCAAAATCTTTTTCTGGAACGAGAGAGGTATTTAAAGCGTCAAAACAAGCTGTAGTTGGGCAAGTTAATATACATTGTCCTACTCTGTTTAGCAACACTTGATCCATCTTATCTTTTTTAGTTTTAAAAAACATCAAGGCAACTCCTGGGCGATTATCGGGGGTCTTGTCTGCTGGGACATATACATCAACTCCTGCCTCTGCATCACAGTGGATAGTTGATGTTCCGTAGCCCGTTGCGATTTGACTGGCAATTTCTACCCATTTCTCATTTACCGCAGTTACTAGAATTCTGGTAAAAACCGCTCCGAAGGCTTCGCAAAAAGTATCTTCTATCTCCACTCCATTTAATTCCATTTTCTAATCAACTTTTAATATTATATCTAAATTTGATAATAATTACAATTTTTAATAATTTAAAATAAAAACTAAAAACGTTAATTAATTATCAATCAAAATAACTAATAGAATTTATCAAAATATTGTTTAATAAATTTAAAGTTGTCAAAAATGAGTGAAGAAAAATTTTTGAAGATTGGAATTCTAAAAAATGGGACAATTGGTTCTTCGCTATTGCTTGCTTTTTTACTGGATGAAAGAGCTGAAGCTACTCGAATTAAAGTACGAGAAGTTACCTCGGGAGCGAAGATGAACCCTCCAGAAGAATGCTTAGAAACTATGAGAAAATTGTTGGAATTCGAACCTGATTTAATCTTAATGTCCAGCCCAAACGCTGCATTAAAAGGACCAAAAGCAGCAAGAGAATTAGCAGGGGCTATTCCTACGATTGTAATCTCTGATTCTCCAGCAAAAAAAGCCATCGAAGAATTTAAGGAAAAAAACATGGGTTATATTATCGTAGGTTGTGATTCTATGATAGGAGCAAGACGTCCATTTCTAGACACTATTGAGATGAGTTGTTTCAATTCAGATCTATTAAAAGTTCTAACGATTACTGGTGCTTTTAATATAATAACTAACGAATTAAATAAAGTTATAATGGATATGTTAGAAGGGAAGGTGCCTACTTTACCTCAGATTGAAATTAATGCTACTAACGCTACGGAGGCAGCAAATTTTTCAAACCCTTACGCCCAAGCTAAGGCTATTGCCGCCTTTGAATTAGCAGCCTCAGTTTCTAAGATTACGGGGAGAGCATGCTTTGTTTTAAAAGATAGAGCGGAATATATGCCGTTATTGGCTGCAGCTCACGAAATGATGAAAACTGCTGCTGAATTATGCACACAAGCTAGAGAAATAGAAAAATCTAACGATACTGTATTGAGAACGCCTCATCATGCTAAACAACATCTTTTAACCAAAAGAAAACTCCACGAAAAAGAAGCATAATTATTATTATTAATATATATTTTTTATAAAATTCTTATTTTTTTTTTTTAATTTCTTGAAATAGGTAATAGTACAAAAAAAATTAAGGGAATCCCCTTAAAACATTTTTTGGATTCCCTTTATCTCAGATTTTAATAAATATATTAAAGTTTCTATATATTGTCTATTAATTGAGTCTTTCTCACGAATAGCATTATACGCGTTTAAATATTCACTTAATTGTGTTTCTTTTTCAATTATCTCCGCTTCAAAGTAACCTCGAGCAAATTCAGAGGTAAATTCTCTTTTAGAAGATAAAATGATTTTTTCATCAAAACTATTTACTTCATTATCCAAACATATCACCGTTATGTACACCTTTTAATTTTTTTTTATCTGTAAATATCTTCGACAGTTTCTTTAATAGTTTCTTTGTAAGCCCTTTTAGCTTTATTAGCGCCTAATTGTACTTTTTCTATTGCTCTTTCAAAATCAGCTTGAGAAATTTTAATCTTTTTATATGAATGAGGATTTTGGGTATCTATATTATCATCAATAACACCTCTACGAATGGCCAAAAGTGTGGCTTCTTCGCAGATTGCTTTTATATCCGCTCCTGTATTTCCTTCTAACCCTTCAGCTAGTTTTTCAATATCAATATTATTATCTATCGGACGATTAGCAAGGTGTATTTTAAATATCTTAATTCGAGATGTTTTATTTGGTAATGGAACTTCAATATGCCTTCCGAATCTTCCTGAACGCAGAATGGCAGGATCGAGAATATCGGGTCTATTTGTAGCCGCTATTAAAATGACACCTATTAATTCTTCTAAACCATCTATTTCTGTTAAAAGTTGCGCTACAACTTGTTCAATGACCCTTGAACTTGATGATATAGATCTTCTTGCTGCGATAGCATCAATTTCGTCAAAAAATATAATACAAGGAGCAGCCGCTCTTGCTTTTCGAAATATTTCTCTTACAGCTTTAGCACTTTCACCAACCCATTTTGATAGAAATTCAGGACCCTTTACTGAAATAAAATTTATTTCAGTTTCATGGGCAAGCGCTTTAGCCATTAATGTCTTACCCGTCCCAGGAAGACCAAATATTAAAATTCCATTAGGAGGTCTCGATTTCATATGCTTATAGAACCCCGAGTACTTAAATGGCCATTCAACAATTTCTCTTAATTGCTGCTTTGCGTCTTCTAATCCGCCAATATCTTCCCAAGTTTCAGTTGGTTGTGTAACGAGTACTTCTCTTAATGCAGATGGATCAATACTATTTAATGCTGTAACAAAATGTGTCATTTTGATTATTAATTTATTTAGAATTTCTTCCGGTATAGGTTTATTTAAGTCAATATTGGGTATTATCTCCCTTATCGCAAGTATTGCTGCCTCTTTGCATAATGCTTTTATATCCGCACCGACAAAACCATGTGTTTTTTCAGCAATAAGATTTAGATCAATATCTTCATTTAGAGGCATTCCTCGAGTATGGATCAATAAAACTTCATAACGACCTTTAGTATCAGGTACTTTAATTTCAATTTCTCTGTCAAAACGGCCTGGTCTTCTAAGTGCTATATCAATATTATTTACTTTATTTGTTGCACCAATAACAATGACTTCACCTCTCCCTTCTAAACCATCCATAAGTGATAAAAGTTGAGCCACAACTCTTGATTCTACTTGATCCTTATTATAATCCCTTTTATGAGCAATTGAATCTAATTCGTCAAGAAAAATAATAGAGGGGGCGTTAATTTTAGCTTCTTCAAATCTTTTTCGAAGATTTTCTTCACTTTGTCCAAAAAATTTACTCATTATTTCAGGTCCACTGATATTTATAAAATAGGCATCAGTCTCATAAGCCACTGCTTTTGCTAGTAATGTTTTACCTGTACCTGGAACCCCATGGAGTAGAACTCCTTTTGGAGGATCAATTCCAATTCTTTCAAAAAGTTCAGGATGTCTAATAGGTAGTTCAATCATTTCTCTTATTTTTTGAATCGCATCCTCTAAACCACCGATATCCTCGTAAGTTATTTTTCCCTGAATTTCTTGTAATCTCTGTTCTAATTCATTAATTCCTTCATATGTTATTTCTTTTTTTTTTATTTCGTTAATTTCTTGAGTTGATTTTTTACTAAATAATATTTTTGTATCTAGTCGAATTTTAACTGCTTCAGAATTTGGGGTGTAATCGACAACTACAAGGTCAATTCTGCGTGCCATAGCGTAGAAGCTTAAGCTATCTCCTTTTGTAATTGCCCTATTTTCTAATTTTCTAGCTAAGGCTTGAGGATCTCGCGGGATTAAGGAATTATCTAACCCAGTAAAAGTGATGGTACTGGCAATATCTATACTAATTTTTTTTATTTCAACAAGGTCATCAATTAAGGCTCCCAAATTTCGCCTTAGGGAGGGATCCATACGAATAATCATTTTTCCTTCATCTTCATTTTTTCCTGTTGACAAAGAAGCAACAGTTTTTTTGTTTACTGTAGGATGAATGATTTTAATTACATCACCTACCTTGAGATTTAAATTTGAAACTATCTCTGGGTCTAATCTTACAATACCTCTCCCTGCATCTTCTTTGAATGCGTCTTTAATCCTTACTTTCCTAACAATCCCATCATTATTCTCAACCATTTTTTTCCCCTCTATATTAACAAATAAATTAACACACAAAAAATTAGAAATTTAAGAATTTACATCTTAGATAACAATTTTTTAGCAACTTCGAACGCATAGTTATAATCGAATACTTTTGTACCTTTAGTTTTTGTTGCTTCTTTTAATATTTCTCCCTCCGAATTTGCTTTTAAGCGACCTAATGCCAAAGCCCCGATTCCAAAAATTCCTAAAAAAATTTCTTCATTATCGTGTTTTGGAAGTATTCCTTCAATTCCATAGGGGGGAACTAAATTGATATCTACTACAATTTTCTTACCATCTAACCTTTCCATAAGATCGCTTGTTAAAATTTCAACACCAGCAGCAGCTAGAGACCAGATAATAAGCGCATCTTTAGCAACATCATATCTTTGTTCTTTTTCAGGAGCAAAAATCCCTTTAATCTCGGTTGCACCCTCCCCAGCTTCTTCGGTTACTTCTTTAGCAAGATTTTTTATAAATTCTTCGTTTGATTTATCCCAAGTTTCAATTAAAAATGTATTTAACCCTTCTCTTGCTGCTAATATGGCTGCAATTCTAGCAACCGGGCCTGCCCCATAGATTACGACTTTTTCTCCTTTTAAATCACTAATTTTATGTATATTTTTAGCATCGTATAAAGTCTTAGCTACAACTGCAGAAGCAGTAGTATGAGAGCCTCTTGGATCAATTATTACAGGACATTCAAATGGAGGCACTAAGGATTCAATAACTTCCTTGGCGATTTTTTCCCCTTCCTTTACATCAGATCCCCCAATAAAAAATGTTGTAGGTGCTTTAGGTTTACGTGAAAATATTGCATCTTGGACAAGTTTAGGAACTTGATCCGCAGTCATTCTACTTATTGGCACAACAATATCAAAACCAGCGTCGTAAGCCATGTTGATGTCAAACGGAGAAGCGTTATCATCCGTGTCAAAAAAATAACAAATCTTATCTGATGTATCCTTTTTTTTTATTTTAATTGGCGTCAATTCTATTATTGATTTTTTACCGAGAATACTTTCAATTTTATTAGCAATTTCATTATTTTGAGTAATTTTTCTCATCTCACATCGTTAATTAAATTATAAAATTCAAAAATTATTATAACAAAATAAAAATTATTTAGATATCTCAACTTCAACCTCTTCTTCATATTCTTTTTCTATTTCTGCGGTTTTAATAGTTCTTTTGATTTTAATTTGTTCTGTCTCTATGCCTAAATCGTTTGCTAACTTATCAAGGCCTTCAAAGTGTCTTAAATCGCAAATAAATAACCCCTTTAATTTTTCTCCTTTAATCTCCTTCGCAAGGTTTAAAATATTCATCATCATCCAAGCCTCTCTAACTTTATATCGAATTTCATCTTCTTGGGTGTCATAATCTTTTTTGAGATATTCCTTCCATAAAGCTAATTGTTGAAAAAGTTCATCCTCGGAAGGAACACCACCATTTTCTGTAATTATCCCTTTGATTCGCTCTTCAAGTGTTTGTAACATATTTCTGTGTTCATTCAATGCGGCAGAAAGATAAAATTCTGCATTTTCAGAGATATCAGCATGTTTAAATCGAATTCCTTTTTTTTTGAATAAGGTTTTTAGAGGATCGTTAGGATTTAACGGGTCATCCCAAAAATTTGGTTTTTCTTCTAAAGCAAAATCAGGAGAATATTTTTCTATTAAATTATCGATGAGTTGAAGATATTCTTTGCTAATAAGATGTAATGACCATAGCAAATCTTCCTTTTTTTCTTTAGGAACTTCGAACCACCAATCTATTGGAAACTCACTTTCTACCATAATAAGCTTTAGATGCTTCTTTTTTAATGGCTTTAATTCTAACACTTCTGTCATATTTTTTTAACTCCTTTTTTTTAATTAAAATACAATATTTTGAATTGTATGTTTTTTAGTATAGGAAATTACTTTTACTCCCAAATCTCTTAAATTTGCTACAACTTGAGGGCAAATATCCTCGCAAATATCTTCTTGAACAAAATGTACAAAAGAAACTACTTCATTTTCAAAATGTGTTGTAAAATCTAACATTTTTTTTACGATCCACTGTGGTCTTAGCTTTAAACTCAAAAAAATCTCTTTTTCTTGAATTTCTTCGCTTAACATGTCAATCCAATTTTTTAGACTTTGTCCTTTGAAAGATTCTCTATCACTCATATTGTCGTATTCTTCAAATAATTCATTTTGAAGTTCTTGTTTTTCAACAATATCTTCATAAAGATATCCCATTGCATAATCTGGAATATCTACTTGAATGTATGGTATTCCAAGTTTATCTAATGTTTGTGCAAAAGGTGTTTTCTTAAATTCCTTCATATCTACTTGAAAATCTACAGTAACAAAATTAACATCTTTCTTTTTAAGAAAATTAGTTAATCTTGATGTATCGTTATTTTGAAAATACCTGCCATTCTCTTTTGAGGACATATACGCTATTATTTTTTTATTTTTTACTGGTTTCAAATCCAAAACTTCCAATTAATAATACACCTCTTTTACTTCAACTTTTTAACAAATTATTTACCTAATTAAATTGTCATAAGCTTAAAATATAAAGAATTTGACAAGAAAATTTTGTAACTTATTGATAAGAAAACTTATCAAATTTTTTTTCTAAACAATTTTTTTAGTTAATCGAAAACCGTCATTCTTTTGATGGAATTCAGCGATCACATAATCATTTTCTAACATATTTATATAGTTTTACAACATATGTTGTCATGAAGAAAAAATAATTTATCAAAAAAAAGTTGTTAACAAATTAAATTTAGAATAAAAATTCAATAGGAAAGTTCAAAAAAATGGATGTTTATTCAATTTTAGCCAATCCGCTGAGAAGAAAACTCTTATACATTCTCGAAGAAGAAGGTTTTATCCCATATACCGAATTAATGGTGAAGTTAGGTGTAGAACAAACAGGACAATTAAATTTTCATTTAAAAAAGCTTCATAATCTAGTAAGTAAAGATAAGAAATCGTATTATTTAACGGATGACGGTAAAAGAGTTTTAAGGATTATAGGATTAAACAAAAGAATTTTATCTGGAGAAGAAATAGACTATTTGAAATCAAAAGGGAGTAAAATAAATAGAATAGGTGTTATTATTTGTAATTGTAACACAGAAATTTCAAATGTCCTTAACATTACTGCCTTAGAAAACTATATAAGTAAAATAAATAATGTGGTCTCAGTTAAAATCCTTGATAATTTATGTCAAGAAAAAAACCAAGATAAAATAAATAGTTGGATTACGGATAACTTCATAAATAAAATTGTTATTGCTGCTTGTTCTCCTAAAACACATCAACATATATTTGAACGTCTTTTTCAAGATATAATTGATCATGCAAATATTGAGATTGCAAATATAAGAGAACAATGTTGTTGGGTACATTATTCAAGTAAAAAGCATTTTGATAGTCTTTTAACGCTGAAAAAAGCGCAATTACTTATAGAAGCCTCAGTTAATCGAGCATGTCTTCAAAAACCAATTAAAATAAAAAGGGTTGAAGTCGAAAAAAGTTGCGCTATTATTGGAGGTGGGATTGCAGGTATGAACATAGCGTTAAACTTATCTAGGGCAGGCATCAAGTGTTACTTAATTGAAAAGTCTCCTACATTAGGAGGAAAAGTAGCAAGATGGCAAAAGGTTTCTAACATGGGAGATTGCTCTGCTTGTTTCATCTCTGAATTAATTGGGGAAATTGTAAAAGAAAAAAAAATCGAGATATTGACAAATACGGAAATAATAAGTGTATCGGGAGAAGTTGGCAATTTTACTATAGGTTTAATTAAAAAACCTCGTTATATTGATGAAACTAAATGTACAGGTTGCAAGCAATGTATTGATGTGTGCGCTCAAGAGAAACTTAATATATACGAATTTGGATTAACAAATAGAAAAATAATTCACTTTCCTTTTCAATATTGTTACCCTTATGTCCCAGTTATTGAAGAAGAAGATATTAATAATTGCCTTGAATGTGGAGTTTGTGAACGTGCTTGTGCAAATAAAGCAATAAATTTAATAGAAAAGCCTAAGGAATTACGAATTAAGGTAGGCGCAAAGGTTATAGCTATTGGTTCAGATCTTTACTCAAATTTAAAAGAATATAATTATAATCCTCGAAATGATGTTATAACTTCGGCAGAATTTGAACGAATTTTATGTTCAGATAGCCTATCTGATGGAAAAATCGTGAAATTGTCTGATGGGAAACCAGTGAAAACAATATCAATTATTCAAGAAGTAGGATCTTCAAACTATCTATGTGAATATTCGGATATTTTAGCCCTAAAGTATATAGATGTTATTAAAGTAAAGAACACTGATTGTGAAGTTAATGTTTTTTACGATTTAAGTAAACTAAAAGAAAAAGACGAGATAATATTAAAATCTACTCATTCTAGATTTCTTTACGCAAATAAAGTATCAATTGAGAAAAGAGAGAATTTTAATAGTGTAATTGCGGATTCTATTGAGTTTCAGAGTGATTTGATTGTTTTAAATCTAAAATTAATTCCAAATAAGGATCTGAAATCTCTAAGAAAGATTATGGACTTCACATTAAATGATTATGGTTTTATGAGCGAAGAGACTTTAGCTTCTGGTATTTATGGTGTCGGAACAATATTTGGACCATTAAGTTATCATTCAACTATTGCAACTACCAATAACATAGCGTTAAAAGTAATATTACTTCTTTCAAATGATTATTTAATAACGGAATATACTGGAATAGAGATTAATGAAGATCGATGTGGGTTATGTAAGCTCTGCGTTAATGCTTGCCCTTACAATGCAATAAGCATAAACTCTGAAAGAATTACTATTGATAAGTTTAAATGTAAAGCTTGTGGTATGTGTGTAAGTATTTGTCCTACTAATGCCATCGAAATGAATATAAATACATCAGAGAAAATTTTAAAAACGATTGAAATTTTTTCAAAATTCAATAAAAAACCAAAAATCATCGCTTTTTGTTGCAAATCGTGCGGTTACGCTGCCGCTGACGATGCAGGATTAAAAAAATTGTTATATCAGCCTAATGTTTTTATAATCTCTGTTCCTTGTACTGGACGTATTGATACTGAATTCATTATTAAATCTTTTGAAATGGGGTTTGATGGAGTTATGATTATCGGCTGTAGAAAGGATTCTTGTAGATATATTGATGGGATTGAAAAAATAAGAAAAAGAGTTGGCCTTTTAAAAAAAATTCTAGGACCAAAGTTAAGAAGACGGATAATAGTGAAGGGTGTAAACGGAGTAGAAGGACAGACATTTGCTGAAATCTCTACTAAATTTTATAATTTATTAAAGGAGGAGATTAAAAGTGAAGCTTAAATTTTTAATTACATCCTTAACATCTTGTACTGGTTGTATATCAGCATTAATATCGTTAGATGTATTTCCACAATTTCTTGAGAGATCGAAAATCGAATATTTTCCATTTATATCTGACAATTTAGAGATCAAAGAATGCGATGTAGCGCTAGTAGAGGGGTGTGTATCAGAAAAGAATCAAATAGAATATCTTCAAGAAATACGAAAAAATGCAAAAAAACTATATGCATTAGGTACATGCTCAGCATTTGAGGGGATTCTTAGTCTCTCAAATAAAAAAGAATCGTATCCTATTTCAAAGTTTGTAGAAGTTGATGGTATTATACCTGGATGTCCTCCTCCCTCCATACTTTTAGGAAATTGTTTATTGAAGTTAGTTGCGAACAAAAAAATCAAGCTAAGTTTAAAAAATATGTGTTCTACTTGTCCTTTAAACACCCACGCAAAATTAGATTTACCATTAACTATTGAAAAAATTGTTCCAAAAAACAATGAAATTCGTTTTCCGGAAGAAAATTTATCGTGTTTTTTAAATGATAGGATTTTATGTTTAGGGCCTATTACTCGAGATGGATGTGGCCATCTCTGCATAAATCAAGGATTACCCTGTGAAGGCTGTTTAGGCACGGTTTCAAAGGGTTTTACATCGAATTTAGTCAATTTCTTAAGCCTTTTTAACCTTTCTAAAGATTTAAGAAAATATAAAGGGATATATTACAGGTTCTCAAAATCACCTGTAGGAGGGAGGGTTTGATGGATAAAGTTGTAGAAGCATGCACAAGGGTTGAAGGTCATGGAAACTTAAACATTTATTTAAAAAACGATGAAATTTATCAAACTGAATTGAATTTTTCAGTATTTAGAGGATTTGAAAATATTTTACTAGGTAAAAAGTTATTAGATATTCCAAAAATAGTATCTAGAATTTGTGGACTGTGCCACGCATCTCAAACAATTGCAAGTTGCAAAGCAATAGAAGATTTATACGGAATAGAACCATCACAACGATCAATTTTGCTTAGAAGGCTTTTGTTATCCGGAGAATTAACAAAATCGCACATTATGCATTATTTTTTTCAGTCCTTTCCAGATTTATTGAAAAAATTTAAAATTAATATTTTAATTAAAGATCCCTATAATTTAATTAATTACAATCCTCATTTAACGACAAATGTTTTTAATTTAATAAAAATTGGTTCAGAAATAAATAAACTAATAGGAGGAAGGGCACTACATCCAATTACTCCGATTCCTGGAGGACTAATATTTAATCCGACTAGAAAGAGTTTAATTTTTATAGAAAAATATCTAAAAAAAGGAATTTATTATATAGAAACTATAATTGAAAATTTTATAGATCTATTTTCTGCTTTTGATCCTCCTGCTGAATTTAATCTTTCTAATCCTATATATATCGGCTTAAAAAATAAAATTGGGTTTGATAGGTATGAAGGAGACCTCAGAATTGAACAAAATGAAACAACTTACGATGATTTTCAAGCGGAAAATTATTCAAAATATTTTGATAAAGACCCTAATCTTTATGGGATTATGTTTAAGTCGAATTCGAAAAATAAGATTTTAACAGGACCAATAGCGCGCTATAAGTTAACTCAAAATTATGGGATAGATAAAATATCCGGATATTTAAGCAATTTTGGAAAAAAATGGAAAAGCAATTTATTATTTTTAAACTTTTTACAATTAATTGAAATTTATTACGAAATTCAAAAAAGTGTTGAAATATTAGATACTACTTCACTAAAAAGTAAAACAATACTTAAACAACTAAACTCAATAAAAAAATCAAATGGAATAGGCGTTATCGAAGCACCAAGAGGCATATTAATGCACCATTATCATTTAAATAAAGCTAAAATCGTTGATCAAGTGAAACTTTTCATTGCAACCGAAATAAATTTGCCTATTCTTAACAAAATGATCACTGAATATGCTAAAAAGTTATATGAAAAAGAAGATATTGATTCTGTTAAAGAAAAAGTTCAAACTATGATAAGAGCATTTGATCCTTGCATATCATGCGCTTCTCATTAACATTAAAAATCATAGAAATTAAGTATAATTGATTTAATGAAGAAAAATTGATTTGAATTGAAAAATAATCTCTTAAATAAGACCAATACAGAGTGTCCATTTGAGGACTTATGTGAGACTCTTTTATTTTATTTTGATGAGACTATCGGCCATGTCCCACTTCTTATTTGTCCAGAAAATGCGCTAGATGATGATTCGGGAAAAATGCGCCTTATAAGATACCATCCAATTTGGTTTTTAGAACTTAAAGATAAAACTACAATTAACCGAATCGATTTAGAAGACTGTAATCAAATGTATTTTGCAAAGAAATTTATTATTGAATCTAAGAGGGTTAAAAGAAGAGCAGGGTCTTTTCAAAAATTAGGTGAAATAATTGTGTTGATACTTGTGTTACCAACAGATTTAGATGTTTTTGGAGGAGAAGTATTAAACTTATTATCGAAAAAATTAATCGACAAATTTGAAAATACGCTTTATTATGTAATCGAGTCAGAAATTGCGAAACTAGAAGTTATTAAAACGGAGAAAATAATCAATAAGATAAAAAAAGGAGATCAAATAAAAGAAGAAATAAAAGTTCTAATAAACCTTACTTGTGAGGAATATTTTTCATCTGTAATTAAACAAACTGATACAACCTCTTTCAAATTGCAAAAAGCAATTTCTTATTTAACATTTAAAGGAATCGACATTGACCACATTGTCATAAACAACCAAAATGAATCGTTTTCTAAAATTCGTTTATTTGATTATGATAGAGTTGTTCAACAAAAATCAAGAATTAAAGATCAATTTAAAATAACGAGTATAAATATTAACAATTTTCAAGAAATAGAAATTTTAGTAACGAATAACCTTAAAAAGGAATTCAACGATCTCATCATCCGAATTACTTACATTAAAGAATTTTTTGAAAAAGAGGTTTTGAATGAAAAAGTTGAAAAATACCTTCCCGAAGAAGAATTATTGTTTATTACGTCTGTAATTAAAAATACAACAAAATATTTGTTTTCCATTATCGAAGAACATTCTAATAGAACTATTTTTTCAAATAAAATTGATTTAGAATTAATCAGACCTCATTCTTATTAAGATATTCTTTTAATTTTTTGAACTCTTCCCCATTCAAGGAGTCAATTACGGTCATAAAAGTTTCAGTAGTTTTATTTTTTGTAACAATCATCAACACGGATCCATTACTTACTTCTTTTACTATAATATAATTATTGTCGCTTTCATATATGACAGTGGATAATTCTAGAGGGGACAATGGAGAATCTGAAAGATTCATAATCTTAGTAAAAATTTGATATATATTCGATTCAAGCGTTCCTATTTCTAGCTTCATAAATTGAAGTTTATGATGTAATTCTATTTTTCCTAATGTTGATGCTATTATTAAACCATCCGGTTGATTAAACAAAAAGTACTCGGAGATTGTAATAACCTTCAATTGGTCTAGCATGTGCCTTATTTTACCTAGTTTTTGTAGCGCTAAAGTATTTTGTTGGATCTTGTAATCTAAAACTTCAATTAATCTATGCTGAGCACTCCCCTCTTTCACCGATACCGGGGTAAAAGAAATTTTAGTTTTCATATCGTCGGTAAGCTTAGCAATAAGAACTTCATAAATTTCGTCTTCCTTCGATTCCTGAAGATCAGTTTTATTTAGTAAAACATACACTTTCTCGACTTGAGGACTAAATTCAAAGATATACTTCAAAAAATTATCAAAAATTTCTTTTAAACGAGGTTCGTCTGCTGCTGAATCCACCATGAACACTGCCGTCATAACTTCAGAAAATACAAGCTCTCGTTGTTTTTCAGAGAAGTATCTGTCCATGTACAGTTGTTGTCCTCCTAGATCCCAGATGGATAATTCCATAATTCCACGAAAGATAAAATTTTCCCTCGAAACTCCTTTTGTAGGTTTTAAATTGAGCACTTTCATGAAGTTATATCCTAAACAAGTAGTTCGCAACAGTGATGTTTTGCCTGCGCCACCAGGACCAAATAACAGTACTTTTATTTCATTTCACCATTATACAATTTATACTTCTAATATATTTTTTATAAAAGGATGTTTATTTAATTTTTTCTAATTACGGATAATTTTGTTGATATCAATTACATTGACGATTGAATTAAATATAATTTTATAGTACCTTATGTAAACTTTAATTATAATTATATTAGATTTTTATTATTATGAATTTAGAAGATTTTATTCGGAATGTTCCTAATTTCCCAATCGAAGGAATTCAATTTAAAGACATTACAACTTTAAGTAAGAATCATGCTGCGTTCAAAGAATCCTGTGATAAGTTATTTAACAATTTTAAAAATAAGGGTATAACTAAAGTATGTGCTGTAGAAGCTAGAGGATATGTTTGGGGGGGTGTATTGGCATACCAGTTAGGTGCTGGATTTGTATTAATAAGAAAACCGGGAAAATTACCTGCTGAGACGGTAAGTGAGACCTATGAACTTGAATATGGAACTGATACAATTGAAATGCACAAAGATGCTATAGAAAAAGGAGAAAAAGTTCTCTTATTTGATGATTTGTTAGCAACAGGAGGGACCGCTAAAGCAGCTTGCAATCTAATAGAAAAAGCGGGCGGTGTTGTAGCAGGTATAGCATTCGTTATAGAGCTCACGGGGAGCTTACACGGTAGAGATAAACTAGTAGAGTATGATACATATAGTTTAGTTCAGATTCCTGTAGAAGAATAGTCTTACAACTAAAATTGTTCATTTATATTTGAATCTAACAACCCATTTTTTTCCCTTAAAATTCTCCATAATTTTTAGTCTGAAAACTTAAATAACGCTCTGTACTTTATACTCACAGTAATATATTAAACATAATACTAGGTGTAGATTTCATCCCAGAACTTAAAAAAACACCCTTCTATAACCGTCATATAGAATTAGGAGCAAAGTTGGTAGATTTTGCTGGTTTTAGTATGCCAGTTCAGTACGACAGCATCATAAAAGAGCATGAAGCAGTACGATCTAAAGCAGGTGTGTTTGATGTTTCTCACATGGGCGAATTTCTGTTGGAAGGGGGGGATGTCATTGATTTTCTTCAATATATAATGATAAACGACTTAAACTTACTCGAAAAGTCAAAAGGCCAATATTCTTGTATGTGTTACGATAACGGTACCGTCGTTGATGATTTAGTTTATTACGAAGAAAATTCAAACAGATTTAGAATGATTGTTAATGCTGGTAATGTTGAAAAAGATTTACAATGGTTAAACGAACATATAGGTAGTAGAGACGTAAAAATCACAAACTTATCTTCGGAGCGATCTCGTTTAGCTTTTCAAGGACCAAAGTCTGATGAATATCTACAACCATTGATGGATGTAGATCTAAACTCGGTTAAACGGTTCTATTTTGTTCGCGGTAATTTAAATAACGTTCCGATTTTTATCGCTAGAACAGGATATACTGGTGAGAGCGGATTTGAATTATCATTCGATAATGCCTACGCAGATAAAATTTGGAGTGATTTGATTCAAACTGGAGCATCTCCTGCTGGTTTAGGGGCAAGAGATTCTTTAAGGTTAGAGGCTACCTATTCTCTATATGGACATGAAATAAACGATTCAATAACGCCTGTAGAGGCAGGACTTTTTTGGTTAGTTAAACCTAAAGAAGGTATAGATTACATTGGTAAAAAAATACTTATGGAACAAAAAACTCATGGAACTGAGAGAATTATAGTAGGATTAAACTTATTGGAGCGAGGGATCATTAGAGAAAACTTTAAAATTTTCAAGGAAAACGTCGAAATTGGGTATGTCACCTCCGGAGGATATTCTCCAACCCTCAAAAAGACGATTGGCTTAGGCCTTATTAAAAAACATTACAAAGAAGTAGGAACTGAGCTTGAAATTCAAGTAAGAAATAAACATCTTAAAGGAATTGTCGTATCTATACCGTTCTTTCGCAATGTTTGAAAAAAACAATATGTTATGGTAAGAGGTAGATAAATATGGATTATGAATTCCCTGATAACTTAAAATATACGAAAACGCATGAATGGCTAAGAATCGAAGATAACACAGCCACTGTTGGTATAACAGATTTTGCTCAACATCAATTAGGTGATATCGTGTATATCGAGTTGCCAGAAATTGGGGCAGTTTTGGAAAAACAGAATAATGCTGGTGAAATTGAATCTGTAAAAGCAGTTGGCGAGTTATCAATGCCATTATCTGGAAAAATTATAGAAGTAAACAGTAACCTTGTTGATAATCCCGAATTAGTTAATTCTTCTCCTTATGGCTCGGGTTGGATGCTTAAATTAGAATATACAGATGAAATGGAGATCAACGATCTTTTATCGGTTGAAGATTATAAGAGAATCGCAGAAAAAGAGAATTAACGAGATTATGTTCAAACTTTTATTTTAAATTTTTTATTTATAGGAGTTGTTTAATATGGATTTTATATCTCATGATGAGAAAACAATAGCTGAAATGCTTAAAATTATTAATGTTTCCGAAGTAGATGATTTGTTTCAAGATATTCCTAAAGATTTAATCATTAAGTCATTAAATATCTCTGATGGGATGTCGGAACCTGATGTTTTGAATAAAATGAGGGAGTATGGCAGGAAAAACAAAATATATCCTCATTCATTTTTAGGTGCTGGTTGTTATTTTCACTACATACCTTCCTTAGTTGATTTTGTGATAAGTCGATCGGAATTTTATACTTCTTATACACCATACCAAGCAGAAGCTAGTCAAGGCTACCTACAAGCAATTTACGAATATCAGAGCATAATTTCACGGCTTACTGAAATGGAAATTGCTAATGCAAGTATGTACGATGGATCGACATCCCTTGCAGAGGCAGCTATCATGGCTTCCATTATAACGGGGAAAAATCAAGTAATTTTGTTAGAAGGCGTCCATCCCGAGTATATTGACGTAGTGAAGACCTACTGTTGGGGGCAAAACATCGAACTTAAAATTACTTCTGAAAATAAATTGAATGATGTGCTAAACGAAGATATTGCCGCTGTTATGTTTCAAAGCCCCAATTTTTTTGGAGACATTACCGATGGTCTAGTGATGTCAAATAAGGTGAAGGAAAAATATCCCAACTGTTTGTTGATCCAGTGTATGACTGACCCTACATGTTTAGGCCTCTTAAAACCTCCTGGAAAAACTAATGTAGACATATTTGTTGCAGAAGGTCAGTCCTTTGGAATAGATCCATCATTTGGGGGGCCAGGCTTAGGCATTTTCACAGCAAAAAAGAAATTTCTGAGGAAAATACCGGGAAGATTAGTAGGAAAAACTAAAGAGATAAATGGTGACCGTGACGGTTTCTTGTTAACATTACAAGCTCGAGAACAACACATTAGGAGGGAAAAAGCAAGTTCGAACATATGTACAAATCAAGCATTATGCTCACTATCTGCGCTTATTTATCTCGTCTCATTAGGAAAAACAGGGTTGCGCGAAATTGCTACCCAGAATTTTCAAAAAGCTCATTATGTTAAGAATGCGATAGCTTTAATCCCGGGATACAAAATTTTGAACAAAAAACCTACTTATAACGAATTTATTGTAAGATGTCCAAACATTAATGGTTTAATTCGAGAATGCAAAAAAATGAACTTACTTCCTCCTCTTCAAGTATCAACCTATTACCCTGAAATGTCAGATGTTGTTCTTATTTGTGTAACTGAGCTAAATTCAAGTAGTTCTATCGAGAAATTCATTAAAGCTGCTAAATTAGCCATAAACAACGAAGAGGAGCGTGCTGACTAATGGATACTAATGATCTTTTAATTTTTAATAAGGGGAATGAGCTTGTTCAACAAAATTTCATACCAAAACTAGATATTAAATCTGAAAAGATAGAAGAGATATTACCCAAAAATCTTATTAGAGACGAACTACGAATTCCTGACGTCTCTGAAGTTGAAATCGTGCGCCATTATATAAAATTAAGTAAAATTAATTATGGTGTGGATTCTGGAATTTATCCACTAGGTTCATGCACTATGAAATATAACCCAAAAATCAATGAAATCGTAGCAAGAATGACTAGTTTCTCAAAATTACACCCCCTTCAAGATGAGAATGAAGGCGCTTTAGAAATATTGCATGAAATTTCACAAATGTTAGGTGAAATTACTGGAATGGATGGTTTTACGTTACAACCAGCGGCTGGAGCACATGGAGAATTAGTAGGGTTATTAATTATAAAAAAATATTTTGAAACTAGAGGAATTGTAAAAAATAAAATAATTATTCCAGATTCAGCCCACGGTACTAATCCTGCGTCTGCAAAAATGGCTGGATTTTCGATAATTGAATTACAATCAAATGAACATGGCGAAGTTCCTCTGGATCACCTCGAATATGCGATGAAGCAAGGAGATGTAGCGGGAATTATGCTTACGAATCCAAATACTCTAGGCGTTTTTGATAGGCAAATTAAAGACATAACAAGGATAGTCCATGAACACGGAGGGTTGTGTTATTACGATGGAGCAAATTTGAATCCTATGTTAGGGATTTGTCGCCCTAAAGACATGGGATTTGACATTGTTCATTTGAACTTGCATAAAACTTTTTCTACACCTCATGGGGGTGGTGGGCCTGGTTCTGGACCAGTGGGAGTTATTAACGAATTAATCCCATTTCTTCCTATACCTTGTATTGTATCAACGGATAACGGATTAATGTGTAATTATGAAAACCACGAATCAATAGGGAGAATTAAAGCTTTTTGGGGTAATTTTAGCATAATTTTAAGGGCTTATGTTTATATCCTTTCTTTAGGTGGGGATGGATTAAAACGAGTTGGACAAATTGCAGTGTTAAATGCTAATTATCTGAAAACTCTGCTTAAGAAAAAATATAATCTTCCATACGACAGGATTTGTCAGCACGAATTTGTTCTATCTGATAAATACTTACCAAATGAGATTACTACTGAAGACATAGCAAAACGGATTCTGGATTATGGTTTTTATGCTCCAACAATTTATTTTCCACTAGTGGTAAATGGAGCAATAATGGTTGAACCAACAGAAACAGAATCTAAAGACTCTTTAGACAAATTTGTTGAAGTTATGAACCAAATTCGCGACGAAGCGCTAAATGAGCCCGAAAAACTAAAAAATGCGCCATCTAATACACCTATTGGACGTCTTGACGCAGTAAATGCTGCCAGAAAGCCGATATTACATGATTAATTACAAGTGAAAAGGTATATCGAAAGTAGCAATAATAATTATAAAAAAATATAGATTAAATGATGTAGTTTTTTTAAATTATTGAGCCTGAAAGAGAATGCTTACATGAGCACTCGTTTTCAAAATCAATTTTGGGTATTGTTAGTTCTAACATTTTCATTAAGTTTACTGAGTTTTTCTCCATAGTATCTAAAATTTCTTCTATACTCACAGCAAGCTTCTTTACGGGCCCTCCACATGTCTCACAATATTCTTTAATTTCCACGACTCCACAGTTCTGGCATTCACCTGCCCATACATCTAAGTCTGTTACCATGGCAATACAACTGTAAAAAATCTCTTTTTCAGCTGCGAGGACTACTTCAGGGTAGGTTGTCATTCCTATGATATCTCCTCCCCATTGTCTAAACATTTTAGATTCGGCTCTTGTCGAAAATCGAGGGCCTTCAATACAAACATATGTACCACCATTTAGAATATCTAATCCCTCAATGCTTTTTCCAGTTTCGTAAAAGAGATTATTAAGATAGCTACAATATGGATCTGCTTGGTTAATATGACACACTTGTCCACCTTCATAAAAAGTATCTAATCTCTTCTTTGTTCTATCTATGTATTGATCTACCATGATAAATCTACCTTTTTCATGCTCCTTTTTTAAAGATCCAACAGCTGATGGAGAAATTATACCCTTGACTCCCAATTCTTTCAATGCCCATATATTAGCTCTAGAATTTACTTTGTGTGGTGGTATTGTATGACCTTTACCATGACGTGAAATAAATGCAACTTTTTTACCTTTAAACTCACCAACTTGAATAAAATCAGAAGTGTGGCCATAAGGTGTATAAATTTTTAACTCTTCAACATTTTCGAGTTCTATATCCGATCCTGTTCCACCAATTATTCCAATTTCAGCTTTACCTTTAAATTTCATAATTTATATAGTATTTTTTTATGTTTGAAATTAACTAAATAAAAAACTTGATATTTTTGGATTGTTTTAACTATGTAAAAAGTTTTTTGATATTTATTAAAAATTAATACAGTTTTTTAATATGGTAAAAATTACATTTTTAGGGTGCTGTAGAGAAGTTGGACGCTCAGCAATATTAATCGAGTCAAAAAATGGAGCACAATGCATTTTAGATTACGGGATTAGATTTAAAGGGGAAGAACGTTTACCACTTAAAGGTGATATTCATAATCTTAAAGCAATTGCTCTTTCTCACTGTCATGTTGACCATTCTGGAGGAGTACCATTTTTATTTAAAGATAGAGATGTCCCGTTTTTCACCAATCCATTAACACTAAGAGTTTCAGAAATCTTACTTAAAGATATGATTAAAATTTCCAATTATCCCTACCCTTTCGGATACAGGGAGCTTAAAAAAACTAGAAAAAACGCTTTATTTTTAAAAAATGGAGTACGCCAAAAAATAGATCATGAATTTTATCTTACTTTTTTCAGCGCAGGACACATCCCTGGAAGTGTTTCTATACTAGTTGAAGTCGATAAGAAGAAAATACTATATACCGGCGACATCAACAACCAAGAAACAAACCTAATTTCTCCAGCTAGCGCTCACGAGTTACCTGAGATAGATGCTCTAATTACAGAATCCACATATTCTAATAGAGATCATCCCTTAAGAGAAGAACTCGAAAAAAAATTTATTGAAGACACTGTAAACATCATTGATAACGGTGGAAATGTTTTAATTCCTGCTTTTGGGGTTGCTCGATCGCAAGAAATTTTGCTTGTTTTAGAAAAGTACAATTACAAAAATGACATTTACATCGACGGGTTAGCAAGGAAAATTTTAACAGAGTATTCTCAATTTCCTGAATCTTTCCGGGATTTTACTCGCTTTAAGTCAGCCGCGAAAAAGGCTCAATTTGTTTCTAAAGAAAAGAGAAAGAAAATGGGAGGAAAGTCGCGAGCTTTGATTATATCACCGTCAGGTATGTTAAAAGGTGGAGCTGCTATAGATTATATCCCAACTTTTTTAGATGATCCAAATTCTGCTGTTTTTTTAGTTGGGTATCAAGTAGAGGGGACACCTGGTAGAAAATTAGTTGATGAAAAAATCTTTGAGTTTAAAGAGATAGGCAAAAGAAACTACCCATCCCGAGATATGGTAATCAAAGCAAAGTGTAAAATAGAATACTTTGACTTCTCAAGTCACGCAGATAAAGCTCACATAAACGAATATATTAATAAAATTAAATTCCGCAATAATTCTAAATTTGTATTTTGCGTACACGGAGATGAGAAATCAACGACATCCTTTGCTCACAATTTATCAAAAAAAAATTATAATTCTGTTGCACCAGAGATAGGAGAAAGTTATATCTTATAAAAAGTAATATCTCAAATCAAATTTCTAATTCTCTCGCAATTGTTTTTCAATTACGCTATCACAATTTTCTAAAAATACATCTATTTTATTTATTGGTACTTTCGTACCTGCTGCTGGGGGATGTCCACCGCCCAGAGCTTCTAAATTTGAAAGTTCTAAAGCTTCTCTAATTGCTTCTGAAAGATTTACGCCCTTTTCCACAATATCTTTGTGAGCTCTCCCCGATATTTTGAACACTTCCTCGTCCTTTCTTTTTGCGCACCCAAAAATTGGTTTATTTATGTCAATAATACCACTTTTACTAAATATTAACATGGAAGCAATTGTACCCACAATGTTTTCAAAGATAACATTTTCGCCAAAAAAATATTGGATATTGTTTTTGTATTGGATTTTATTCTCATCCTTTAACCACGATAACGCTTGACCTAAAGATTTCTTATAATTTAACAATTGATCTTTTGCTTTGTTATAAGCAATACTTCTATCACCCATTGCTATAGCAATTCCTAAAGATGCGTTATCACTTCTTCCACATGAATTCAAAAGATATGCAAAATCATTTAAATCATGTAGTTGCGATCCCACAATTTCATTCTTTAATATATACTTACTTACGATAAGCTTCTCTATAATTTCAGAAGGCTCTATATTTAACTTAAGAGACATATATTCTATAATCGCAGAAGATACTTTTTGTTTTTCCTCTTGGTTAAGGTCGTTCAGTGTTTTTATGTCCCCTTGCGAAGTTTCCATTAAAATCCCCAATGATTTTAAAAATTTTAGCATTTTACTTGTATTATCACTTAATCCGGGAAGACTAATTTCACTTGAATATGAGATTGCTTCATTTAAAGGCTTAATCGATGAAAAATTTAAATCGTTGTTCACTTCAACTAAATCTGCTTTGGTGGCATGTTCTAAAATTACAGTATTTAATCCATTAAAAGAATTATTAGGGCCTCGACTTTGAACATCTCCCGTTGCTCCTACAAGTGCAATAGGAGATAAATCGAAATTTTTCTGATTTAAAGATTTTACAAAAAAATAACACATCCCAGCCCCTGAAATTTCACTGCTACCATCAAATTCGTAAAAATAAGGGTTGATATGCCAAGGTCTTGAATTAGAGTAAATTTCTTTAATTTTATCATCGTTTTTATCCGAAATATTTTGAGGTAAATGGTGATCCAATATAATGAAAGGAACATTGTCATCGAAACCATTTAGTTTTTCAGTGAGCTCTAAATATTGACCGCTTCCAAAATCAGCAAAGATTAAGAATTTCTTACTATCTTTAGAATTCTCTGCAATTTTTATTATCTCTTCTCTTTCCAATTGTCTTAAAACGGTTATTTGAAATGGTATCTTTTCTCTGTAAAAAGCTTTTCCGAGAATCGCTCCAGCTGATAATCCATCGGCATCAAGATGGGTATAGATATGTACGGTTGATTCTAATTTTTGTAGATGGTCTATAAACCAATTTTTAGTCTTATTAAGATCGGAATTTAATAACTCAAGGTTTTTTGTTTTTTTATTCATTTTTTATAAAATTTTAAAATAAACTTAATTTAATATATTAAAATAAGATTTTAATAATAAATACTCAATTAAAAAAAAAATTAAGTGAAAAATGTGACACACCACATTAAAATAAACGAGTTAGCTAAAAAAATTGTTAATAAAATAATAGAGAATAAAGAATACTATAAAACAGAAATAATTCAATATGATAATGGAGCAACCGTCTTAGATATGACAAATGCATCCTGGATTGGAGGAAAACTGGTTGGAGAAATTTGTATGGGTGGATTAGGAACGGTCAATTTTGCATCTTATAAATTAAACGAACATTTTATACCGTGCGTTAATGTTCATACATCACAACCTTTGATATCTTGTATGGCGTCACAATTAGCTGGATGGAATGTAAAATTAAAAAAAGAAGTTGAAAAGGACGGGCAAATTAAAAAAAAAAAAGTGTTTGAATCTTTGGGATCAGGGCCAGCCCGGGCAAAAAGTAAAGTCGAGAAATTATTTGATGAAATTGACTATGATGATGAATCTGATTGTGCCATTATCGTTTTTGAAACTCCAAAACTACCAACTGAAGAAGTAATGGCTTTGGTAGCTGAAAAATGCAGAGTTGGACCTGATAAAACGTATGCACTTTGTGCTCCAACAGCGTGTTTAACCGGCTCTATACAAGTAGCTGCGAGAATAGTCGAAACTGGAATGCATAAATTACACGAAATAAAATTTCCTCTTGATGTCATTAAGGATGGTTTTGGAACGACAACGATTGCCCCAATTGCGAAAGACGACCTTGGAGCCATGGGACGAACTAATGATTCAATCATAGCTGCGGGTATGACGTATTATACTATAGAAGTTGAAAAAGACGAACAAGATGATTTATTCGAATTATTGAAAAAGGCTCCGGCTAATACCTCAAAAAGTTATGGAAGACCATTTCTAGAGACATTTAAAGCAGCTGATTACGATTTCTATGCAATTGATCCTGGTTTATTTGCTCCGGCAACTTATACTGTAACAAATATAAAAACTGGAAAGAGTACTACTGTTGGCGAAATTAACCATAAATTATTAAAGGAATCCTATAATTTAAATTAGAAGTTGTATTGAAAATTTTTCTTCTAATTTCTTTTAATTTTATTTGTAATCAAACTAAAACTTAAAAATTAGTTAACTCGTGTTGATACTTTAATATCTCTGCATCAGAGATATCTTTGTCAAATTCTATTTCTTGAGGGACCCCCAAGTATGCGCACGCAATTTTAGCAGCAGCAGCAATTTCCGCTTTTTTTAATGTTAATGAATATTCATCTACTGATTGGACTGGATCCTCAGAATTTGTTCGACGAAGAGTAACTCTATTTTGAAAATTTTCCTCGTAATTCGATCCACCATGATTTTTTTTTTCTCTTAGCTGAAATGACCTCTCAGATTTCATTTTATACAATAAAGACCCCATTTTATCAGCAACGTTAAAAGGTAGTTCATTATGCACAATTAATCTTATCATGTTGTTGATATCAAAATAATTTAGAGTATCATATTTAACTCTTAAATAACTTTTTAGGTTATCTGGGTTTGCTTGACACTCGATTTCAGTCCAATCATGAATAGCTAGCCTTCTTCTAAAAAAAATCAATTCCCAATCTATACCGAGCTCTTTTAAAAATTCAAGTAGTTTATTACTGTTAGGTTTTCTTGATTCTATTATTATAAATAACTGCAAACCGTAATATTTATGTTCTTGTTGGAGAAAATACCCTCGTTGTTGCATAGACGCGAGAATTTTAATTTTAATAGAATAAATGTCGTCGGACACATCTCTCTTCTCACACTTTAAGTAAATTACATTTCCTTCTTCACTCACATATTCACTATCTAAAAAGCCTAAGATACTTTCATCATTTTCTTTGATAAAATTTTTCAAACCGGACAATGTTGGTTTAACATCGTATTTTATTAAATCTTTTTCTCTGATTGAAACATAATCATTTTTACTTCCCCCTACTGCCAATTTGATGGAACGTAGCTTTAACTCTTTCTCTTCTCCAAAAACAATTTTAAACGCATCTATTAGTGGAAATACTTCTTCTTCCAATATGTTAAGATTAGCCATCGAACTTTCAAATGGTTGGGGATTCTCCGAAAATTTGTTTAGTACTGGCGCTTCAGATGCATCTACTTCAATATCATAGTCTTTTGCTAAATTCTTCCGAACGATACAGACTGATCTTCTTTTCTCGTTATACATAGAAAGAGTAGTTGAATTGTCAATAACCGCACGAAATTGTTCAATGGATTTCTCTTCAGATCCTTTAGACTTAAGTTTTCTTTTTCCCATAAACGCAACCAACGAATAACGAGTGTTTTATTCTTTCTCTGTTAAAGTAAAAAAATAGCATTCTTATAATTTTATGTATATGGAATTATAATAGTCTTTCAGATGGTCTTTTAGCTCTATTAATTACTTAATTTCTCTCTATTAAAAATAATAAAGACTCTTAATTTACTATTATATTAATCGCTTCTTAAAACTGAGAACGAAATAGTTCTACTCAAAATATAGATAGGAAACATTAGCTCATATTGAAAAGGACCTTTAAACAATGGTATTAAATTATTTTATGTATTAATCTAATTCCTCTTCTAAATAATAGTTATCATCTTTTTTAATATACACAACTGTTGAGCCAAAATTATTACGAACCGTATATTTAGTATCATCAACTTCTAATAATTCTATCGAATATGGTATTCTTCTGTTTTTTAGAATATCTTCAACAATCTTTTTTTCTTCTAAAGCATCCATATCTATAATTATCAAACAATCAAAAAAAATTTTTTGATTTTTGATAGATTTAGTAATTTTATTTTACTATTATTATTCCGAAGCTTTTCCTGTAATTAAGTTAATATCTAATTTTAGTAAGCAAGTGTTTTTATAGGATTTTTCACTTTTAAAGAATTTTTTTTTTAATTTACTTGGATTCTCTTCTAAATGCTTTAGCATTATATCAAATGCATGCTTTTTTTCATCCAAGTTTTCTACAAAAGTCATATCTCCCCAAAAAACGATGGAACGGTATTTATGAGAGCAAGCACTCTTAACATAGCCTAAATCCTCTAGTATCGTGCCACAAACTTTTTGGTTTTCATTTAAATACTCTAGTTTTAATCCCTTTTGAGCACTATGAAAGTACAAGCAATTGTTAATCTCGTCAAAACCATAACTAAGCGTTACTATATATGGTTCGTCGTTTCTACACATAGAAATTGTTGAAAACTTACCGTTTTTCAAAATTTCCAATAAAATTCTTTTATCTAAAATTTCCCTTTCCTTTTTTTGCATATGATATTTCTGCATAGTTTTTACTCACCTACTTAAACAAATTTAAAATCGAAATTAACCATAATTAAAAATTACTGATTAGCAATAATTCCTCTGGATATTACTATAATATATAAAAAAATAGTTTCAAATAAAAAATATCACTTATAAAACTGACGGTTTTAACGATTTTATTAAGAAACCGTGAAAATTTTAATAAAAGAAACAGTTTAAAAACCTAGATAACTGTTTATATATATATAATACTATTAAAACTATTATTAGGGGTCTTCAGTCGTGGTTAAAAATGTTCTTGATATTGGATTTTTTAGCACCATGTATAGCCAAATCAACGGAACCGCTCACGCAGTAAGATTTCTATCCGAAGCAATAGCTAACCTTGGGCACAATATTCATGTCTTTGCACCAAGAATTCAAAATGGTTACAAAATACCGAAAACATTGCATTTTCACGAAATTGGAGGAGCGATAATCGGTCATAATACCGGCTTTGTTCTAAGTGCTCCTATACACAAGATCTTTTTCTGTCAACATGATTATTTAGATATTGCCCATATTCATACACATGCAGTTGTAGGATCAATGGCTATAAATTGGGCTAAGTATTTAGGTATTCCAATGATAGGAACTCACAATAGCCCAATGCAATACTATACTGCTCAGTATGTTCCCATAATTGGTAAGTTGTTAACAAAAGGAGACCTGATCTGGAGATATGAACGCCACATTGTAGACAAGTATGATTTTGTTCACGTCGCTACTAAATCCAAAAAAGATTTACTACGAGATTATAGGTTCAAGGAGCCAATAGTTTGCATGACAAACGGAATTCGCGATCTGTATTACACAAATTTAAAAGAAAATGGAATCCGTGAGAAATATGGATTAGAAGGAAAGAAAGTTCTTTTATACGCCTCACGATTATCTCCTGAAAAACATCCTATAGATATTATTAAAACCTTTAAAAGAGTTCATGATGAAGTTCCTGATGCTCATCTTTTGTTAGTTGGGAGCGCTGGACCTTCAAAGGACCAAGTAAAAAGAATAATTAAAAAGAAACCGTATAGAGATTTCGTATCTTATGCTGGAAGAGTTCCTTTTTCCGATTTATTAAAATTATACAATACTGCGGATTTAACTTGTTTATGGTCGTGGATTGAAGCTGAAGGACTTGTATTGCTAGAAGCAATGGCTCAAGGAACTCCAAGTGTTGGAGCTAATGCATGCGGAATCAGTAATATAATTCGACACGGTAAAACGGGTTATTTAGCCAATAATCTTGATCAGTTTAAAGATTACATTGTTGAATTGTTAAAAAATGATGATCTTAGGGCTGAGTTTGGAAAAAACGCTAAAGAAATTGCTCAAGATTATAGAGTAAGCGAGATATCAAAAACATGGATTAAACTATACAAATTTACAATTGATCAACTTTATCCATTACGATACAATAAAGCCGATAGGAAAATTCGTGTTGAAGTAGTAAAAGAGTTTTTACACCAATTACCTCATGCTACTTTTTAAAAATTATTCTTTAATCTAACTTCATTTAATTTAGACTGACATTTTTTACAGAGGTTTACTGATTTACTATCGATCTCTTCTATAATTTTTGAATATCGCATAACACAATCTCTGGTAAGACAGTGTTCAAGGCCAATAATAAGATGTCCAATTTCGTGAATTACCTCTTTTATTATCCTGTTTCTAACTTTTAAGTTATATTCTGAATCTTCATTAAAGTGAGGAATCAAATTATGAGTAGATACTAAAGCACACTGGTGATTAATATTAGATTCTCCAAATAAGAAGAGTAAACTCTTGTCGTTACTTGAATAAAGAGGTAGGTCTGTAAGTCCTAAACCTACATTAAAATTGTGATCTTTCATCAGATTCTTAATAATATTGTATAATTTATTAGTTGGTTGGAGGATTACCTTTTTAGAAGTTTGTTTTAACAAATTATGTTCTTCTCTAATCTCACTTTCATACAAAAATGAGGGAATTTCGGTTTCTCCAATAAAAAGAATTTCATAAAAAAATGAGTTGAATATTTTATTAATATAAAAATCTATTTTCGTTAAAATGGATGGTAAAATCTTTCCAATAAAAATTATTCCCAAATGGCTCGGAAATATATGGTTTATAGAGTGATATTGACTTGTTGGTAATGGTATTTCTTGATTAATGAAAAAATATTTATTATTTTGATATTTTGGCATAATTTCATTATTTTACAATACGTTTACCCAACTTAATAATTCATTATTATTATATATTTAAATTATTAATTATTTTATTAATTTAAATCATTTTTTCAAAAAACATAGTCTTAAAACAATGTCTAATAACTCAAATTCAGTAAATGTTCGAAAGGACGACCAAGAAGAAGAACAAAAAGAAATTATTAAAAAGGATATTATTCCACATTTTTTACCAACCTATAGAATAAAGTTCAAATTTTATTCGATTCCTATTGTTGTCGTAATAATCCTCTCTTCAATACTAGCGTATCTCACTTCCGTTGTTGCGGGAGTTCAAGTAGAAGGAAGCTACTTTCCTGAAGAAGAATTGGGTGCTTTAGCTGTTCTATTAAATGGTGTAATTTTTACGGTAATTGCAGTTGTATCAGGATTTTTAATAGTATTTTTTATAAAAAAGCTCGGGATGGGTGTCTTGAAGTACCTTTTTGGAATAAGTTTCGGTTTTGTTAGTTTTTTCATTACCCTAATGTTCTTGGATGTCATTATTTACTTAATTTTCATCCAATTTCCTGAGACTACGTTTGTTTTTAAACTGTACCTTCTTTTTACGAATTTGTATCTACCACTGGGAACAGGTGTTTCTGTTTTCTTTCTTCTTTACAAATACTTCACTTCAAAATCTATAAAAACTAAAAATTTTATCGTCCTCTATATCAGTATTTTGATTAGTGCCTCTATGAGTATTGTTTTACTTTTTTGGAGCACTCTCGCTATTTTGGTTGGTATATCTTTTTGGGATATTTTTGCGGTCCTCTATAAAAAAGGGCCCATTAAAGAAATGATAGAATTACTATCAGAGAATGATATTAAAGACGAGATGGAAGAAGCAGAAATAAAAGAGCAAATTGAAAGTGGTAATGCTATTTACGATACAACTAATTTAGAAATTGGGATTGGAGATCTAGCTTTCTACGGTTTACTTACTTCCAGTGTACTTTTATTCACGAATAATATAATTATTACAGCTTTAACTACCGTAGCAATCGTAATTGGAACAGGAATTACTATCTCGAGATTGAAAAAGAATAGGATTTTACCAGGACTTCCAATTTCCATATTTTTAGGAATTGGCGCTTTTTTACTATCTCAATTAATAGTAACAATCTTTTTTATATGAGTTGTGATTTCTTATCATAAACCTATATAAAATTCATTTATCTCATTATTTTCCAATCATAAAGGTGTAATAAGTTATGGTAGATATAAGTAAGGTTAAAACGATTTCAATTATCGGAGCCGGAACAATGGGTAGAGAGATCGCTCAAGTTGCTCTAATGTCAAACATATTTAATAAAGTTTACTTAAACGATACTAACGATAACGCTTTAAAAAATGCTAAAATCTATATACTAAATGGTCTTAACAAATTGGAATCCAAAGGTCTATTAGCGCACGGATTAACAACGAATGAATTAATTAAAAAGCTGGTAATCGATAAAAATTTAATCTCCTCAATTAAAGACGCAGATTTTGTTGTTGAAGCAATACCCGAAATAATGGAATTAAAACAAGAACTGTTTGAAGAAATAGGCCAATACGCTCCAGAGCACGCTTTGTTAGCAACAAACACATCGACTATGAGCATTACCAAAATCGCAGAGGCATCAAAAAGACCTGAACAAGTAATTGGAATGCATTTTTTTACTCCTATTCCTTTGCTCAGGCTAATTGAATTAATAAAAGGAGAAAAAACATCGCAAGAAGCTTTTGATTTAGGTGTAGCAATCGGTCAAAGGTTACCCGCAATCAAGGGTAAAAGGTATATCGCAAAAATAGAAAAAGAAAGTCCAGGATTCATTGTAAATCGCCTAACTATTGCGACAAGCCTTTTATTTAATTGGATTTTAGATATGGCTACTGATAAAGGGATTCCTTACGAGAAAATCGACAATGATTTCGTGTCTCCCCCTGAATTGGGCCCATTAGCTAAATGGGATTTTTTAGGGTTAGATATTGTTTGCGATGTAATGAATTATTTTGTCAAAGAAATATCACCTGAATTTGCTCCCGGTAAAACGCTTACAAACCTTCTCAAAGAAGGCAATTTGGGAAGAAAAACGCAGAAAGGTATATATGAGTGGGTTGAAGGAAAACCTAATCGTAAAACTAATGAAAAAGCAGGCTTATTCAACCCAGAACAATATTACGCAATTCAATTAAACGAAGGATGTAGGTTATTAGAGGAAAAAATTGTTTCCGGATATAAAATAATTGACGATACAATGTTAGCAGGAATGGATATGCCAGGACCGTTTGGAGCTGGTAAAAGAAATTACGAAAAATGGTCATTAATGCTAGAAGACCTCGCTGAAACAACCCAAATAAATTACTTTAAACCGTGTGACATGATGAAATCTGGAGCTTTTCTTAAACTTAGAAAGTAATTAATTTTTAATTGAAGTTCACGGTAGAAACGAAAATAAAACTAAAGTATGAAAATTAAATATCCTAAATCTTTATTTGAAGTATATAAAAATTAAATTAAATTCTATATTTTGAACGAGAAAAATACAACCCCTAAAACGGGATTTGATAAAATACTAGATTTTTTTAACGATAACCTCGCAATAAATCATCCCATCGCAATTGCAGAAGTTGTTGAGCAAACTGGATTTTCTTGGAGCTTTGTGAAAAAGACCCTAGCTAAGATAAAGGACGATTATGATGGATTTTTCTTCGAAAAATCAGGAAGCACATGGATTATATGGAAAGACAGAAACCATATAATTAAGAAATTGGATGAAACTTGTTCTAGATTTTTAGTAGACGACAAAGAAGAATGCTAAAATCAAAGTTACATATTCGATTTCGCTAGTTTTCTAAATTTTTTACCTGACAAGTATAAAATGCAGCAACCAGAACAAACTGGTAGTAGGCTATTTTGATTAAAATAGTTGCGAAAAATTTGAAATTTATCTCCATTCCAGATATCAGAAATAGAGTTCTTACTTAGATTTCCTAGAATAAGATCGTAAAAAATATGACATGGTGCGATATCACCTGAAGCTGTAATATCAATTGAAGTCCAAGGACTTAAACAGCTTTTATAAATATCCGTCATTTCCTCCCATTTTGCGGCTAAATATGCTTTAATATTTCCAGCTGAAAATGTTGGTGGTAAAAGTAAATAATTCTTATGCATAGAATCTAATTTTACAATTACGCTCTTAACTTGGTGGGATAATTCTTCTGTATCTATGTTTGCAAAATCTCCCGGCGATCGGACCATGGCTTTCCAATAATTATTAGAATTAATTCCAAACTCAGACTTTAGGAATTTTGCATAAGATTTACCCATACTCTCAGTTAAAAAGTTCTGCATCTGAATAGTAACCCAATCAATTTTATTGAGGTCGATGTCATCAAGAAATAACTTTTCTATTGAGTCGTAATTGTCATTTGTAATTGTGTATATCAAACTAATAGTTGGTTTTTTTTTCCCTGCTTTTTCTTTTTCATTATGCAGAGTTTCTATACCTTTAATTGCTTTCGCATAACTACCCGCCCCTCTCTGGAGATCATTAGTCTCTTGTGGACCATCTAGTGATACTCTTATTGAATCAAATCCAGTTCGCACTAGCATTGAAGCATTTTTAGCTAAGAGTGTTCCATTAGTAGGTGTATCAACAATTGAACCCGCATTTTTAATCCTAATTATTAACTCTTCTAAGTACGGATATGTTAAAGGTTCTCCACCAAATAAACTATAAAAGGGCGTTACAGACCTTAATTCTAATATAATCTTTTTTACTAATTCGAAATCCATAACAGCGGGTTTCTTACCTGACGATTCGTTAGAAGATGTACCCGTTTCTCCCCAAAAATAACACATCTTACATCTTAGATTACAGTTCTCGGTTAAGTGGAGCGTTACATTGCGTGGTAAAGAAGAATATTTAAGCATAGAAAACCAAAAAATAATTCTATAAAGTGTTTTAACTGGTAAAAGCAAGTGTGTAATTTAAATAGATATGTTTAATCTTATAAGGCTCTAAAGACTAATCTACAATGTTACTAAGTGATTTTGGTGGGTTAGCCGAAAAATACGTCTTAATGGAAGGAATATCGAGCTCACTTAAAGCTGCATCTTTTTTACACGATGCTACTAAGATGCCATTCTGATTGATCTGTTGTATTAAGACTAATCCATTACTACAATCAACCAAAATTCGTTTTAAATTGCTCTCCGTTATCTCGCTAATAAGTTCTTGACCTATATATTTCAAAGCCGTACACATTCCGGATACAAGAGTTTGATCGGTAAATCCAGTAGTAGACGATGCGAGGGCAATTGGTAATCCTTCATTATTCACAACAATGAGATCGTTAATTTCATCATTTTCATTACACAAATATTCTAAATGTTCTGCTAAATCAGAATTCATGAACATAACCTTGGTATTCGCTTAGAAAAATTTAACCAGAATATATTAAGAAATTTTGATATATATGTCTTTGTGTTGAGAATGATTTTTAAAAATGTAGCAGATTTTCGTCAGATTATGATGATCAATAGATTAAATACATCAATTTTATATAATTCGCAACAGAATTCAATGTATTATTCCTGAATGCTCATTATATGGAGAGTGTGAAATTTCGTTTAAGGTTTAAATGTCATGATTTATTTTACTACTCAATAATAATTGAAAAACTAATAGAATTTTAATCGTATAAGTGGGATTATTGAATGAAGATTGAAAAATCAAGTCAAGATCTTGAAAATGAAGTTATTTATGGAGGGTTATGCATTCATTGCGGAAGTTGTAATGCTTTCTGTCCACACATGGATTTTAATAAAGAAACAGGGTTAGCATATGTAGTAGATGAGTGTGCTGAGACTGTAGGCTTGTGTTATAATGCATGTCCCCGCAGTTTTCTACCGATTTCTGAAATCGAGCAAAAAATGTTCGGTCAAACACGCGCTGATTTAGGAGTAGGAGTTTATAAAGATATAATCCAAGTAAAATCTAAAAATAAAGATAAAATTCTTTATAATTTAGTCTTAGCTGCTTTTGAATCTGGTGTAACAAAACATTTTGTTTTAGGAGAACCTAAAAGCCAAAAACCACCTGTGTCCTTTCCTGTGGTTGTTGACAGTGCAAGTGATGCGAAAAAATACATTCCCGAAAAAACTATGGATATGGTCGGTCCTTTGGTTACAGGAATTGGCAAAGCTTACTTAGACAGGAAGAGGGATATCGGTATTATCGGAAACCCTTGCCATCTTCAAGGACTCGCTAAGATACTAACAAGTGACTTTAACACAGGAGCGGAAAGAACTACTCTAAAAATAGCCTTTGCTTGTTCCTCTGGTGGAATGGCAGGGTGTAAATATTGCACTGATTTTTCTGGTGAATTTTCAGATATTTCTTATAGCCCATGGGGCGCTCCAAAAGGCTCAGAAGAAGCATTTTTAATAATAAGAACGGATATTGGGCAAAAAGTTGTGGATCACGCGATAAAAGAAAAATTGATCGAAATAACGAGTAAAGAACCAGACCTTAGCGAGATGAAGAAATTCCTTAATAGGAAAAGAAGGAAAAACTTTATAAATTTACTAGGTAAAGACTTAATTACAGCTAAATATCTTCAATTGAATGTTGATGAATTTAGAGATATTCTTGAATAAGAGTCATAAATGAGTTAAATTAACTCTCTTTTTTTTAAAATTGCTTCAACTAGAGTTTCAAAAACATTAGCGTTATTATCTCCGGTTTTAGAGCTAGTCTCTATCAGAAAAGGTATATTGTGTTCGTTCTTGAATTCTTCTGCTTCTTCTTTTTTTACAGTTCTTCTTGATTCTGAAAGATCGGCTTTGCCTCCTACCATGATGAAAATCGGATTTGTTGTATTATTTTCTACGACATCGTACCATTCTTGAAGGTTCTGAAAGCTCGTATATCTCGAAATATCGTAACAGAGTAAACAACCTTGAGCTCCTCTAGAATAGTTCGGCAAGAAGAATCTGAACCTTTTTTCGCCAGCAAAATCCCATATTTGAAGCTTAATATCAGTATTATCTCTTGTTGTGCTCCATGTCAGCAAATCTGTCCCAATCGTAATTTTCATGGGTACGAAATGGCCGGTAATAAGCCTCTGTATCATAGTACTCTTTCCCACACCACCATCACCTACTACAACGATTTTAAATAAAAATTGGCGTTTTTGATTAGATTGTTGTGACATTTTTGAGAAATTTACTGAAAGTTATTAGCGTTAGATTGTATTAATAATATGTTTTTTTTTTAAAAACTTTTATTCAATATTTTATTCACTACTGAAATCTCTATAGTATTTGTGATTTATATTTTTTAATGTTTCAATAATATTGTTTTGCTTGCTTTCTGGCAATAATTGGAGCTTTTCTATTAATTCAGAGGGGTTTATGCTCGAAATATTTTTATAAATAAGGTAAAAAAGTAGGATAGTCATCAGTGGAGAAATTACTACAATTAGAAATGAAATTGCCGAGATTTTCAAGGGCAATGAACTTTCAATTCCAGTTCCTGGAAGGTTATGCATTATTCCAAGAAAACCATTAAATTCAATCATGGTTACTATTACTAGGTTTAAAATATTTAAAAGGATAAATGTACCTAGGTTTATTAGGTAAATTAGCTTAAAATTTTTAAGATCTAGTCTATTTACTAATATCTCCGAGTTTCCTTCAATACTACTTTTAGTTTCAATTGCTATTTTGGAATATTTCCAAATATCAATTAAGATCCAATAAAATCCAAATGTGTAAATGAAATTAAAAAGAACATTAAAAAAGAAATCATAAGTCTGTATGAGTTGAGGATGATAATATGATTCACCCCCAATCCAAAAAAGTAATATTAATTGTAATAATGCAGTAAAAATCAATCTATTAGCGTGCTTTTTTTCTAATCCAAGAGGATTGTATGTGATTGTGTTATCATAAGCTGATAATCTCCATTTATTAGCATTAATTAATCGAAAAAATAGAGAAAACATGTAAGTTATTACCGGAAAGAGCGTTAAAAAGATGTTTTTCCAAGATTGAGCCAAAATAAATAGGTAAAATATAATAAAAATAATTAGATCTCGGAGTAAAGATTCATTGAGTAATTTTCTCAAGGGTAAAAACTCCTTTTTTGCATTATTTCCGCTCATTCTTAATAGCGTTAAAAATTAAGCATTAATAAATAAATTTATTAAGTCTTTACAAATATAAACTCTGTTTTTTTAATTAAGATTATAAGATAACCATCGAATGTTATTATGAAATTTTGCCCGAACTGCGAAAAAGTATTATTTCCTACTAATAATCAACTTTATTGTAAAACTTGTTCTCTCTTTTATGTTTTAAAAAAGGGAAAATTAGTAGCAAAAAATGACAACGACTTATTGAACGAAATTAATCTTTCTGGTACCGACGATAACAAATCTGAAGCGGAATATAAAAAAAAATCTAATAAAGATACAAGCAATTTAAATCATCAAAAAACGAGTTACCGCACTTTTTTTCCATATGAGGATTATAGAACAAGTCAAGAG
>JAGXNS010000060.1 GCA_019894855.1 Promethearchaeota archaeon
AAATACCAACCAATACACCATACGAGATATAAAAATGAAATATGCTTAATTCAGCCCCAAAGAAGAATGGTATCAGAGGAAGAACTGATCCTAAAACAGGTGCTGCACCATCTACTAAAGATGCTACAATTGTAGCAAATCGTTCTGAACGTTCTATTAGGGATTTATTGTTATTATAATGATTGTCATTATCTTCTTCAAAGTCCCCTCTTTTATATTTAATTGGGGTTATCATTGCTTTTTGAAGCGCCTCATACTCAGTTAATCTTTTCTCCTTCTTAAGATTTTTGTCCAATTCTTTATCATTTTTCTCTGGTTTCTCGATTTCTTCTTGGATGATTACCATTTCTTTTTTCAAATCACTTAATTTTTTTTTTCTCTCTGCTTCTTCGGAAAGAAATGCCCCCCATAAGCCACTAATACCAATTGCTAATGCTGTTGATAAACCAGTGATTATAATAATTGCTGAGCTTAAACTCTGAGTCGGGTTAGATACGAAGATTATAAAACTCCCACTTACAATACCTGCACAAGTTAGTGCCCCATCAAAGGCGTTGTTAAAGAATTTTCGACGTACTATTATTCCTAAATTTGATAGTTCAGAATATTTACGCCACTTTTTAATTAAAGATTTTAATTGCATTTTTGTTAATAAGCACCGTTATGATTCTTTTCTCAAAATTGAAGGTTTATTGTGTAAATTAATCTAATTTTTAAAGATAAGGTGTACTCCCTTATAATATTTATAAATGCTTGAAGCTAATAATCTTTTTTAGTTAAATAATGTTAAAAACTGATGATTTTTATTTATTTAATCATATTATATTCTTAAATATATAAAATTTAGTGATTTTCTAAATGTCATCATCAGCGAGAAAGGTTAAAGAAGAAATAATCACGCTACTAATAGAGCATTCTAGAATAATATACAGCGTTACTAGTGATATGGCTGTATATTACTCTGCTTGGGCAGAAGATTTCGAGAATAATAGGAAAAACTTAGAAAAGAAAAAGACTAAGATGCAGTTATCTGAAGAAGAAGGTGATGAATTAAAAATTCGTCTCATTCAAAATTTTTCCGAAGCACAAGCATTTAAGATGGGAGCTTACGTAAATTTAGTTTTAAGGATGGATAATATTATAAATTACCCTCTCGAATTTGTTGATATGTTAGGGAATATCAACTTAAAAGAAAAAGAAGAAAAAGAAATTAAAAAGAAATACCATAAACTATTGAACCAGGTAATTGAGATGGTTGATATTTTAAAAACCACTATAAAAAATTTGAGAGATAAGCCAGATATAGTCTTTGATAACACTACTTCTATTCATGAGCTTGAATCAAAGATTGATAAAACATACAGACAATTTCTTGAATTCATATACACTAATGTTGAAGACTTTAGAACATTATTAAGGGTTAGAGATAGTATAGTTCTATTAGAACAAATGGCAGATAGAGTGCACGATATAGCTGATATATTAAGAGTTCTTTTATATCAGTAATTTGATCTTTTTTTCAAGAGAAGTTTTTCGTCGAAGTTGAATTTATATGAAATATTTTAAGCAAAAATCTTTTTGCTTAGCAAACAGCAAAGTTAATACTTCTAAATAGTAAAGTTTATACGTAAATTCTTACTATTGTTTTTTAAAATATTATTAATAAAGCAATAGATCAAACAAGTAAAAGTAGTGAACAATTTGAATGGAAAAAGAAAATTTTATCTATTACTAGGATTATTTCAATTAGTTCTGGTGTTAACTGTATTTCTATCAGTCGATGGCGTTATTACTATGGTAGCTGCTCAAACAGAGAGCTTTGATTATTATAATTCTCCAACCGCAGCAATATTAGCGCTTTCAGCGGCAATATCTCTTGCTGCTTCTGTTTTAGGAAGTGCAATGGCAATTAGAACTGTAGGTACTGCAGCTATTTCATCGTTGTCTGAGAGGGAAGAAAGCTTTTTTAAAGCTTTTTTAATTGTTGCATTATGTGAAGCATTAGCTGTATATGGGTTAATCGTAGCAATACTACTTTGGACAAAAATCCCTACTCCGATCTAAAATTATTGATTTTTTAAATTTGTTAGTTAGGTGATTTCTGTACGAGTATAATAATTCCCTCCTATGCATATACATTTATCAAGATTGATTTTTTAAAACATTTAATTATAGATAGGGATACGTTAAGAAAATTTAAAACAATATTAAATGTCGAAAATCTTATAGAAAATCTCAGACCCTATTATCCAAATTTAGTGATTAAAGAATTTACGATTGAAAGTATAGAAAGAGCTCTTTTAAATCACTACATCAGTTTAGTTGGTAAAATATTGCATTTTTCTCCACAAAATATGAGAAATTTTTTAAAAAGCTATTTGCTTAAGTTTGAAATTCAAAATCTCAAGCAAATTGTTATCGGATTAATTGTAGGATTGGATTACGAGGAGAAGAGGAAGAATATTAATTTTTTAGTGGAGACTTATTTAGATAATACTGAATTCATCGAGGAGATGTTAAAATTCACAAATTTAGATGAAATTCAATTATATCTAAAAAATACGATATACAATATCCCGATTAGAGAAGGACTTCTTTATTATAAAAATAAAAAAGAGATATTTGTATTAGAAGCGTTTTTGGATCAATTATATTATACTCACCTTAGAACCCAAGTTAAGCGGTTAAATAAGAAAGAGGAAATAATGATCTCATTACTTGTAAAATACAAAACTGAAGTTTATAATCTAAATGTGATTTACAGAGGAATTAAAAATAATATCGATCGTAAATTATTATCACAGTTTTTAGTGGACAATTATCTATTTTTAACTGAGGGTATACTCAATTCTTTGTTAAATCTCTCTAATCTTGATGGTTTTATATCAAACATCACTTATTATTTAAATAACATTTCCGAAACAAAACAAATGTTTCTTAAATTAAATCTTAATAAAAAACATGTTATTAGATCAATAGAGGAATTTTATTTCACTTATTATTTCAAGAAATTTGAAATAAAAGTTGACGATATAGATATGTTCACTATTTCCAAAATTCTGGAAGTCCTAATAAAAAAAGAAAAAGAAATTAGGTTTGACATTTTACCGAGAGTTATTAAAATCATCCATAAAAAGTTTAAGATATTAAAAAAACTGTAAATTTGATTGTTACTATTATATCAATAAGAATTAAGAAAATGAGATTAAAATAATGGAAATTTTTAAGTGGGTTGAAGAAATCGAAAAAATTTATGATGATTTACTCGAGAAAGCCAAAGATGAGAGTTTAGAGGAGATTAAAAAAGTTCAATCTTCTCAGGCAAAAGTTATGGAAGAAATGATTTACTCAAATCAAGAAAACCTTAACAATGCATTAACCAAAGTTTCAGAAGACGTAAGAGGAAAATCGGTAGAATTTGAAGTATTATTAAAAGATTTATGCGTAAAAATAGAACAATATTATCTCGAAAATAAAAAAGGATTAACTAAACGACTTTTTGAGAAAATCGGATTTGATTTTTAATGGTAGATTCTAAAGTACATGTTTTAGGGTATGATGAAATAGTATCCTTATTTGGGCTCTTAGGTATTGAAGGAACAGTGGTTGAACATAAAGACGATTTCCTTCGAACTTTTGAAAATGTAATAAAAAGACGATCCATTGTAATGATAATTATAAACATGGAACTACCAGATGATATTCTAGATTATTTAATAGATTTTAAAACAAATAATAGAACACCATTTCTCTATCTTTTACCGGATATTTTCAATTCGGATATTAGAAATCACGATAAAATATTTGACATGATTAAGGAATTAATAGAAGAAATTATTTAATGATAGGTGATGAGCTATTAGTGAAGGAAAAGACATGAAGGAGAGGTTTGGAAAATTAGGATTACATTTAGTTAATCTAGCTGAAAATGATATAAAAGATATAAACCAACAAACTATCTTTCAAATAGCAGATATTAAAAAGAAGAATCGGGTTCGGGCTAGAGAAAGCTTGTTGAAGATGAAAGAGCATTTCATCGAGACCTTTAATAGATTATTAAACAACTCTCTCTCTTCGACTCTTTTAAAAATTAAAGAAGAGATACTTAAATCTAAAAATAAATTGATGTCAGAACTTATTACAGATTTAACCAATTTAATTGAAAAAAAAATCAATGATAATTACTCAAATTATATCGAATTTTTGCTTAATGCTCTTGAAAACATAAAACATGTCGTTGATAAACCACCGGAGATTATTATTACTTTAAATTCAAGAGATTTCAATTTCTTTAATAATAATAAAGAAAAAATAGTGAAGATTTTTAAAAATAACATCAAGTTAAATAAATCAGAAAAAGAATTTACTGGTGGATTTATATGTATAGTACCGGCAATTAATATCTCGTACAACGATACCGTAGAAAATCAGTTAAAGAAGAATACATCAATCATAGAAATCGAATTTTCAAAGATTTTTTCTGAATCTGAAACTGATATCAAGCAATTAGAAAATTTCTATTTAAAATTTATTCAAAATCAAAGACAGGTAATAGAGGAATACTTACAAAATTATGAATGAAACTAAGGAAAAAATGGTCTCTGGATATATTTCATCCATAAATGGGTCCTTAATAAAAATAAAAGGCTTAGAAAACCAAGTCCGTCTCAACGATTTAGTAAAGGAGTCTCATCATAAAATCTTAGGTGAAGTTATCCAAATTTATTCTGATCATGTAGTCGCAAAGGTTTTTGAGAATACTTTTAATTTAAAATTAAATGAAGAAGTTATAAGTTTACAAGAACCTTTGTCTATGGAATTGGGTCCTGGGTTATTAGGTAATATTTTTGATGGGATTCAGAGACCGTTAGAAGCAACATTTTTAAAATCTGACTCGCGTGGGTTCTTAAAAAGAGGGGTAGATCTTCCATCATTATCACGAAAGAAAAAGTGGATTTTTAAACCCTTGAAAAAGGTTAATGAAAAAGTAAATATGGGGTATGTTATAGGAACAGTACAAGAAACTCAATTAATAGAGCATAAAATTATGGTTCCTGTAGGAGTTTCTGGAACAATCACATATATTGCTGAAGAAGGAGAATATTCAATAAATAATGAAATTTATCGCTTGAAAAGAGGAAATGATGAAATATCCTTTGACATGATCCAAAAGTGGCCAATCACTAAAAATAGACCTTACAAAGAACGAAGTTATCCTCAAGAACCATTAATTACTGGAATGAGAGCAATAGATTTATTGTTTCCTATCGTAAAGGGAGGGACGGTAGCTGTTCCTGGCGGGTTTGGAACTGGCAAGACCGTTATACAACAGTCTCTAGCAAAATGGTGTAATGCCGATGTAATTGTTTTTGTTGGATGTGGAGAGCGTGGCAATGAAATCGCAGATGTTTTGAAACAGTTTTCTGAAATTACCGATCCAAAAAGTGGTCGCTCGCTTCTTGAAAGAATTGTGATTATTGCTAATACCTCTAATATGCCTGTTTCTGCTCGGGAAGCTAGTATCTTTTCAGGGGTTACAATAGGAGAATACTATCGAGATATGGGTTATGATGTAGCAGTTTTAGCCGATAGCACCTCAAGATGGGCAGAATCTTTGCGGGAAATTTCCGGCTTATTAGAAGAAATGCCCGCTGAAGAGGGATATCCTGCGTATCTACCTTCTAAAATCTCTAGTTTTTATGAAAGAGCGGGTGTAGTTAATATCTACGGCGAGGAAGTCATAGGAGGGGAAAAATATGGTTCTTTAACCATTATTGGTTCTGTATCACCCCCATCCGGAGATTTCAGTGAACCTGTAACATCAACTACAAAGCGTTTTGTTCAAGCCTTTTGGGCTTTAGATGCAAATTTAGCTTATTCTAAACATTATCCCGCTATAAATTGGTTAAAATCATATTCAAAATATCCCGAATTTATATCAGATTGGTGGTACGAAAGAGATGTTTATTGGTCTGAGATAGATATTGATTGGTATGAATGTAGAAATCAAATAAATAACATTTTATCTCAAGAAAATGAATTGAAAAATGTTGTTCAATTAGTGGGCGAAGAAAATTTACCCGAAAAGCAACAATTTATTCTTTTCATTGCAAGACTAACCAGAAACAGTTTTTTAATTCAAAATGCCTTTGATCTTACAGATTGTTTTACAGGAATTAAAAAATTAATTGGACATGTGAAACTTATTCTACTTCTTTTTAACGAAGGTAAACAGCTTCTAAATAAAGGATACCTAATTGAAGATATTAAAGATTTGAAAGTTATCAATGAGATTCTAAGAATTGGACGCTCAGTTTCTAACGATGATTTTAAGGCTTTAGAGAAAATAAGAAAGAAACTAATCAATGAAATAGAATCTTTAAAATTACTTCATGGAGTATTTAAGAAAAAATGAGTGTTATATATCGAAAAATTAAAAAAATTATTGGACCTTTAGTGTTTTTAGATAATAAACACGATGTTCAATACGGTGAGATCGTCAAAATCCATTCAAATGATGGTAAGGAGCGAACGGGGCAAGTTGTCAAAATGGACGAAAGTACTATAACAATTGAAGTGTTTGAGGACACAGCTGGACTATCATCTGAAAATTCTACTATAATTTTTACCGAAGATTCTTTTAAAATAAAAATATCTAGCGATATGTTTGGTAGAGTATTTAATTCATTAGGAAAACCGATTGACATTAACACTAAACAAGTTTTAGACACGGAAATATTAACCGAAATTGAAAGAGACATAAATGGTTTACCAATTAATCCATTTGCTAGAGAATATCCCTCAGAAGTTATTCAAACGGGAATATCTGTGATTGACGGTCTTTTTACATTAATAAGAGGGCAAAAACTTCCAATTTTCAGTAGTCAAGGAATGCCACACAATTTACTTGCTGCCCAAATTGTTACCCAAGCAAAAGTATTAACTAAGGAACCTTTCCTTATAATTTTTTGCGGTATTGGTATTATTCAAGATGAAGCGATTTTCTTTATGAAGAAATTTCAAGAAAGTGGTAACATCCAGAACATCATTTCTTTTATCAATTTTGCTGACGATCCGATAATGGAACGATTAATAGTTCCACGTGTGGCCTTAACAACAGCTGAATATTTTGCTTTCGAAAAAGGTATGCATGTTCTCGTTATTTTAATTGACATGACGAATTATGCAGAGGCACTAAGAGAATTGAGTTCTGCTAAAGAAGAAATACCCAGTAGAAAAGGGTATCCGGGGTATCTCTACTCCGATTTTGCTTCAATATATGAAAGGACTGGTAAAATTAAAGGTAAAAAAGGAACAATCACACAATTACCGATTTTGACAATGCCTGGAGAAGACATAGCTCATCCAATTCCAGATACTACGGGTTATATAACAGAAGGACAATTAGTTTTGAATCGTAGTTTAGATAAAAAAGGTATTTATCCCCCGTTTGAGGTTTTAGCGTCAATTTCCCGTTTAATGAAGGATGCTATTGGTGAAAAGACGACTAGAGAAGATCACGCGGATGTAAGCTCGCAATTGTTATCATCTTACTCAGCGGCTCTTGAAGTTAGAGATCTTATATCTATTGTAGGAGAAGATGGTTTAAATTTTAATCAAAAAGCTTTATTGAAGTTTGGAGAAGAATTTGAAATGTCATTTTTAAATCAAAAACATACTGAAAACAGAGACATTGAAACAACACTAGATTTAGCTTGGAAAGCATTATCTTATATACCAAGGCACCAGCTATTGAGAATTCGTCAAGAATTTATCGATAAGTACTATGTTGGAGAGGTGTAGATTACAGCGTCATTTCGTGAATTTAGACCTACTAAAACCAATTTACTCTCGTTACAAAAAAATTTAACCTTTGCTGTTAAGGGGGAAAACTTCTTAAAATTCAAATTGGAACAGATAGTATATGAAATTAAAGAAAACTGGGATAACTACATAAAAAATCGCGATATTTTCATCGATTTATATAAAGATACTATGATCTTGCTTAACCAAACCTATAAAGATATGGGAAAAAGAGATTTTATCCTAATTAGCAGTTTAAGTAAGATCCAGTTTCAACCAAAAATCAATATAAAATATACTAAAAAGATAGGCTCGTTAATTCCATTAATTGATTATGAATTAATAAGAGAAGAATTACTTCCTGCCTATTCATTTGAGAATACAAGCCATTATTTGGATGATTTAATAACAATTTTAATAAAATTTTTTAACGAATTAATCGTTTTTGTTAAGCTGGAAGATATAATGCTAAACATGTCTTTATCTTATCGAAAAATAAATCGAAGGATTAGAGGCTTGAAAAACATAATAATTCCCGCATTACAACTTGATATCAAAAAAATTAAAGATATCTTAGAAGAAAATGAAAGAGAAAATTACGTTAGATTAAAAAATACAAAAGACTTAATAACAAAAGAAATTTAAGCGAGTGAGATTTAACTATGACAGAAAAAAGTGCTATGGTTATGTTTAGGGTTAACATTAACCAAAATTATAAGGACATCCTTTTACAACATTTATCCCATCTTGATTTAGTACACATCAAAAACAAGCCGGAATTAAGCGAAAAATTTGAAAAAGACGATATAATTTTAGAAAAAATTAATGATCTAAGCTTAAGGTTAGAATCTTTATTCAAAAACCTAGATATTACTGAATCTGATTTACAAAAACTCAATCTTGAGCCAGAGCAAAGGAAAGAATTTGAAGTTAAAAATCTTAATGATTTAATAAGCCATTTAACAAATGAAATTAACTATTACTCTAACCGAATTGATGAGTTAAAAAAGTATCACACCACAATTGAAGTAGAGTTAGAAAAAATAACTACAATACACGCTAGTTACCTCTTTCTAGAAAAATATAAGTTAACCAGAGAAAAATTAAGTAAATTCAACCATTTAGAATTTAAAGCTTTTACTACATTTACAAAGAATTTAGAAAACATAGAGAATTTGTTCGAGTTTTCTCATTTCCCTAATTTTCTTCGTTACGATTATTTGGCTGATGATAGAGTAGCATTTTTTATAATTTATCCAAAGGAACAGGAAGAAGAATTAAGTGATAGAATCCAGATAATTCATGCAGAAGAAATACCAATTCTAAAAAAATACTTACTTTCCAACGGAATAAATTTTCCTCGAATTACAAAAGAAATGACATTTGTTATAACATCTTTGAATAAGAACCAAAAAGAACTGGAAAGATTAAGGGATGATAACATGCCTCTTTTTGCCGCCGCTTATGAAATCGTTCAAAATTTGATAGAATACAACTGGGTTTCGCATCAATTCGAAGATTTGCCTTTAAATCGAAGTAGTTTGAGCTTTTACCTTCCTAGTAAGAAAAAAAAGGAAATTCAACAAGGATTGTTGGGAGCATTTGAAGATAAAATAATGATTGAATCGATTGATATCAAAAAACATAAATTTGTATCATTAAAAAAAGACATAGATCATGTACATTCGGCGAAATTGAAAGATGAAAAGGATGATACTGATTCTAAGGAAGAATCTACTGAGCACAAGGAGAAAAAAAAGGATTTGAGAGACAGTGCCCCTACTATTATGAGAAATAACTTCTTGGTTAGACCTTTTGAAACCATTACTAAAATGTATGGGGTTCCTACTTATTCCGAAATTGATCCTACACCTTTAATAGCAATAACGTTCCCAATTATATTTGGTTTAATGTTTGGGGATATGGGGCACGGTTTAGTTTTGATTATATCGGGTTTGGTTGGTTGGTTAGTTTTTAGAAATAAAAAAGGGAAAGATTTTTTAAATTTTTGCTGGATCATTTTATATTGCGGAATTGGTGCTGTAATAGTCGGATTTCTCTATGGTGAATTCTTTGGCATGCACGAAATAAAGTTATTAAATACCGTTTTTATGCATTTAGATCCAGTCACTATTCCCATAATTAATATTACTCTAAATAATCCATTAAATAACATTATGACCGTTTTCAAGTTTGCCGTATTAATTGGAGTATTTCACCTTAATCTGGGTTGGTTTGTGCAATTTTTGAACTATTGGAATCAATCTAGGAAATTTTTAGGTTTTACCGATTCTTTAGTGAAAATAATCCTATTGACTGGTGGAACGATTTTAATTTTTACTTATGGTTTTGATATTTACACCTGGTTAGAACCACCTTACCCAATTCTTTTGCCATTAGTTCCTGGTATATTATTAATTGTTTTAAAACCATTTGGTAAGATATTCCACTTATCTTATTTAAAAGAAGAGTCGGTTGGAGGACTTATAGGTGAAGGTACTATGGAAGCTTTTGAAACTTTATTGTCAATCATGAGTAATGTGGCTTCTTATATAAGATTACTCGCTCTAGCCCTAGCACACATATCTCTTATGGTTGCAATTATCGCTATGGGTAATTTAATTCAAGGCGAAGGTATTGTTAACGATATCATTAATATAGTAAGTTCTATTTTTGGTAATATGCTTGTTATCTTGCTTGAGGGATTATTAGTTTTTATAAATGCAATCAGGCTTCATTTTTATGAATTTTTCTTTAAATTTTATCAAGGAAGTGGTGTGAATTATATTCCATTCTACTTAAATGATAATTATTCTGTAATTATTTTCAAGGTAACTAGCGTCAAAGATGTAATATCCGAAGAAATTGAAAGAGAAATTGAATCAAAAGTAACACATGATGATATAATTGAGGCAGAAAAATTAGTTTCTAAAAAGTACTTTTAATATATATAAATATAAACTTTATTTCCAAATGTTGAAAGAAATAGCTATTAAAATGGCAGAAAAAAACATTTATAAAAAAAAGAATGAAAGGAAATTTCTTAGAATCCTATTATTAATCATATTTCTGTCTCTTATGATCTTTTTATATTTTGTTTTAGTTAATCTCGGGATTAACCCATTCCTTATAATCTTAATGCTAGCTTTCGTATCTTTAATCTTTATAGGTTCTTTTTTCATGAAGAACAGAAAGAAATCAATTTATTCCGAATTATTTCCCGACAAAAAACGGAATACAATTCAACGCCCCCCCCGAAAAATAGAATTGAAAATACAAGCTGAGTCAGAGGTTTTTGAAAAACCAAAATTTCGAGATGTTAACCTTGATTTTAAATATCGAAAAACTCTCATTAATAAATGTGAAAATTGTGGAATGATCATAACAAGTTACAAAAAACATTGCCCCGTATGCGGTAATTCTATAGAATTAAAAGAGCTTATTAAGAAATGTAGCAGTTGCGGGATGACTATTCCAAAATCTACAAAAAAATGTCCTATTTGTAGGACAAGAACAATATAATTCAGAGAAAAATTGGCTATAAAATGGTGAAAAAGTAAAATGGTTGTAAACAGTAAAGATTCTAAAGAAGGGTTCATATCTGCTGTTAATGGGTCACTTGTAGAAATCAAAGGCTTGGAGAGTAACGTTCGTCTTAACGATCTAATTAAAATAAGTAAACATAATTTCCTCTGTCAAGTAATTCAAATTTATTCAGATCGAATAATAGCTCAATCTTTTGAAGATACTAATAGCATAAAATTAAACGAAAAAGTTATCAATCTTCACGAACCTCTATCAATGGAACTAGGACCTGGGCTATTAGCAAATGTTTTTGATGGAATACAAAGACCATTAGATATTACTTTTGATTTCTTTCAGGAAGGAAGATTAAACAAAGGACTTGAATTTCCTTCTCTTTCAAGGACTAAAAAGTGGCATTTTATCCCAAGTAGAAAAGAAAAAGATACTGTTCTTAGTGGTGATGAGATTGGAACAGTTCAAGAAACTTTAATGTTAAAACACAGAATCATGGTACCGCCTGGATATTCTGGAATTGTATCATACGTTGCCGAAGAAGGGGATTATACGATTGTTGATGATATATATAGCTTGAAAAATGATACTGAAGAAAAATCTTTTTGCATGATGCAAAAATGGCCAGTAACAGAGAGAAAGCCTTTTAGCGAAAAAGTGCAACCAAGTGAGCCACTTCTTACTGGCTTTCGTATAATAGATTTATTGTTTCCTGTAGCTAAAGGCGGAACTTTTGCAGTGCCTGGAGGTTTTGGAACTGGAAAAACTATTATCCAGCAAAACATAGCTAAGTATTGCAGCGCAGATTTAATTGTATTTATAGGTTGTGGGGAACCTGGGAATGAAATAGCTAACTTTCTGAAGCAATTCAGTGAAACAATAGATACTAATACTGGAAGGCCGTTGTTAGACCGTATTGTCTTAATTGTGAACACATCTAATATGCCAGTTTCTGCTCGTGAGGCTAGTTTATTCTCAGGCATAACAATTGCAGAATATTATAGAGATATGGGATACGATGTTGCGGTTATAGCAGATAGCATTTCACGATGGGCTGAATCTTTAAGAGAAAAATCCGGGTTATTGGAAGAAATGCCTGCTGAGGAAGGCTACCCAGCATATTTACCTTCTAAATTATCAAGTTTTTATGAAAGAGCGGGTATTGTTGCAACCTTAGGGCACGATCCTAGTGGTAAAAATAGAAAAGGATCAATAACCATAATTGGCTCAATATCTCCTCCTGCTGGAGATTTTAGTGAACCGGTAACATCCGCTACTAAACGAGTTGTTCAAGGAATATGGGCACTAGATCCTAAAATGGCATATTTAAAGCATTATCCCGCCATTAGTTGGATTAATTCTTATTCAAATTACTCTGAATATGTAGCAGAATGGTGGGATGAAATTGATAAAGAATGGCCTGATATAAGATTAAACTGGTTTGAATGTAGAAAACAAGTAAATGAAATATTAGCAAAGGAAAACGACCTTAAATACATAACTCAGCTTCTAGGACAAAAAAACTTAGCTGAAGATCAAAAATTAGAACTCTATATAGCCAACCTAATAAGAAATGCTTTTTTTATACAAAATGCTTTTAATGAAGTTGATAACTTTACGAGTAGCAGGAAAATGTTAGGACTTATCAAGGTTATACTTCTCTTATACAATAAAAGCATACCACTAGTAAAGCAAGGCTCTGTAATAAACGAGAATAGAAGCGATGAAATCCTTAACGAGGTTATGCGAATTAGCCATTACGTTCCTAACGATGATTTTAAACCGATCGAAAAACTTAAGGATGATATCTTAAATAAAACTATAAGTTTAGTCTATACAGTTCATCGAAAGTAAAAATTATCCGATTAGTTGTTTTAATTCTTAAATTAAGGTTTGAACCATTCAAAGAAGTAGTAACTCATTGTTAGTGGATTAGCAATTACAAATTTCTTCCGAACTGATGTAGCCAATCTTCCCGCTCGAACCATATCAATAGCAGTTATCTTGGAGTCATGTGGTAATACATGAGCGATAAATGGTGAATGTTCTAATCCCGGACCTTTTTTATATACCACAAAATCAGCTCCAAATTTAAGTCCTGGACGAGGGATATAACCTTTTTGTCGTAAATCTTGGTATATTATAAACTTTTCTTCAAATTTATGGTGAATTTTTTTACAGATATCATAAAATTCGTCATGAGAGTAAATTTTATCTATTTTTGGGTCAAAGATTGTAATTTTATCATTTTTCAGCAAAAAAAGTGCTTCAATTAAGGATAATTCAGAGGGTTTAGAAAAATACTCTAAACGGGGTTTACTTATCCCCAGAGGAGACCCAAAAAAGTTCATTTTAACATATAAATAGGATGCAAATAGGGGGTTAAAAACGATCACACGGTTGTTTAAATACGTTGTTGGTATTCTCTCTGGGATATCTTTTTCGTCAATCTTTTCTAGTGAAATAGGGGGTTCTTTTTCGTCAGTCATCTAATAAGATTTATTAAAAATAATTTAATAATTCTTTCAATTTGATTTCCACCAGATGAAAGTATATAAATTTTTAAACAAATGTTTAAAAAAGACTCTACGGTTGGGTAGGTGTTGTCCATAACAAATAGAACGGTTCCGTTTTCTGAATATTGGCGTTCTACGTGCAGAACTAATTCGGACAGCGTTCCGCCAAGTTCGTCTCTGTTAATTCTGTGATATCCTTGCTTTTGGTATTGTCTTGCGAGAACAGTCTTGCCCGAAGCGGGATATCCCATTACTATTATTATTTCTTTATGCATGATTTCTCATTGGATTTAGTATCGTAATTATTTAATAGAAAAAGATATTAAAAACTGAACTGTGTTCTGCTTTTCTAAGAATTTTTTTTTCTGTAGGGAGCACAATATCACTAACCAAATTAACTATTTTTCTTTAAAAACGATTGATACTATTG
>JAGXNS010000061.1 GCA_019894855.1 Promethearchaeota archaeon
CCATTAGTGCGTGAACTACGGTTAAGCCCGTCAAAATATAACCAATCAATCCTGGAAGAAGTACTAATCCCGACATCTTATCTCTCTAACATCTTGAAATATGATAATATAAATAAATAACTTCAATATTTATTTTATTGATTATTACTATAAAAATTTAATAAGGAATGAGTTGAGATACAAATCCTTAACTTATGTAAAGAGGAATCAAATTGACGAACCTGAATAACATAGATGTCAATGAAGACCTTCTACCTCGACCAGGGTCTTCCCTTTATAACTTAAATCATAAAGATGTAATGATTAAGAATAAAACGCTTAAAAAGTTTAAAATCTATAACAAATATATCGTTCTTCCCTTATATCGATTAAGAATTTTGCCTCTTTTAGGTTTTGGAAGAATATTTCTCATTTTAACGACACAAGGAAGAAAAACAGGGAAAAAAAGAAGAACACCGTTAGAATACCATTGGATAGAAGATATAATTACAATTTTTTCAGGTAGAGGTGAAGATGCAGGCTGGATGAAGAATATCCGGGCTCATCCTGACACTCTTATGGTAAGACATGGGTTCCATCGTTTCCATCCGCAGGTAGAATTTGTAACAAATGAAGACCAAAAGCTTGAAACTATGAAATGGTACGTAGTGAACCATGAAAAAGCAGCAAAAATGCTCTTCGGTTGGAATCCTAAAACTGACGATCCGGAAACAACCGATTACACAAACCTATTAAAATTGATTTCCATAGTAAAATTACATCACCAAGAGGATTAGAATTTATGTTTGAAAATTACTACTAAACCAATCGAATACAACGCTTTTCGAGCTTATATTTCTTCATACAAAGATATTAAAATTAGAGAATTTTATTACAATCAAGTTAGTTTATCATTTAAATTTATTGTTACAGTTTTAAAGCTGAATCATATATGACAGCAGAAGAAATTACAGACCCTTACGATCAAATTTTACAAAATATGCGAGAGTACCCTAACGACATCCCTATTGTTGATGGAGATGTATCAGAAGCGTTTAAGGCGTTTATTAAATTGTTGTTTACCCCTGAAGAGGCAGAAGTTGCTCAATACTTAACTGTTAAACCTCAATCCATTAATCGAATTGCAAAGAAAATTGGAAAAAGCAAGGAAGAGACTAAAGAAATTCTGGAAGAAATGACCAATTCGGGTATTATTCAAGATATCGGTGGTTATTCCTACTTCTTAGCGATGGCGCATCTTTTGAATATGGGATTTAAAAACTCAAAAACATTCGAAAGGCTTGGAAAGAAAGGAGCTGAACTGTATCATCAATTCTTCATTGAAGAAAAATATTACATGCGGTACGAATCTTCCGACGTTGGTACTCCAATTACTAGAATTGTTCCCATAGATACATCAATTGATCATAAGTCTATAATATCTAATGCTGAAGAGATACATGGAATATTAGATACCTGTAAAGGTCCAATTGTAGTAACCGATTGTCCTTGTCGTAAGAGAACAGAGACCTTAGGAATTAGAGAATGTAAAGATAAATTTCCTATTTCAGAAACGTGTTTTCAAGTTGGTTTGTTCGGAGAATATTTTTTACGAAGAGGAGAAGGACGAGAAATCTCTCTCGTAGAAGCCCATAACCTAGTAAAGAAATTGTCAAAAAAAGGGTTAGTATTTACAGTTGCAAACAGTAAAAGTCCAATCCACCAAGTAATCTGTTCTTGTTGTGCCTGTTGTTGCGCCCTTTTAAGAGGGATGACGCGATTTGAAGATAAAAACGAAAATTGTACAGCTAAATCGAACTATTTCGCAAAATCCGATCCTCTTTTATGCACGGGGTGTGCTTTGTGTGCTAAAAGATGTCCCTTTAAAGCTATTACTATAAAGAAAGAGAAAGCCAAAGTAAACCCTAAAAAGTGTTATGGCTGTGGAATTTGTGCGGTATGTTGCCCTGTAGAAGCAATCAAACTTCATCGAATAGAACAATCTTATATTTATCCTGACCCTGTTCAATTATTTGAAAAAATTTACCAAGAAAATAGGAGAAATGATTAAATAGTTAACGATAAAGTTAGTCTTTATTCCATTCTGTAGCACATTGTCCACACTTATATTTTTTCGCATAAAAGCCTGGAAAAATTACTCGCGTTTTATCATCAATCTCGCGTATTTGTAATTTATTTGTATTTCCACAATTCGGACAGATTTTTTTACGATACCCCGTTTGTCCTTTAATTTTAGTTGAAACATCTTCTTCCAATCTTGACTCTTTAGGTTCCGCTGATTTTGGCATCTGATCAATATTTTCAGTTGCCATATATTCTCTGCCCATTATTGATTGAGGCTCTTCACTTTGTACAACTTCTATTGATTTCTCAACGATCTTTTCTTCTTTCTTTACAAAATTCTTTTCACTAGTAACTGTATCATTAACAGTTGCTGCTAAATGTTCTCTATTTTCATTTTCAATAACATTAATCGTTTTTGCAAGAAGTAGAACATCTTTTTGCTTTAAATTTTCATTTTTTTTCTTTAAATCGATAATATTATTTTCTAAATAAGAAACTTTCGCCTCAAATTCTGCTAAACGAGAGTTTTCACCTTTAACGGTATCTACTATCTTAGATAACTTTTGATTTTCTTTTGTTAATTCGAGATTATTGTCTTTCAATACCTCTGTTGTCTTTTGTAATTCTTCGACTGAAATTTCTTTATTTCGAAAAGTAGAATTTATATCTTCAAGTAATTTCTTTTCTCTCTCCAAATCATTTAATTTTTTATTTAATTCCTTTAAATCTCTTTCTATTTGCTCTACATTGGAACTTTCAGTTTGAATTTTCGTGGTGTTCTCTAAGAGTAGTTTGTTTTCGTTTTCTATCTTGGAAATTTCGTCTTTAAGGTCTTTGATCGTGTTTTCCAATCTCCCGTAATCTTCGATCAAATTATTAAGAGAATTTTGAGTTTTCAATATTATTTGATCTTTTACAGAATCATTTTGATTAATGGTTTTTAATTCCTGCGTATACTTATCAATGTTTTGTTGAAGCAACTCTTTATCCTGTTGCGTTTGAGTCAGTTCCTGTTTTTGTGAACTAATTACTTCCTTCAAAAGGTTTATTTCTTCGGATTCAGGTTTTTCCTCCTTAAGTTTTTGAAATTCTGGTTTGGAAGATTTTTTTTTTCCTTTTAGCTTCGTTTCTAATCTCGCTACCTTCAGCTCTAAATTTTCAACTGTTTTTTCTAGTTGAGCATGTGTTTTTTCTTCTTCTTCAGCGTTGTCTATTAAATCCTTTAAATTTTTACTCATGATTAAGAAAGACTCTTTTTTTTTAAAAAACTATCCACACTTTAAATATAATAGGTTTCATAATATTAATATTTCTAAGTATTATAGTTGAACTCTTCAAATTTCATTGATTAATACCTAATACTTGTATATAATATAAAAATATAAGTCCAAATCACTATTTAATATAGAAACATCGGTTAGGAATGTCAAAAATGGTAGGATCAAACAAATACTTTTTTAAAGTTTGTATTGTCGGCGATTCCGAAGTAGGAAAAACCACTATTCTTAACCAATACTTGAAAAGGAGATTCGTACCAGACGCTCAGAGAACAATTGGATCTAATTTTTTTGTAAAATACGTTAAAATTCCCGAAGTTAAACGCATGGTTACTCTGCAATTCTGGGATTTGGCCGGACAACCGAGATTTAGATGGGTTCGATACGCTTTCTATAAAGGTGCAAAAGGTATTTTGTACGCTTTTGATTTAACTAGGAAAGACACTTTGGAACATATAATAACTTGGAAAGAAGAAGTGGAAAGTAAAATTGGAATCGTTCCAAATATACTCGTTGGAAACAAGTTAGATCTTTTAACCTCAGAAAATAGAATAATTAATTTAGAAGAAGTAAATCAGATTAAACAGCAAGTTTCCGCAAGCGAATATATAGAAACAAGTGCGAAAATTGGCACCAAAGTAGAAGAAGCCTTTTCTAAATTAACGTTAGAAATATATAAATCTAACGCCGAAAGCTTAGAATAATCGCATTTTTCTTTAAATATTTGTTTTTTATCGATTCATTTAGATTGGTTATAACGCGTTTTTTATTGATTTTGCCACCGCATAAGCCATTAAAGGTGGTACTGCGTTACCAACTTGTTTGTATTTGTCTCTCATGCTCCCATAAAACTTATATCTATCTGGAAAGGATTGTAATCTCGCCGCTTCTCTAATAGAGATTGCTCTATTGTGAATTGGATGAATAAATCTGCCCGGTGCACTTACACATCCGCAGTTTCCCGTTATTGTATCTGCTGGAGAATCTAAGTGAAGTCTCCCATAAATGTTCGGATATCCCCCTTTGAGTTGAAATTCCTTCGGTAAAGAACTATGATTCATTCCTTGGGCGATATGGGATATTCTTCTTTCCACGAGTTCACTATGATTTGGGGCAAAATGGTCATACAATTCGTAAGAATTTTCCCTTAAATACTCTTGATATTGAGTTATTGGCGGTCCGTTATAGTTTATTGTTGAGTTCTCGCCTCGCTGTTTTGTAAGGGGATTTATCTTTAGAATATCAGAAAGAGCGTCTTGAACAGTCAAATAAGAAGGTAACGCATTTTTTTCTAAATCCGATTTCAATACAATATTATTTTTGTTAGTTTTCTGGACTTTTAAAGAATAAACCGATTTGTCATGAGTTCCTATAAAAAATACCCTCTGCCGTAATTGTGGGACTCCGTAATCAGCTGCTAACAATATTTCCATTATACAATTATATCCCATCTCTTTGTACAAATTAATAACTTTTTCTACTACTTTTCCCTTCCCCATAGAAAGAATTCCAGGAACATTTTCCATGACGAAAAATTTCGGTTTAAAGTATTTAACCCATTGAATAAAATAAAAAATTAGCGTGTTACGAGGATCGTCGGGTCTCCTATTTCCAACCGTAGAAAATCCTATGCATGGAGGTCCTCCAATTATTCCATCTATTTCTTTGTTTTTAAGATATTTATCAGAGATTTCCTTGCAATTTAATAAGGTTATATCTTTATTTAATGATAGAGTTTCAGAATGATTTCTTTTATAAGCTCTATAATAATTTTCTTCTAATTCTATAGCTAATTCAATTCTAAAATTCGCCATTTCGAAACCTAACGATAAACCCCCCGCTCCACAGAACAAATCTATTATATGATTACCTTCTTCAGTCATAGCAATAATAAGGAATACAATATATAGTGATAATCTTAACAATAAGAATAAAATGAAACTAATCTTTAATTAATAACTATAAAGCTAAGTTGAAAATTGAATAATGCATAATTAATCCCAATCAAAAGAAAATGGTTAAGGAAAGTAAATATACTTTGATTAGGAATATACTGCTAAAATGGTACGATGATAACAAGCGCGATTATCCATGGAGGAAATCAAACGATCTTTATAAAATATTGGTTACGGAAATCTTACTACAAAAAACAATTGCCTTGAACGTCTCCAATATATATAATCCCTTTTTTAAGAAATACAAGGATTTTTCCTCAATTAACAATGCAAATATTTCCGATTTACAACCTACGATAAAAGTATTGGGGTTATCAAATAAACGAGCTCAGACTTTGAAAGACTTGAGTCAAATTATCGTAACTAAACATAATGGAGAAATCCCTCGGGATACAAATAAACTTAAAGAAGTAAATGGCATAGCTGATTATGTGAGTAATGCTTTTGGGTGCTTCGGATTGAACAACAGAACATTGTTTTTTGATGTTAACATAAAAAGAGTTATAATGAGGGTGTTTGAACCTCAAGACTCTAAATTTAACCGTGATTCCATGTATTCTCATTTGGATAAATTACTACCTAAAATGGAGTTTAAATACACGTATTGGGCAATTCTTGACTTTGGAGCCCTAATTTGCTCCAAAAATAAGCCTAAATGCTCAATATGCCCAATTACTAAGCATTGCTTATACTTTTTAAATCCTACTTAATCTCAATTAAAAGATAATAAAAAAAAAGGTTGGATTTTTTTATGTGTGTTCTGGTTATTCTGGTATCTTCATCCCTAACATCTCTATGGCTTCCACTACATTGAATCGAACTTCCATTTTATATTTATACCCTGGTATCACATGATAATCAAGTAATTGTTTTTGTTGTAGTGCTAGGCATTCTTCTAGCTTTCCTTCCTTCACATCAAAAACACTAATCACACTCATACCGTCTGTAGTTGCCTTTACAGCGTTAGGTATTATTTCCTTAGCTAAAGGTCTCATAGCAGCTCGTTCTTCCTTAATTTTACTTAAGTAAATTTTCGATATTGCTTCTGCTTGTTCAGGGGGGAATATGTTATAAGTAAATAAATATGGCATATTTTTCGCCTCTTTAGTAGATGTAATTTTTAATATGGTTATACAAGGTTTTAGTTAAATTGGATTATCATACTTAGAATTTTCTTGCTTTTTAATTTTTTCATTATTGTCAAATGTTTAAAAAGAATTCTCACTTTCGGTTTCTTGAAAAAACAAGATTCGGTCTTAAAAATACATTTTGACACATAGGACACGAGTTATACTTCGTTAACCAAGACGATACACACGAATAATGGTATTGGCTACCGCAGAAAGAACATTTAATAGTTCGACTTCGTCCATGCCAGATAAATTCGTGACACACTGTGCATTGTATTTTGTCGTGTAAAGTTAACTTCTTCTTTTTTAATTCTCGTCCACAATAACAACAATAATTTACAGTCATGCGAGTAGACTTTTGTATTTTCTTGCCGCAATTGGAACAATAATTAAAATTGGTGTCAAACATAGATTTTTCACGCTAATTATATATCGAATTTAAATTGTACAATAGTAAAACGACAATAACAGTTAAAAAATGATTTTTAGTCCAATTTTTATTAAATGAGATTGTGTATAAATTTTATAAAACAGCCGAAAGAAATACCATATGTGAAAAAATGGCGTGTTTTCAATACTTACGCCGGAAATAATGGATTGAAGCAATACCATTTAATTTATACTGAGAAGGAAAAAGCAGAAGATGCTATTATGGAAATTGGTAGATATTTTGTGCCATTTAATCAAATTGAAGGATTTAGTCTTCAGATTGAAACCTTAATAGGTGTCTCTGATAGTTATAACTTAGTAGGGATGAAATGGGAGTAACTAAAAAATTTAAACCTCTTTTTTTTAACTTAAGAAAATATTTGAGTAAGGCACTATTTATAAAGAAAACTTGGAAAAGATAACGTAAGTCATTAATTGTGCCACTCTCGAAGAAATTTCCTTTTTATCAAAAAATGCAAACTAAGATAAACCAGACCTCAGAACCTTATAGAGCTTGGCCGATATTCTTGCTTGCGTTCACAAGATTAATATCTGTATCCATTTTTGAAAGAGCACTTTCAAACTACCTTTATTTTGTTGTGGATATTAGCGAAAGCACTCTTGGAATTATATCTTCTGCTGGAGCAATCGCTTATATTTTTGCTCCTATTCTTGGGCAATTTATTACTTCAAAGACAGGAATCCGTAATGCCCTTATATTGTCTTCCGTCTTAACACCCATTTTAACTGGAGCTCAAATTATATACTTTGAACCATGGTTTTTAATCCTGTGTCGAGCATCATTAGGATTAACTATGGGGCTCTATTGGCCAAATTGCATGAATCTGTTAAGCAAATGGCAGAAGATAAGTAGTCCTGAAAGAGCAAAAAGAGATTTTCGAAATTTTAATTTTTCTTGGAATTTTGGTTTTATCTTTGGGCTTCTCATTGGTTATGTATGGAGTTTTTCTTGGAACGATTATTTTGCTATGATTTTTTCGTGGTCTCTGTCGTTTTTACTTATCCCAATTAGTTTTTTTATAAAGAAAGATTCCAAAATCCGTAGTCCAAAAGAAAAATTAGAAATCCATTTAGAAAATCCCGAATTTGAAGAAGATTTTAAAATGATCTCTAAAACCAATTCAAATTCTTCTATGATAATTTATCCTATTTTATTCTCATGGATCGGAATAATTTTTTTAGCTACAACAAAATCAATCCTCCAATTTACATATCCTGTTTTTTTAAAATTATACTCATTAGAATCACATTCAACTTACCTTGTCCAAGGGGGGATACAGTTGGCCCAGCTTATTGGCTTAACTTGGATTAACGTAATGAATATATATAAACGAAAAATTTCGGTTTTCATCAGCTTTATTTCCATTATTGTAATTTCATTTACGATATTTTCTGTTGGTTCTATTTGGTACATCGCAATAATATTCGCAGTTACAGGCCTATTTTTTGGTTTCATACACGGAACATCAATGAAAATCATGCTCGATTATGGATCTGCTAAAAATACAGCGAGATATTCAACTATGAATGAAATCATAATAGGAATTGGTTTCGGAGTAACCCCAATAATATCGGGTTATGTTGTAGAAGTCAACTTATACGCTGTTTTTGTTTTTATTATAATATGTGGGTTCGCTTTTTTAGCCATTTTGACATATCTTTCCCGAAACATTAAAAAAGAGAGATTGAATAGCTAAAAAGTGCCGCGTTATTTATTTTTAGACTTCGAAATTAAATAATCTTTTATTCAATCAGTCTTAAATGTAAATTAGATCAGAATTAATTATAGGAAAATATTGATATGACTTTATTTGATCAACTCAATAAACATCAATTAAAGGAACTTCTCGTTAAGTGTTGGATGACTCACGATGGTTCGTGGTTTTATAACTGTGTCCAAGAATTTGGTATTGATACCGCAAACAAATTAAATAAAGCTGCAATTAAAACACTTTCTCCATTTGAAGTCCAAAGAGTTCATAAAGCTTTAGGGATGGAGAAGCCCAAGGTAAAAACCTTTGAACAACTAAAAGCATTTATTAGCAATGGGTTTTCAATATTAAAAGGGGATTTCATGGATTTTAACTACACCTTTCCTAGACATAATGTCCTGCATTGGGAAATGGGAAAATGTTTCGCTTATGAGGGGATGAAAAGGATTGGAATAAAGGATAAATATGAATGTGGTCTTATATATCGCCTTGGTTGCTGGTTAGACGTAATAGGTGTCAGGTTTAAACTTGAACCCGAAATTAATGAGTGTTTATTACACTCTCAAGAAAAATGCGTTGGAGATATGATATTTAACTTTTAAGACTACAAGAGGATTACAAAAATGTACCCGTGGTTTATTTTATCTATCTTAGGTATGTGTTTTATGGTTCCACTTCATTTTTTATCGGTCGAGCATTTAAGGTTTCAAAAAAAATATGGAGTGGATAAAGGAAATAAAATCACTGGGATACTCGGGCTCACTTCTGGATGGGGGTTCTTTATATTTTGGTTTGGAATATGGATTTCACCTCAACCTCGATTAATAATTCCCTTTATGCAAAATCCCCGTATTATTATCCCAATTATTAACTTTTCAATACCAATTTTTTATTTATTAATCTCCGTTCCTTTTATACTAATAGGTGCTTGGTTAGGAATTGTGAGCGTAAGAGAAACATCTCTTAAAGTAGCGGAAACTCATAGGACAGAAAAGATCGTTTCCACTAAAATCTATTCATTAATTAGACATCCACAATATTTTGGCGGACTATTGGCCCACATTGGAATTTCTTTTCTGTTATCGTCGTTATTTTCTTTAATTTTTACACCTTTAGTATTTCTACTAAATTTTTTGGTTGCTTGGAAAGAAGAAAAAGAGTTAATTAAAGAATTTGGAAAAGATTATGAGAGCTATAAAAAAAGAGTCCCAATGTTTTTTCCGAAATTAAAGAAACAAAAGAAAATAAAATTAGAAAAATAATTAATTTTTCTGGTTTATCAAATCTTTAATTGTTATTTCAGGATGGTGATATCGCTGAGTTTTTAAAGTTTTATCACCAAATTGAATACATTTTTCAGGACAAAAATTAATACAAGCTAAACATTGCTGGCATTTATGCTGCCATTGAGGTATACCCTCTTCAAGCGTGATGTTATTTACCGGGCATACTTTTACGCATATTCCGCAACTGGTACATGTATCTTCAGCGTAGAATGATTTGTCGTATCTATAAACATTATCTCGAAAGCCCTTATTGAATTTTTCGCTCTTAATTCTACGTTTCTCAAAAATATCTTTCTCCAGATTTTTTTCATTTTTCTCAACGGTTTTACGAATGGATTCCATTTTTTTATTTGCTTCTTCAAAAAATTCTTTTTGGCGTGCTTCTGAGTGAATATCGTAACCTATGATGTAGTTGTTAGGCATTAATATAAAAAATCCCGCGCTCAATGTTTTCGATTTCGTATTTAAAATTGTCTCTATTTGTTGTAAGGGTGTGTTGTTAATATCTCCAGCATTAGTTATAACAGCAAAGAAATAATTGGATTTAGCGAGTTCTATTTTGCTTAGGAAATCATAGACAATTTTTGGTAATCCTGCGTAATAAAGAGGAAAAATAAAACCAACTTTTTCGCTGGACGAAGCAAGGTGATCCTCCTCCCAAACTTTCGCAATAGGTACAAGTTCACATTCCTCTAACTTTTCTGCTAAATTCTTGGCAATTTTTAACGAATTACCTGTTCCAGTAAAGTAGTATATTGTTGTTTTCATATATCATCAAGACTTTTTAGTTTAATAAGTTTTATTAATCTTGAGTTTGATATAGTTAGTATTAATAGGTCCTCACTACCTTCCATCTCCTCTTAGAAAAGAGAACCAGAACAAAGATTATCCCTATAATAGAAACAAGAAATACAGGTAATGCGAAATCGATGCTCAGAATATCCTCGTTTAACCAATAATCGTAATCTTCAGCTATCCACGCATTTATTCCTCCCAACATATTATAAACTTTCGTAAAATTATAATAATTATTATCAATCAAGATCTCGCTTGCTTCTTGGCTTCTACTACCAGTCCTACAATATACGATTATCTCCGTATCATTATAGAGTGCGAGTTCAGCCAGCCTTCCTTCAATTTCGGCAAGTGGGATCAAAGTAGCGTTATGTAAATGATTCGTGTTAAATTCTTCTCTGGTCCTTACATCTAAAACAAGCAGATCGGGATATGCAGTGTTATTATTTATCATACCGTTTGCTACTTGAACGGAAATATCAGTTCTTACCGGATCAACTGCTATCCCCAACGAAGCAAAATTATAAAGTTGGATCAAAAGCAACGAAAGCATGATTAGATATAAAGTGCTTCTACTCTTCCTATTTTTCTTAAATTTTATTTTCAGCATAAGAATCTTAATTTAATTTACTAAAACTTAGGTTAAAGTAGAATTTCCACTTTTTAATGTTTATTCTTATTTTATAAAGGTTTTTTATACTATAGAACAATATCCTTAGATATTTGAATGAATTTAGTAAAACAAGAACTTAAAAAAGAATGTACTTGATTTGATATTTGAAGTTATAAAGTAAATTAAGAAAAACACGATAATCATGATTTCTGAAAATTTTATGGGTTGGGAAAGTCCGGGATCAGCATTAATAACAGGTTCCTCATCTGGAATTGGAGCAGAATTTGCCCGGCAATTAGCACAACAGGGTTTTGACTTAATCTTAGTAGCTAGAAGAAAAGAAAAACTAGATGCTCTAAGCAAAACATTACAGGAAAAATATTCAATCAATGCTGAAGTGCTGGTTGCTGATTTATCCAAAATCTCTGATAACGAACAAGTTATCTCAAAAATCAATGAAATAGAAAATCTTGATATACTTATAAACAACGCGGGATTTGGAATCCTGGGTAATTTCCTACAAATAGAGCTAATGAAATATGTCGATATGATAAATGTCCATTTCACAAGTCCGGTGATGCTCTGTCACGCCACGATTCCCGGAATGGCAAAAAGAAAGCGAGGAGTGATTATCAACACATCATCAATCTTTGCTATAATTAAGGATTCGTCTCTAATAATGTATACTACGACTAAATCAGCGTTAGCTATTTTTTCGGAGTTACTCAATGTAAAGGTCAAGGGAACGGGAATTTATATCCAAGCATTGTGTCCAGGTTTTACCTACTCTGAATTTCATGACACTGATACTATGAACGGCTTTCAAAGAAGTTGGTATAACCCTGAACAATGGATGAAAGCAGAAGACGTGGTTTCGCTTTCGCTTGACGCTGTTAAGTCCAAATCTGTAATCTTCATACCTGGAGAGATAAATAGACAATCTGGTATAATAAACCGTAAAAAAAAGCTTAGTAAATATCTTAATTGCGATTGGTTATAAAATCTTCTTATGATTGAGCACCCTATTCACTTAAATTAGTATTATCTTAAGCTTTAAAATTATAAAGTAAATAGTTAAATACTAAATTATTAAATTTTTAACCATAATTCGTTCAAGTGAATTTCATAACAAAAACCTGATAGAAATGCATAAAAGAAAAATATCTTATTATGTGGCAATATTCTTTGCCGTATTCTTAACCATAGCAAGCATTAATGTTAGAGCACACCCACCGGATGATATGTCCTTGGAATACAACTCAAATACAAATACACTTAAAGTTTCAATCTCACACGGAGTTTCTGATAACACTACTCATTATGTAATTTCAGTAGTAGTTAGAGTTAATGGAACTATAGACCAGACCGAAATCTACACAAGCCAACCCAGTTTGGGGTTTTTTATTTATGAATATACTGTAATAGCCAATAACGAATCTACTATTCAAGTAACAGCGACATGCAGCCAAGGAGGCTCCATAACAAAAACACTAGGGGGCACAACCACACCTACCGATGGAGCTATTCCTGGATATATGGGGTTATATATAGTTCTAATAGTTTCTGTAATTACTCTACTAATGATAATTCGTAAAAAATTTAAAAAGATAGAGTTAAAGCAGTAAACAAAATTTTTTTTAAATTTTTTTTTTAATAGACTAATACTTAGTTGATACCCAAAAATTAAGATAATATATTTAATAGATACAATATAGCAGAAGTATAAATATAACTGAGATGTGCATAAAATGGAAGTAATTATTGGCTTTTTAACGATATTTTTTATTGGATGTCTTAGTTTAATTGGATTAGTTATGATTTCAATTAGGGAAAAGACACTAGACAAAATCCTTTTCATTCTGGTGGCGTTCGCAACGGGCACAATTCTGGCATCTGCGTTATTCGATTTAATTCCAGAATCTATACACCATCTAGAGGAATTGAATTCAGGTGGAGCAGGAATAGCTGAAAACTTAGTTTTTGTGTTTATTATTTTTGGTTTTGTGATATTTTTTGTTATTGAACGCTTTATTTATTGGTTTCATGGACATGCTCACGAAAAAGAAAACAAGTTAGTGTGTTATACCGGATTAGGAGAAGGTGAAGATTATTCGTTGTCACGAGATAGTGGCGTTAAAAGTTTTGCTCTTCTTAACTTAATCGGGGATGGACTTCATAACTATTTAGATGGGATAATTATAATGGTTGCATTTTTAAGTGGAACTAGAAATGGTATAATTATAACTCTCGCTGTACTGTTCCACGAGTTTCCTCAAGAAATCGGCGATTTTGGAATACTTTTATATGGTGGATTTTCAAAGAAAAAAGCACTATTCTTTAATTTTATTAGTGGAATGATTGCCTTATTAGGTGGATTAACAGCGTTTTTCTTGTCAACCACTATAGATATCTTTAATCTGTTTTTTTTAGCATTCTCGGGCGGTGGTTTCTTATATATCGCTAGTACTGAACTTATGCCTGAATTGATAAAGGAAAAAGATTTAAAAAAATCCATCGTGCAAGCACTGATTTTCATATGTGGAATAATATTGATTATATCAATAGTTATTGCCTTACCACATGAATAATCGCAGAAACAATATTAATTTATTCTTCTCTATATTCTGTATCGTTTTTTTCTTCCTTTTCTTCACTATCATCTTTCACTGTATTAGAGTCTGTTGTGTAATGATACTGTAATTCTTGCTCAGGCTCATGCTTGGGTTCTGGTTCAGGCTCTAGCTTAGGTTCATAAATTGGTTCTGGTTCAGGTTCTGGGGTAGGTTCATAAACTGGTTTTGGAATAGGTTCGTATACTGGTTCTGGTTCAGGCTCAGGTTCTGTTATAGGTTCGTAATCTGGTTCTGGTTCAGGCTCTGCTATAGGTTCGTAAACTGGTTCAGGTTCTGGAATAGGTTCGTATACTGGTTCTGGTTCAGGTTCTGGGGTAGGTTCATAAACTGGTTTTGGAATAGGTTCGTATACTGGTTCTGGTTCAGGCT
>JAGXNS010000062.1 GCA_019894855.1 Promethearchaeota archaeon
AGTTAGGAGCGTTCTATTAGTACGATCCAAAATTTAAAATAAGAGTAGAACAATACTAAGTTATAAAATTTAATTTGTGAATATATAAGATGGGAAAGAACAAGATAAAAGTTGGAGATAAAGCACCTCACTTTAAAATTGAGTCTTTTAATGAAGGAATGATTGATTTAGGTGAGTTAATAGGAACCCAAAAGATTGTAGTAATTTTTTCAAGATACTTTGGATGTCCTATCTGTCAATTAGATTTCAATATATTGTTAGAAGCCGTTCCAAAAATAAAGGAAAAAGGCGTGAAACTGCTCTATATAACCCAATCTGGTGAAAAAGTTGCTAAAGAGTTTATTGAGAAATATAATGTTAACTTTCCAATAATACCTTCGTCCAAAGACGAACTATACGCAGAATACGGATTAGGATTGATGACCGCTGGAGCAGTAACGAAAGTTAGGAGCAAGTTGAAAGAAGCTTCAGAGCTAGGAATTGGACACGGTGATTATGAAGGTTGGGAAAAACAAGGTCCAGGACAATTTGTAATTGATGAACAAGGAAACATAATCCATGAAAGAAAGGGATGGTTATTGCTTCCTGAAATTTTTGCGGTTCTTTAATTAAGAAAGCGTGTCAAATTTAAGAATAAACTATTCTATATTCATTCTTTTTATTTAGCTCAAATTATTCCTTACAACTTTGAGTGAAATTTATTTAGTCGGTAATTCTGTTTATAAACGTATTACAAGCATATTATAAAGTCTTAAAAGAATCTAAATTGTGTTTTTTATATATATGTAGATATTTCAAGGCTAATATCAGAATATCTACATGGTGAGAAATATATTATATAAAAAAAATCTAAGGAATATTAATTATGATTAGTTCAAGACTAATAGATTCAGAACCAATTCTCAATCTTAAAGACTTGTTTTATGGTGAAAATGTTAAGGCAGAAATTGTTGATAAAATTAATCAGCTTCCTGGAAAACATAAAAGAGCAAATCTAAATCTTTTACAAGAAATTCAAACCGTGCTACAACGAAGTACGAACTTAACGGAGAAACAACGATTAATGTATTGCGAAAGTCAAAGATACTTCATGAAGCAATATTTGCGTGAAATGAATAAGCCTGGTTGAAAGTCACGCTAAATAATACTTCTTTACTTCTTCTATAACTAAATTGATTAAATCTTTAGAATTTTTAATAGGATAAAATGTTACTTTCTCGAGTAGAGTTTTAAACTTATCTTTAGGGATATTTGCGCTTCCAATAAAAAAGCCCACAATTTTATGCCCCTTGTTAGATAAGTTTGAAAATAATTTCTTGGCGCTGTTCCAATTATATATTCCAAAATCAGTTATAATAAATATTAGGGTCTCTCTTTCTGATTTCTCAATCTGTTTTACGACATCTTTAATCGGTAAATGTGTTCCCCCACCTTGATATCTTAAGAGCGTCCGCTCTGCTTTTTGGTAATCAACGGTCCAATCACAAACATCCGCACGATTAGAAAAATTGATAACGCTGAATTTAACTCCTTTCTTGGCAGCAAAATGGAGAGCGGCAAAAGAAGCCACTAAAGCGGTGTGATATACGCCCTTAGAGCTTTTTGCCAAGTAATTCCAGTTCATTGAGCCAGAAGAGTCGAGAACAAGAAGTAAATCTGGAATCTGTTTTTCAGTTAAATGACCCTTTCCATAATTCTTTACCCATTTTCGGGTTGTGATATTTGGGATGATTACTGGGCTATTTAGTATCGTTTGAACAATATCTAAATCTTCTAAAGGTTCGCCTAAATGCCAAACTTCAGGATAAATTGGAAGCTGACCTCCCGGTTTTTCTTCGAAAATTTTAATTTCAATAAGATCCTTAGCAAGTCCCCTATACCATGTAGCTAAAGGATTCCCATCAATTAAAATTCCTGCTTGACCAGCAGGAGCCCCATAATTTGAATACGGTGTTTCTCTAGCAAATTCCTCTGCTTTTTGCCTTAGTTCTTCGTCGTTGTCTTCTTTCAATTTATCTAAATTTTTATTTTCGAGTGGATTATCCATAATTTCTAAAATATCCTCAGGAAATTCAACAGTAGATCTACTTCTACCAGGGGCCTTTCGTCTTGTATTACCCTCACCCTTACGGGCTCCAGCACCTACCATTGTAAATGTGTTGATAACTAGTGTTCTAAGATGATAAGCAATTTTAGAGACCTTTTCTTCCCAGAGTGTTTCGTCTTCAAAATTTTTCTTAATAATATTTACTACTTTTTCGGCTACATTTTCTACACTTGTAAATAAATTACTATGTACAAATTTTATATCAAGTAGTTTTTCATACGCTCGAAAAAGAAATTTTGAGAATTCGCTCAGTTTGGTTTTGGTTCTATCAAATAAGTGATTAAAAGTTGTTTCAAGTTCCCATCTAATTAAATCTGGAGTTTTTTTATGAAGTTTAGCGTCAATAATCAAATCAGCAAACACATTTACGACGATCGGAGCAAAATTTTCGTTGACGTTTTTCAAAGCAGCCTTCAATAATCTCGCGTTAATTAATCCGTCATATGGAATAATTTGGTAATGAGAAACTTCGTGAAGAGAGATGGCGTGAAAGTAGTTTATATAATCTTTGTCATCAATGAAAATAGGAGCGTTTGCTAAATTCATTGATATTTTCCATTTATTTTGGGGATCTATGTAAAATCCTTCCAAGTGAGTATAGTCGAAGACAAATGTGGGTAGGTCTAAAGGCGGAAAAAAAAAGTCTCTTTGAGTTTTATCCCATGCTATCTTAGCTAATTCAATTAGATGTAGTTCTTTTTGGTTTAATTCCTTTTTTGGGATTGTTTTTGTTCTTTTTTTTCTAGATTTCGACATTTCAACAAAAGTCTAAATTATTCCTCCCTTTGAATATAATCTAAGCGTTCTATAATTTTTCTCAATTGTAGTGCTTCAGAACCTCCTGATATTTGAATGTTGACCAATGAATCGTCATTTGTTCCAGTAACATTGATCTCAATGAGTAAATCTTCTGTCCTGATTTGTTTAGTCTGTCTCCGCATGAAAGCTTCCTTTAGTGGTTTATCTAATTTAGGAAATTCGCTTGCTATATCAGCCCAAATCTCTTTGTTGTTAACATACTTAAATATATAATCTGAAACTGTTTGTTTATACAACTCTTGATTACAAAAATTAATTAAATAAGCTCTGTTAGGAAAATCTATGTTTTCAAGTAGATCATTTCGAACACTAGCTAAAACTTCAATCTCTCCATTCTTTGAAGCTTCTTTTATTTTTTGGGCTATTTTAGGATATTTTTTATTATTAATTGAATTTACGAACGGTATCAAATCGTATTTAACGATTAAATCGTTCTTTTGGTAATTCTTTAGAGTGGCTAAATCATCACTTTTAGACACACCATCTCTAAAACGCTCAGCTATTAGATAACAATCTGCACGATTAATAAATCGCTTTTGAATCATCTCTAAAATACTTTTAGAAAAATTATATGGATTCCCCCAATACGGTGATTTTTCTAATTCTCTTGTTGTATATTTAACTCTATGAGAAATCACATACGGAGCTATAGTATTTACAAGGTTAATATCTATTTTTTCGAGATTTAAAAGCCATGTAAGAGCTTTTGAATACCTTAAGAGATCTTTTGCCACTCTTACGCTTAATATCGACTCGATTTTATTACATACATTCTGATTTGTGTTAAAGTGACATCCCGAACATAAGCCAGTACCTGGTTTGAGATTTTCAGAGCTTCCTTTGTCTACTCTAACACATAATGTAAAATCCCTTATGATAGCATGAATGTAATTATTCACTTCTTTATTTATACTAATTTTATTAACATAATACCAGATTTCCATTAATTCATCAATAGTTAAGACTTTGGGAACTTGAATAAGTTCGTCAAATCCACTATACTTTTCGTCTTTACCAGTTAATATCAATTCTAAATCCTGGCTTGCGGGCATTACAATTGGTACTGATATGCCGAACCGATCTAAGAAGGGCGAAGATAATTCAAACGTACCTACATCTTGAGGATTAATTGTTGCATATAAAGTATATTTATCAATCGTTTTAATTTCATCGTAATATTTGACAGTTCCCTCAGCCAATAAAGATAAAAGTATATCCTGAGCGTAGGGAGTTAATCGATTTACCTCATCTATAATTTTCCAAAAATTTATGACAAATTGTCTCCATACAACCTCTTCTACACCGTCATGCATTAATTTTCCAAGTTTAAGAGTCCCAACTAGCTTTTCTTCGGTAAGCTGCGGATGTCCACGAATAATTGAATTTTCTATCTCATTTAGGGTCATTCCAGTAAACATGCGACCTAAAAGTTTAGTAAGAGTAGTTTTTCCACCACCATGTCCACCAACGAGTAACATTGCCGAATTTGGGACTACTGCGTTTAAAACGCATAAGGAAAGTATTTCGGGTAATATTTTTATTTTAACCTTTTTTGTTTCTTCGTCATAATAATTTATATTCAAATTCTTAGAGTGAACGAAGAGTTGATTCGCTTGGGTAATATTGATTATTTTCCATACCTTTTTCCTTAATAATTCTTCTTCAGCTGTTTCTGTCGACATTTAGGGATTTCTCGTAAGATTTATAATATAGAATAAAAGTTGAATCACTTATTTATAAATTGGGTTTTTTTATTAATTAATAACTATGATAATGTTTATTTAATATCTAAAGAAATGAGTTATTTATTTTTGCTAATAACTACAACACAAAAAGCTTATAAATTTACATTTTGATTAACTAAAAGAATTTAAAGGTTTAGCTTTCGGCTTCCTTGTATAATAGAAATAATTTCAAGATGCTCCTTCTTGATTAAATATATAATACGATAAGTTTTATAAAGAATCTCTCTTAATTTTGGATCCCCGTATTCAGGAACTTTCCTACCAAGTTTGGGATATTGTTTTAAATGACTTACCATTTCATAAATTTGTTTTACTAAAATTTGAGCGTATTTTGGGGAATCTTTTGAGATATAATTAGCGATATCATCCAATTCTTCAAGGGCATGATTAGTCCATTTTATTTTAACCATTCTTCTAAGCGCTCTTTAGCTTCTTCGTGTGTATATAAATTTCCTTCTTTCGAATCTTTTAATCCCTTCTCAATTTTTTGTCTTACATATATTGCTTCTATGATATCTTCCAAACTTGTATCATCTGGAAGATTTTTTATCATTTGTATGATATTTTCCTTTTGAGTTGCCATGATATTTTCCCTCAATAATAGATAGGATTCTATAATATAAAGTATCGTGTCCCCTTTTATTTTTTACCCAACTAATTTGAATACCTAGACGCGGTAATATACCATCACGATATTTTTATCTGTAAAAAACTTTAAACTATTTAAAAATAACCAATATGACCCAAATTATTACCCTCCTCATCTAAAGCGAACACCAACCCCATAGAAAGCGGTTCTTCTTCAATTTCCTTGGTAGATTTTGCCACAGATTTAACATTCTCCAATTTTAAGATGAAAGTTCCTTCACATTTCTTACATTTTATGTGAATTTTCGTTATTTTCTTTTTATCGTCTTCAAATTCTTCTTTTTTAAAAGGTTCTAACAATTCACTACTATCATTATCACAATTTTTCAAAAAACACTGATCTAGAGAAATTTTTTCCATACCTCTTCTAGCAAGTGATATATATGCGTAACTAGGAATTTCATCTCTAAGTTCTTCTTTGTCAGTCATATGTGAATTAAAAAGTAAAGGCAATTAACTCTTATCATTATTATTTATTGAACCATTTTTATGTGAGCTTAAGAATTAGAAGATTAAGCTTAATTAGGAACAAGAATTATTATTTCCGTAGTAGTGAATAATTTAGCCATCTAACTATGCCAGAAAAAGAGGCTTTTTCAAAAGAAACATTGGAACATATATCTAAGTTAGCACTTTTAGATTTATCAGAGGAAGAGAAAAATAAATTAGCTCAAGAATTAGGAGACATCCTCAGCTATTTTAAGAAATTGGAAGCATTAGATACTTCAAATGTAAAACCTATGACGCATCCTATCGAAGGGCTTAAAAATGTCTTTAGAGAAGATATTCCTTGGAAATCTCTAACCAACCAAGAAGCTTTAATGAATGCTAAACATACCAAGGATGGTTTTTTTAAAGCAGGAAAAGTAGTAAAAGATTAACTCCTCAATCCTTATATTCTTTATTTAGAAACTCAATAGCCTTTTCCATATCTCGTAGGGCTTTTTTCCTCTCTTTAGGCGTCATAATCATCCAATCTTCTTCGGAGTCCGTTCCAATTTTTTGGGATTCAGCCTGTGACTTGAATTTTTTATAAACTAATGCGTTTATGTAACGCTCATAATGACCAAGAGCTTTATTAAGTCCAGGATTATCTTTAATTTGATCCCATAACTCGAGAGTTTCTAAACTCCGAATTCCAATATCAATCCTAAACCAACTAATAGGAAAAAGTAGCTTCTTTTTAATGCCATATTCTATAACTTTGATGTTATCGGTATCAATATACATTTCAGCTATTTCATCTTTACTAAATACTATGTTATCGCTCATTATATACATATTCGCAGCGTTTCTTGACGTACAAACAATTCCAACGGCAAATCCCTTTGCTAAACGCAATTTATTTATCAGATCTTCTAACTTTGAGCCTTGGATATGAATGTTTTTTTTCTTTGTTCCTTGAAATTCAATGAGGATTTTTATTACATCTTCATTATCATTTATTATTTTTGGAAATAAGTCCCTTTCTCTAGTCCTTTTATGAGCCTCTAGTAATTTATTGATGATATCGTAATCTAACTTCAATCCTTGGATCACAGTTGTGTTCGCATCTAAGAATGCGTCCACCTCAAAATCAGCGATACCGTAAAAAATTTTTTGGTTATTAATAATCTGATAAATAATTTTTACAATTGTATCTACTAACGCTATGGGATCTTCTCGGATCGAGTCAAATTCAGTTGTACTAAAAGTATCAATGACATCTTCTAATCCTTCCTCTTCGTAAAAAGCAGCCCATGACATTTCAGTGTAAATATTTCCTTCGTTGTAAAAATTATGGTGGCTATCTATACTGATAATCGACTTGGCTCCACCGATTTCGATGCCCTTTTTAGTACTTGAAGAACTGAATATTTTTAATGGGGGGTTATAAAAATCGAGCGGCATCTAAATAACGAATTTATTCATTTTAGCTTTAAAATAATAATAGAGTTAATACTATTAAATATGGTTTTTTCAATTTAACTGAACATCGTGAATTGTGGGATTTTTAGAAAAAAGACGAGAGTTATAAATTATGAACCTATAGGAATTTTAACTATAAAGGTGGAACCTTTCCCTTTCCCTTCAGATTCAGCCCAGATTTCTCCTCCATGGAGATTAATAATCTCCTTTGATAGAAATAACCCTAAACCAGTACTCCCTAGATCCATATCAAGATCTTTTTTTAGTGAGGATTCTATTGTGCTAAATTTCTTGAAAAGGGCTTTTATTTCTTCACTAGATAAACCCACACCAGAATCACTTATTTTTACCTGAGCAAATTTGCCATCAGACTGCATTTTTATTTGAATTTTTCCGTTAGAAGGAGTGTATTTAATTGCATTTGATATTAAATTCGTAAATACAAGTTCGATTCGAGACTCATCAATGTTCATATTGAGTTCAGGTAAAATGTCAATATCTATTTCGTGATTCCGTTTATTGCTAAAATATTTCATTTCTTTGATGCAATTTATAATTATATTGCTTAAGTCAGTTCTACTTTTATTTACTTTAAACGTCTTAGATTCCAATAAGGATACATCAAGTAGATCGTCAACTAGTTTTTTAATTCTTTTAGTTCCAATGGACGCCATTTCCAGAAGCTCAAGCTGTTCCGGATTGAATTTATCTTTATGTAATAAATCTAACAACTGATACGCACCATAAACCGTAGTAATTGGGGTCTTTAACTCGTGTGAAGCTCTATCAATGAATTCCTTTCTCATTTCATTTAACTGCATTAATTTTATTTCTAATTCTTTTGTGTCTGATATATCATGACCCATTACCATAATATATCTTTTTTCTCCCATTTTCACTAAAGAAGATTCATAATTTACCCAAATTAGGCTCCCATCTTTTTTAATTAATTGAATATGAATAGATGGTATATTTTCTCCATCTGAAATTTGCTTAAGTCTTTTAAGCAATTGGGGTAAATATTTTGGGAGAATGAATGATAGATTGCTAAATTTGTGACCAATAAGTTCAGTTCTATCGTACTCTATTAATTTTTCTAAAGCAGGGTTACAATCTACTATTTTACCTTTTGTGTTGATCAGTAAGATCGAAACAGGTGATTTCTCAAAAAGGAATCGATATTTTTCCTCTGATTGTCGTAATTCCTCCTTAGCTTTCTTTCTTTCTGTTATATCTATATAAGAAACCAAGAAGGCAGGTTTATTCTGGAATTTAATTTGTTTATTGTAAACTTCTAACCATATAGTGTTCCCGTCTCTATGAATTCCACGTGCTTCATAATATTGCACAACGGCATCATCCTGATTTTCAATTTTTGTAGCGAACTCAATAACCTTTTTCTTATCCTCGGGATGGATCGTTTTAAAAAATTCTCCCTGACCCCAATTCAACATTTCCTCTAATGAGTATCCAAGTATGTGAGCGAGCGTTTTATTCACATATTTAACGCTCTCTTCTTGTATTATTGAAATTCCCATTAAAGATTGCTCTGAAATTGTACGGAACTGTTCTTCAGATTCTTTTATTCTCTCTTCAGCCTTTACCATTTCAGTAACATCGTGAATAATGCTCCTCATACCAATAATCGTAGTGCCTTTATAAATAGGAGTAGCATTTAAACTTCCATAAAAAATTGTTCCATCTTTTTTTTTTAATTGCATAATTAAAGGATCGACAGTTTTACCCCTAAAAATTAGGCTAAGGTTCCTAATAACTTCATCTCTATCTCCTTCGAGAATGAAATCAAACACATTTAAGCCTTTTTTGAATTCTTCATGAGAATATCCGAAAATTTTTGAAGCGATTGCGTTGGTATAGACTAATTTAAATTTTAAATCAATTTCAAAGATAACTTCTGGCAACGAGTTTGCTAATTCTTTATATTTCTTTTCAGATTCAATTAATTTTTGAGCAGCTTCCTTTCTTTCACTTATATCTCTTGAAATTGTGAGTACGTAATTTTTTCCATCCGGATTTTTATAAAACTTACCAGATGATTCCATCCAAACATATCGACCGTTTTTTTTCTTAATTCGTACTTCTATTGAACCATCCCCTTCGTTAAATGCTTTAATTATTAATTTTCGATCTTCTGGATGGACGAAATCTAATGCGGTTTTACCTATAAAATCTGCTGAAGAATATCCCATCAATCTTTTATGAGCTTTTTCGTTGATATAATCTATTTTTAAATCATTGTCAACCACTGTAATTAAATCATTTGCATTTTCTGATAATAATCTGTACTTTTCTTCCGATTCCTTAATCTTTTTTTGTGTATTTTTCAAATCTGTAATATCGTGTATAATGCATCTTACTCCAGAGACCGATTTATCCTTGAAGATACGACTTGCATGAATATGTGCGAAAAAGAATGTCCCATCTTTCCTCCTTAACCTTGTTTGTAAAGGTTTTAGATATTCACCTCGGAATATTTGTTTCGTCTGCTTCAGAAGTGATTCTTTATCCTCAAGTGGTACGAAATCAAAAATAGTTCTGCCTTCCTTAAATTCTTGGCTTGTATATCCAAATACTTTGGAAGCAATCGAATTGGTATAGGTTAGAGTAAAACTTAAATTGATCTCAAAAATTACTTCCGGTAAAGAGTCTGCTAGATTTCTGTATCTCTCTTCGGATTCTCTTAGCTTTTTTTCTGCGCTTTTCCTATCTGTTATATCCTGAGCTATCCCTTCTACTAAAATCTCACCGTTAATTTTTTTAAGTGAATTTTGAACATTAATCCAAGCGAATGTTCCATTTTTTCTCTTAATCTTAATATCTTGTGGTTCTATCTTTTTTCCGGCTAAAGTTTCTTTATAATTATTTTTAAAAATCTCAAATTGCTCCGGAGAATAAATTCCTAAATCGGTAAATTTTTTACCGATCACTTCTCGTTTGGTGTATCCGAAAATCTTTTCTGTAGCAGAATTAACATTAAGAATAACCCCCTTACTATTGGTTACTGTGAGAGAATTTGGAGACGACTCATACAAACCACGATATCTTTTCTCTGATTCGTTTACTTCTCGTTCTAAAATTTTACGCTGGCTGATATCCTGGGTTAAAACTTGAATATAACTTATTTTATCTAGCTCAATTTTTGATGCAATAACATTAACCCATATAAGTTTTTTATCTTGGTTATGGATTTGAATATCTTCCGGACCAAATATACCTCCACTGAATAAATGTGTAAAAATCTTCTTCATACGGGGCATTTCATTCTCGGGAACAGCATAGAGATCGGTAAATTTAAGGTCTATTAAGTTTTCTCTTTTAGATCCAAAAAGATTTAATGTTGCAGAATTTACTTCAACAATTTTACCATCAAAATCTATTAATACGATAGAAATTGGAGTATTGTCAAAAAGTAGCTTATAATTATCTTGAAAGAGGAATTTTTCATTTACTTCATTATTAGGACTAGTCAAAATTCTTAATTAATAAGGTTCTAGTTTATTTTATTTCCAATTTATTAAATTAGTAAAGTAATAAATTCAGTATTTTTTAATATTCTCTTTATTCTTCATGTACGTTCGTTTATTTTAGATCAGAATTTAGTTTTGAATGTTCTTTACGAAATTCTGAATACTGATAAAGAACTTTTAAACATTTTGGTGGAGCATCCCAAAAGTCAAAAATAGGTAGATCATAAGACATGAATTTTTTGAACCATGGAAATCTGTATGGAAAGGGTCCAGAAAAATAAACAGGAACAGAATACTTTTTCATTAGTCTTCTAATAGGTCTTAAAACAGTTCGATCAAGCATTGATTTCATACCTTTCATTTTTTCATCGATTTTCATTCCCGATCGTTCAATGGTCTCGATAACATCATCGAAATCGAAAACACCCCAAACAATAATACTATCAACTTCTCCCGATTTCATTAGCATTTTTGGAAATTTGTAGAAAATGTTCAGGAAGTTAACATCGAAAGTAACATCGATAGGATTCTTAGCACTGGCAGTAAAAGGTATCATTTCTGATAGATCGTCCTTTAATTGTTTAGAAAATTCTGGAACCTCTAACCCATATAACTCTGAAGATTTTGTCATCATTGAGCCACTTCCACCAGAATCAGTTATAATTCCTACTCTATTACCTTTCATAAATACATTGTATTTCTGGGCAAATGATAATGTCCTTAAATAGTATAGAAAGTCTATAATAGAATTGGTTGAAATTACACCAGCTTCTTTAAAAACTGCGTCATAAATCTTTTGATCTCCCCCTAAAGAACCAGTGTGGCTTTTAATAGATCTATTTGCTGCTTTAGTTCCTCCTGTGTAGATAGCTACAATAGGTTTATTTGGTGTTATCTCCTTAATAATTTGTATAAATTCTTTACCTCGCTTGATTTCTTCTATGTAGAGCCCTATAACGCCAGTGTGAGGATCGTCTTTGAAATATTCTAGAAAATCTACCATGTCGATATTTTTTTCATTTCCAACAGAAAGAGATTGACTGATGTTTACGCCCATTTCTTTTGCGTGCCAAAAAGTTTGAGCTGCTACTGTTCCGGATTGGCTTATAATAGAAATATTTCCTTTTTTTGGAACAGCGTAAGGCCAAAAAGTGTTCATATAAGCATTTTCTTTTTCAGGAAACCTATACCAAGCGTTATATATTCCCAAACAATTTGGACCAATAAACCTCATCTTGTATTTTTTAGCAATCTTATCAATTTCTTGTGATAACTGAACGCCGTCTTTTCCAATTTCTCTAAATCCACCAGAAGTTATTAACAAGTTTTTAATTCCCTTTTCTCCACATTCTTCCATAACTTGGGGGACTACTCTCGTAGGCAATATAAGAAAGGCAAGATCAGGCGTAACAGGAAGCTCTGATACGGATTTATAAGCTTTAAAGCCCTGAATTTTATCTAAGCGCGGATGAACGGGATAAATATCCTCAACTCCCCCTCCAGCAATGATATTTCGAAGCTGCATCGAACCCATCGTAGTTAGTAAGTTGTTATTTGCACCAAATATTGCTATACTTTTCGGATTTAAGAGAGAATAGAGAAAATGATCCTTAAATGGCTCAATCTTATTATTTTCAGTCAAAATTAGACAACAATGGATGGTTTTTTCAATTTAACTAATTATTTTTAATAATTATTCTTAAAATATAGGTTTTACATAAAAATTAATGTTTATATATCACATAAAAATTAGAGAGAAGCTCAAATCAATATATTTTTTAAACTAAGAGACTTCTTTAAGTTTAATTTCCGCGGAATACCCAGGGATTACTCCCTCGTAACTAACGATCTGTTTTTCCTTTAATTTTTTCAAGATTAATCTAACGCCTTCAAATTTCTCCTGGCAGAGCGCTTGTAGTTCCTTGTAGTTAATGTCCCCACCGTTTTCTTTTACTTTTTCAATTATAAATTTTTCTTCTACTGAAAGATCAACCATAATATTTATTCAAATTCCAAGCATTTAAGTTTAAAGTTAAGTTAGTTTTTTCCCGTCGAACCAAATCCACCTAATCCTCTTTCAGAATCAGGCATAGTATCTGTCTCAACAACCTCATAATCGTAAATTTTACTAAGAATTATTTGGCATATACGATCTCCTCTTTTCAAGACCACATCTTTATTTGAAAGATTTATAACAATAGCCATCCATTCGTTTCTATACCCAGAATCTATGGTCCCCGGAGAGTTGACTATTGAAATTCCCTCCCATAACGCTAATCCACTACGAGGAACGACCTTAAAGTAATACCCTTCGGGGATAGCAGTCGCAAAACCTAAGGGGCAACCGATTCGTTCTAATGATTTAAGAGTATAGGTGTCAGAATTAATTTCTATTAATTCTTTATTACCGTTTTCATTAACAATTTTCTTAAAACCCATTATATAGGCATCAGCACCAGCATCTCCTTTCTTTGAAGTTTTAGGGATGATTGATTCCTTGTTAACTTTATTGAAAGGGATATTTAATTTCTCTGTATCCTTTTTCATCTTAGTACAACTAATATTTCTGAATATAAAAAAGAGTTTTTATTAAAGAATAATTAAAACTGTTAAGAAAAAATATTATAAAACCATTAATCATTACAAAATTTATCATCTAACTAATGAAAATAAAAGTGAGAAAGTATGATCGAAAACGATAGGTACGACCCCAGACTCAACAAAGACGCGCTTAAAGAGATTTTTGAAGATTTTATCGAAAATAAATCATATTTCATATCAACTTGGAAAGAGTTTGAGAAAGAAATAAATAAAAGAGTTTTAGACCTTCAATATCGAAATTCTATGGTAGTAGCTAAAGAAGAAGGAAAACTCGTCGGTTGGGGGACCTACACCTTAATTAAAGATTATTTAGGTAATCAAAGAGCTCTTATACACCAAGTTCTGACAAAAAAGGACGATTCTTATAGAAAGGGAATTGAGGAACTTATAATTCGAGAATTGAAATTGTATATTAAAAGGACTCTCAATTTAGATAAGGTATTTTTAATTTGCCAAGATTCAGATAGTGCTCTAAGAAATTTAGTCATGAAATTAGGGGCTAAAAAATCTAAAAATTATTGGTATGAAAATAATATTTAAATGAATAAATTTGACTGCTAAAGAAAATTTGATAGAGAAAGCGAAAGCTCTAGTAAAAAATGAAGAATTTGGAAAAGCAATAAGGATTTTAGAAGAGCTCTATCAACAACAATCTGATGTTGAAGTTAAAAATAACCTAATAGATGCCTTGTTTGCATATGGAGGATATCTAAATGATTACTACGTTTTAGAATATGATGAATCAATTAATTTTTTCAAACGGATAATAGAGCTCGACTCAGAGAACTACAGGGCGCATTATAATCTAGGAATTGCATATTTTAATTTAAATCGTTTTGAAGAGGCTATAAACTCTTATAAAATTGCACTTACGATTAAACCTGATCATAAACATGTCTATTATAACATAGGTCTACTCTATGAAAAAACCGAAAATTTAGAGAAGGCTATAGA
>JAGXNS010000063.1:0-364 GCA_019894855.1 Promethearchaeota archaeon
TGATTATACCCCATTTAGTAATTCGTTGTAGTAACCTCAAAAAGCTCGTTCTTAATGTCCGTTCATTCTTTAATCCTGCGAATATTCTGCGTAAATTAAGTTTTAAATACATAATTGAAAAAATTAGATGGACTAGGAGTAGTCCCGGCAAAATCCATCCAGTTACTCCATGAAGAAATAGAAAAAGTTAGTACTCCGGAAACCAACGCCGCGTAGCAGCGTAGCCTAAAAGGATGGTGATAAGTGTAAATAAGGTTATTAGCCACGATGTTGCTCGATGTATTTTTAAACCTTTAACCCACATTCTAATATTCCTTTTATAGGAGAAAAAGGCAATTGTTATTTAAAATTTCACATGTAAAAA
>JAGXNS010000063.1:374-13851 GCA_019894855.1 Promethearchaeota archaeon
ACTTTTACGAACCTATATATGTGGAGGAATTTCTACGGTTTTAACTTTATAGAGTGGAGAGAACACCTACTACTCTTTTCGCGAGATATTTTCGAGAAAAAAAAAGAACCGGCATCAGGAAAAAAAAATTCGTTGTATTTTTTTCCACCAGTTGGTCCTAACCCTACAGAAATTATCATTTCTCTATTTAAAGAACTTAGAGATTTGGAATTCCATAGAGTTCCTGAAACAATAACGAATACCATTCAAAACAGCGCTGATTATCAATCGTTAAATCTACAAATATTGGAAGATAGAGATAATTGGGATTATGTGTATGAAACAGAAAACCTTAGATCTTTAGCAGGAAATAGGTATCGTCAAAATAGAAGGTGGCTAAACAAGTTTTTAGAAACCTACGATTATGAATTCAAGATCTTGACTGAAAAAGAAGTAAATCGGGTCAAAGAGCTCCAATTAGAGTGGTGTATTCTTAGAGAATGTGAAGACGACGAAGGTTTGAAAGAGGAAGAACTAGCGATTTATGATGCTTTGGATAACTACTCCACTTTAGGTTTCCACGGCGCTCTACTATGCGTAGACGAAAAATGTGCTGCGTATACATTTGGGGAAATGCTAAACAAAGATACAATGGTAATTCATGTTGAAAAAGCTCATATGGAGTATGAAGGAGCCTACCAAGCGATAAACAATTTATTTTTAAAAAATCACTTTAAAGACGTGCTATACGTCAACCGTGAGCAAGATTTAGGTGTTCCGGGTTTAAGGAGAGCGAAAGAATCGTATAAACCTTTACGAATGGAAAAAAAATCCATTATTTATCATAAAACATAAAGAAAAACAATTGGTTTCATGAAAGTTTAAATACCTTTTTTAAATTGGTGAAGTTAAGTAGAAATAATTAATATATATGAATTTACATATAATACTAAAAAGAATCGAAATTAATGTGAGTTATTATGTCAGATGAAGAAAATTTTGATAAACAAGTAAAGAAGGATAAAGTAGGAAATCTAATTGGAAAAACTACTACTCACACAGTTCAAGTTCAATTTTCGGACCCTTCAATAGAAAGGAGCTCTTATTTTGTTATCTATGGTGAAAAAGACGAAGAAGGTAAGAGAGTTAACTACATGTTAAATATTTTGAGGTTGTGGAGCGAAACAAAAGGAACGCTTGCAGATTTACAGGTTTGTGGAGACAGACCAAAAAGACCGTTCGATATTGGAGCGGAAGTTTATCGAGCAAGTAAAGAACAAATTACCACGTTATTAGGGATAAACAATCCGCCTGAAGAATCTGTTTCTATTGGAAAATTAATTGGTTATGAATTCGATGTGAGTTTATTAGTTAAGAATTTTGGGAGAATTTTTATTACCGGAAAATCCGGATCAGGGAAGAGTTACACGATGGGCGTATTGTGCGAAGAATTTATGAAAAAAGGTATTCCTCTTGTAATCCTTGACAGGCATGGTGAGTATGGTAGTTTAAAAGTAAAAGCAGGAGAAGATGAAGGAGCTGAAGGAGTTAAAGAAGAGAGCGAATTTGTGAACGCTATTATAGAATACTCTGATTTAAGCGTAAATAAAGGAGGTGATATCGATGTTGAATATCTGTTTTCGCTAGACGCTACCGATATAGTTGCTCCAAATTTATGTTCAATTGTAAACATGAGAGGAATGGATTTAAACGTACAAGAAATGATAGCTGGGAAGCTTCTGAAAAAATTATATCAGGCTAGTACGGGTAGAAGAATTGCTCCGTTTTACTTATTACTTGACGAAGCTCATTTATTTGCCGGAAAGAAACAAACCGAGACGTGTGATATCGTAAAATTGTTCTCACAAGAGGGGCGCAAGTTCGGTGCTAATTTAATTATCGGCACCCAAAGACCTCAGTTATTGGATACTACTATACGAGCACAAGCAGGTAGTTGGGTTGTCCATAACCTAACCGATATTCGAGATATTGATGTTACCATTTCAAGCGCAGAGGATCTAACTCGAAGCAACAAAACAGATATTCAGGGGTTAGATAAAGGCGAATCAATTTTATGCGGAGAAGCAATTAAAGGCATACCTCTGTTTGTAAAAATACGTAAAAGAACAACTGCTCACGGAGGTGTAGGCTTTAACCCATTAGATTACCTTTCAGAGCATACGGTGGAAGGATTACAGAAGCGTAAACAAAAAATCTTAGGAGAGAAAACTGCTAACGAATTAGAAACTGGAAAAACTATTTTTGAAGAAATTACGGCGCCCAAAACTTCTGCAGAATACTTAGACCAGATTGCTTTTTTAAAAGTTAGAGTAAAGGAGTTGGAAGAAGAAATAGGAATGTTAAAAGGGAGGATAATAGATATTGAGAAAGAAGGGGAAGTTCCATTATCAATAGAGAACATTACTGGTGACGATGCCATTGAAGATCTACAAACCGAATTAAAAGTGTGGAGAGAGAAATATAATTATCTTAAAGAATCTATGGACAACCCAGAATCTGCGTTCCCTTCTGGAGTTGGTAATAGCGAATTGATTCTCGAACTTCAAAATAGAGCAATAGAATTAGATGCGCAAGCAAGAAAATATCGATCCCAATATACCGACGCTCTTCTTTTAGCAGAAAAGGCGATAAATGAACTTAAGAAACGTAAAAAATAGTAGTTTTAACCTAATTCTTATTTTATTTATTAATCTCTACATTTCCTTTCAATAAAGAAATCATTAATTTTATTTTAGATACCTCAAAATATTACTTATCATTATCTATACTAGGTTATTTTATCAATTGAGAAAGAAGTCTTATTATGGATATTAAAACTATTAAAACTTTGCAAGAAGATTTATCTACTCTAATTGGAGTTTCTGGCCATGAAGGCGATGTTAGCAATTTTATATTGGAATTAATAGAAACGGAAAATTTAGCTGATAAAGCTTGGATTGACCCTTTAGGAAATGTACTTGCAATAAAAAATGGAACAAATGGAAAAGATAGAATTTTATTAGACGCCCATACTGATGAGATAGGCTTTATGGTTTCTCACATTGAAAAGAACGGATTCTTAAGATTTGTTCCAATTGGAGGCTGGGACACAAGAATATTATTAGGGCAATCTGTAAAGGTACGATCTAAGGTGGGAGAACTGTATAATGGAATAATTGGTTCGAAACCTCCACATATCACATCTCCAGACGAACGAAAGAAGCCTGTAAAAATCCCAGACATGTATATTGATGTAGGGATGAATTCAAAAGAGGAAGTTACTAGTAATAATATTGTTATAGGCGTAACTGGTACGCTCTTTTCCCCTTTTGTAGATTTTCCAAATAACATGGTTCGTGGAAAAGCTTTCGACGATCGTACTGGTTGTAACGTACTTATTCACATTTTAAGATTGTTAAAGGAAGATCCATCATTTAAAGATACTGTGTTATTTAATTTTGCAGTTCAAGAGGAAATTGGAGGGAGGGGTGCTATTACTGGAGCATTTAGTCTAAAGCCAACAATAGCGCTTGCTTTAGAAAATACCACAGCTGCTGATGTTCCGGGTATAAGAGATGCAGAAATCCCATCATATATAGGGAAAGGTCCAGCGATTACCGTCGCTGACAGATCAATAATCTCTAGCCCAAAAATCAACGATAGACTTATTAGAAACGCGGAAATTGATAACATCCCATATCAGTTTAAGAAACCTATGTCTGGAGGAACCGATGCGGGTAAGATCCATATTTCGCGTGAAGGCGTGCCTAGTTCCGTAGTTTCAGTACCTTGTAGGTATATCCATTCTCCAACGTCACTACTAAAATTAGATGATATCCTTAGCACAATTCATCTTATTGATGCTTTCATTCGAAATAAAGCTGACAGCTAAGGAAAAAAGAAAATAAGAAAAAATAATTTTAATTTTTATCTTTGTTTTGGTGGCTTAATTACATAAGCTAAAATTGCTGAACCGACAGACATTAATCCCATTACTATGAATAGTATCAGGTAGCTTTCAAAAATGCTAACAAATAAGTTTACGCCTACAGCACCAATAAACCCTGCGACACCATAAGCTGTAAAAACAATTCCATAGTTAGGTCCTAGATTTTTAGAGCCAAATAAATCAGCAGTGGCGGTTGGAAATAAGCTAAAATTCCCTCCAAAGCAAAAGTAAATAGCGCACGTAATTATTAGGAAATACGAAGCGTTCATATTCGTCGTGAAATAGAGAAACATCAATATCGCTTGGGTAGAGAACATAATCAACATAGATTTTTTATAAGTTATTATATCTGCCAGTTTACCCCAAACTATTCTGCCTAATCCGTTAAACAAAGCGGCTAAGCTTCCAATTAAAACGAAATCACTGGTTCCTATGGCATATATGAAATTTTCTCCCGCGTCGACAGACTTAGCGAATGCCGCGTACGATCCGATTACCATTAATCCAGACATCGCACTTAACGCAAAAGCGGTCCAAAGTATCCAAAATTGTGGTAGTTTTACTGTTTGACTTCTTTCAAATTCTAAACCAGATATTCCGCTTTCAACAGAGGCAGGTGGGGGTGTCCAACCATCAGGTTTCCACCCTTCTGGAGGGTTACTAAGAGTCAAAGCGCCAACTATTATGAGCACGAGGTAGATAATTCCCAAAACGATAAACATTACAGGGATATTCTGAGAAATTGTTGAAACGAAGCTTGGATCGGTAGTCTCCAGGTTTGTTGGATTAACTAACGCTTTTATTACGTAATTAAAAACAAAGGCTCCAGCTCCAAAACCTGCTACAGCAATCCCATTAATAAAACCTCTTTTGTCAGGAAACCACTTTCCAGCAGAAGCAATGGGACATACGTACCCAAACCCTATACCTGCTCCAAAAATGATACCATAAGTAATTAAAAGCCCAATAAAGGTAGTCATAAATGCGGATGAAATCAATCCAATTCCAATTAGAATTCCACCTAAGATTGCGATCTTCTTTGGACCATATTTTTGCTGTAATTTCCCGGCAAAAATCATAGTAACCGCGAAAGATAGCAATCCAACTCCGAAAATATATACAGTAACTTCTCTTAATTCACTCAAGTAAGGAGAAACAAATATAGTGATAGTCCCCCAAGAATAGATTGTTCCCAACGCTAATTGGATTAAAATTGCGCCCACGACTACTAAATATCGATTTCTAACTTTTTGTTCAGTTGCCATTTTCTTAAAAAATACATATTTTATTAGGTGAAAAAGTTGTTTGAATGATAAAAACATTTCATTAATAAATTATTGAAGATTCTACGCTGAATTTACCAGATTAAAACAAAGATAACTTAGTAACTTTTTTATTATTAATATCTTAAAAAAGAGTTTTTATATAATTTAGAGTTAGAATAATAAATTATGATTAAATTAAATCTAACTAAAAAAAGAATTGCATTAATTAGCATATTTCTCGCTATTTTTACTGTTGGTACTATTTTCATGTTTATAACTCCTCCTAGCGTTAAAAGTACTTATGGATTATCAACTCAAACGAGCGATGGAGTCACCATTTCTTTTAATGTGTTTGAACCGTCCAGTGGCGGACTTAATAAACCTGCTATTATAATTGGGCATGGTTCTATGGTCAATAAAGAGATGGTAAAAGGATACGCTTTAGAGTTAGCAGCAGTAGGTTTTGTTGCCGTACCGTTTGATTTCAGAGGACATGGACAAAGTACTATGGTAGAACCAGATAATAAAACAAAAGATATAATCGCAATTAAAGAGTATCTTAGTACAAGGGGCGATGTTGATATGAATTCCCTAGGTTATATTGGGTATAGTATGGGAGGTTTAGGACAAGAGTTAATTCATCAGGATCTCACATTCAAATGTTTTATAGGGATTGGAACATGGTTATATCCTGATCTTAGAAATGGTAGTTTGGTTGATCCATTAAATGTTCTCATGATTCAAGCATTATTCGACGAAGCTGTTGAACTTCCAGTCCTTAAAGAAAGTTTAGCAAACAGAACCGGAATTCCGGTTTCAAACATAGATTCGAACAAGCTATATGGATCGTTCCAAGAAGGAAACGCGTCAATGATTTATTTAGATGATAATAGTAATCACCTCACGCTCGCCTGGGACGAAGATTTTATCCGGGAAGCGAGAGATTGGGCTATAAATTCGTTCGACCTTGATGTAGTAGACGAAACTTACTATGTAAATATTAGAGGCTTGATATTCTTAATGCAGGTTATTGGAGGTATCGCACTTTTCTTTTTAACAGTTGAACCATTAATTAGACTCAGTTTATGTCAAAATGAAGAAAAAGAAAGGGATTTTCACTATTTCAAACCCGAAACTAAAGAGAGTTCAATTAAAAGTATATCGATTAAAGTGGTTTTGTATTCAATCGTGCTTGGTATTCCCGGTGTATTAATCTTTATTCCATTATTACTAATATTGCCTTTAGCCGTTGCTGGTTTCGTAGTAACTTTGTTATTTGGCCAAACTTTTGGCTTACTTGTTTTATTATGGAGAATAGGAAAGAAATCCGATACATCTCTGAAAACTATTCTCTCAATACCCTTTAAAGGAAGAAATTTGCTCCTCAGACAAGTAATTGCAGGGGCAGTTTTAGGAGCTATGCTTTTTATCATTGTTTACCTTTCAGTGGGATTAAACTATTTAGGGTTAGTTCCTTCCATAACTAAAATTTGGACGATACCTATATACTTCGTTATCTGTTTTTTCGTAATTCTGATTCTGAATTTGGTAACTCAAGTGATAATTCAAAACAAATTCACTGATACTATTAAAAACAATTTGAAAGTGCTCTTTTTAGGCACTCTCTTTCCACTTTTGTATTACATTGTTTATCTATTACTTGTTAGCGTTCTCATGAGAAGCTTATTTTACTTTGGAACGTTTATTCCAATTTCAATACTAATGTTCACTCTAACTTCAGGCGTATCTGTAGTAAGTTATAAAAAAACGGGAAATATTATAGTGGGAGCTATAATTAACGCAGTATTATTGACATTTCTGATTGTTACTATCTCCCCACCACAAAACGGGCTTTCATTTATAGCGAGATTATTATTTTAAGATTATTTCAAATCTTTTCTTTTTTTTTGTTGAATAATATTTCTAAAAAATTTATTTATTATCGTAGATATATTTGTATTAACAAAATAATACCTTGTTGATATAGATGTCATCTACTAAAGGATTCGTGTGGTCATTCGTTTTTTTGCTAACTGCTGCGATTTATAGTTCAATCCCAACACATTTAATTTTTAATTATTGGGCATGGTTAAACACGTTGAGGTTTGATGGAGAACCTATTTATACTCTCCTGTTATTCGTATTATTTTTGTGGATAGTGGCTTTAATTATCACTATGATATATATTGTAGCTATGATTCGTGCGATTATCCAGAGAAAAAATGAAGCTTCAGGCATTCCTAAAGGAGTTTATCGCTTTGGAATGGCATCTACTGTTATAATTATTGGTTATATGGTTGTTTGGTTTCTACTTTTTCAAAAGATAGCATTTTTCTCAATGATACCTCCATAAAAAGAAGATAAAGAATTAGAAGTTTAATTTTGAGATGAGATCGATTTCAAATTAATTGGATAATCTCCAAACTTTTTTGTTGCCTCTACCATCCAGCGTAAATTATCTACTTTTACAGTCGGATGCATATTAGCCGCGCTCACAATATAACCACCCCCTGAACCGGCAGTTTTTATTGAATGTTTTACTGCACTAAATACTTCCTCTTTTGTTCCATAAGTAAGGTCGTGAGCAACATCAATGTTTCCCATAAGACAGAGTTTGTCTCCAACCTTTTTCTTTACCAAGGCTAAATCGACTCCTGCTGTAGGCTCAAGGCTATGTAAACCGTCGAAACCACAATTTACAACAAAATCTAATAATGGAGTGATGTGACCATCAGTATGCAATACTATCTTTTTCCCTCGATCGTGAACAGCATCAGTAATTATTTTATACGCTGGCAGTAATAACTCAGTAAACTTTTTTGGGCTCATCATCGGACCCGTTTTGTAAGCCAAATCCCCCGATTCAATGAACAATTCGGCACCTGCATCCATATAGGCGTTATAACAAGCAGCTGTAAATTCTGCTATTACTTCGTGAACTTCTTTAATAAAACGGGGATTTTTATGAAGCATTCGAGAGTAATATGTCATTCCCATGCCTTGAGAGGCGCTCTCAAAAACACCTGCTAAATCGTTGGTAACTGCGACAAATATTTTATCTTTGTGTTTTTTATTTATTCTGCGGAAGAATTTCTTAGCCATTTTAGTATATTTTTCTGTCATTGGTCCCTCAATGTTCTCTTTAGTCTCTTTCCATTTCTCAGGCGAATTCATTGTCCCATATAAGTAATAAGGATTGATATTTCCTGCGTTATTTCGAGCTTCCCACACACGGCCAAAAATATCTTTCATAAGCAGCCGAGGATCGTTTGGATCTTCATAAATATAAAAAGGTAATATCCCCACCTGCATACAATCAAGCCCAATTGCTACCGCGGCTTCCACACACCGGGAAAATACGCTTGTTTCTATACCTTCTATAAGATTAGTTAAATCTTCTGCCCATCCGTCTGGGTTATCTCGTTGTAACTGCTCTATAGTGTCAAAATCGGTAATTTGCGGCTTTCCGAGTATGATATCAACATTATTTGCATCAATTAGAATGGCGTGAACTGGAACTCTATCTGGTTCTTCTATATTTAGAGTCGTAAGAACTCTTTCTCTACAATCCATTTTATCATCACATTTTTATGTAAAACAAAAAAAAACTTAGGTATTAGGTTTAGAGAAATAGTTTTACAATTTTAAAGATTATTACTGGAGTTTTTAAGAGAAATTTAAACATGAAACCCAATACTGTTCGATTACGCAGTAGTTTAAAAATTAATGCTTTTGGAAAATCCATATCTCCGTAGAAAGTGATTAAATGTTCAATTTTGTTCTCCTTTATTATTTTAAAGAAAATTTCAAAGTCTTTGCTACTGAAGTTCTCCAAGATAAGCCTTAAGATGAAATGGAATTTCAATTCTTTTCCAATTGCTCGCAAACAAGGTTTTTCATAATGCTTTTTAATGAATTTCTTTGAAAAATTACAATTTTTAAAGCAAAGATTAACACAATTAGAAGCGTACTTCGCAGCAGTTAATAACATGATAATACCTCCACCTGTTGTAGCTTTAACTTGCCCTGCAGCATCCCCTAAGAGGAAAATATTATCAAAAGCGAGTTTATTCATTACACCGTAAGGAATAATACCTCCTTGTTGATCTATTTTATCATTCATGTCAACGTTTAAGTCATTCAAAAAGCGTTTAAAATTTGTATTCACATGTTTAGTAGAAGCAATGCCAATACGGCAGATTTGATTCCCCTCGGGCACAATCCATCCAAATAATTGCTTCCACTGAGGATTAAAATACATAGCAGCTTCATGGTTGAAGAATTTAGCTTTAACCCTAATTTGGGACGCGAAAATTATATCATTTTTAACGTTTAGCTGCTTTCCTACTAACGAGAGAGGTCCGTCACACCCTATTAGCATCTTAGCAATAATGTTTCTTTTAGATGATTCAATCAATAAATATTTCTTGCCATCCCTGATGCGATTTTCAAACGATTTATATCTCTCGCCAAGATAAAAAATGATATTTGGATTTTCTTTAGCCTTTTTATAGAATAGACGATCGAGTTGAATTCTATCAATAATGTATGGACGCTCGTTTCCTGAGAGTTTAATAAAGTTACCCGAGGGGCTAACTATTTTAGCAGTATTAACTCTATTTAATACAATTTCCTTAGGTAAATCAATTAACTTGTTTAATTTTTGAGAGATAATTCCAGCGCATTGAAATGGTAAACCAATCTCTTTATGGTCTTCGAGAACTGCAATTTTTAAATTTGATTTAGACAATAAGTAAGCCAAGTAATTTCCTGCAATACTGGCGCCAACAATACAAACATCATATCGATCGAAACTTCTCTCTTGCATTATAAGAAGGAATGTATATAATAAATTAGAATGTTGTGAAAAAGAAAATAATTACTCTTTACGATATCCTAAATCCATCATCATACCGTAAACTATGCCTAACGCAATACCGTTAAAAACGGGATTATCCTTAATTGCTAAATCAGTTCTTTGGATTAACATTGGCATGATTTGTTCGAGTACATATCTTGTTTCTGGTTTTTCACTATAAAATTTTATTATCGCTTCTCTAAATTCTTCCATAAAAGCTTCGTGCTCTAATAGCATTTTTCGAACATTTTCTTTTCCATTAATAACTCCAAAATGACCAAAACCAGCTTTGGATGGAAATAGGTTCTTAAGATTTTTTAAAGTTGCCATATATTCTTCGTGATTGTAATAAGTAGGCATAGATGTTGGCATAGTTATTAATTCTGAAGAATGATAAATCGTTCCAACGCTTTCTCCAAGTTGTATAAAGTCAATTAAATCATCCTTAACAAATATAGGACATTGGTGGTCTGGAGTGTGTCCGGGAGTTTTTAAAATACCCAATTTAACTTTTGAACCGTTAATCGTAAAAGAATCTATAAAATCGAGCTTATTTGCTTCTGAATTGAAGTTTGTGCTGGGATTTATTATCTTAAAAGCACTTTCCTCAATAGGTTTCATCGAACCTATTAAATTTCCATAAGTTCGCTTACCGCGAGCCAAAGGTTCTTCGTAATCATTAAGTAATTCTTTAGTTTTTTGGTTTGTAAGGATTTTAACCTCGGGGTTGTAATCCTTTAAAATCTCGTAAAGCTGCCATAGTCCACCATTATGATCGAAATGGTGGTGAGTTGTAGTGAGATATTTAAACGAAGATAAGTCGATTTCCAGTTTTTTTAAAAATCTAATTAATTTTTTCGTTTCTAATGACGACCCACAATCAATCAACACGCTCGAATCGTCAAATTCAGCAACGAAAACGGAAAGCATTCGAGGCGCCCCATATGCACGAACATCTATATGGTAAATATAATCGTTAATTTTTCCCGTTTCGATCGTGATGAACTTTTCTACCATACAAAAAAAAAGAAGAAATAGCATAATAATTATACTGTTTAATATCGTAAGTCTACGCTCTAGATTTTCTAATGAAATAGAGCTATTCTAAGATAAAAAATTAATAATAGATAAAAAATAAGTAATTATTGAAGTTAGTGGATTTACAATATTAATTTAGTTCTCCAAAAATTCATTTTTTGTTTTAAGTCGTCTTTCTCCGGCTGACTAAGCACATATGTTTTACTCTTCAGCATCGCGCTGGTGTTATGAATGTTCTTTAAAACGCTGTTATAACCTTTTTCCTTGATATATTCGCTTTGGAACTTCTCTAGAGCGGATGAGAGTTCTAAACCCATCAAAGAGTCTACAGAATCGAAGATTAAATTGAATTGTTTTGTTAATAAAGATACTCCTACAGCAGGTTTTTTGGGAGATACCGATTCTTGTAGTGGTGGTGTCATGACTTTTGGGACTTGAACCATCGGTTTTAATCTTGCTTTTTCTTTTTGTTCTTCTTTTCTGAGATCAACGTGTGTTTCAGGTTTAGGAGCTGAAATATCTCTTTCAATACTTGATTTAATAGAATGCATTACTTCTTTTCTTGCACCCATCCACGATTCTTCTAAGATGGGAACGAATATTTTAATGTGTTCTTCTATTATACTCCCGATCCCTGCAATTTCTGTGATCGATTCTCCTCGCACTTCTGCCTTGGATAAGACACACACTATTACTTCTTCGTAATCTCTATTAATCCCCCATAAATTTTGCAATGCTCTATGTCGATAATCCACATTGTCCATCTTATCGAATTGTTCAACTATTGCAGCATGTTCAGGGTTTGAGAAATCTATATTAGCTGCAATTCTGAAGTTTATTCTTGGAGGGCGTTCCATGATCGCTTTAATATTAACATCGCTAATTTGAGGTGCCACAAGTAAAATTCTCATTTTGGCTTTTGAAATTTCATCGTTTATATGTGCTTTTGCTGCCTCAGGGGACCTTATGAACCAGATATCTTTCATTGTAATAGATCTTCCGGTTTTTGCTTGTTGCCAAAATTCATTCGTTACCTTTTCTGACCTTTCGAGTTTATTTAATATGTCCTCTAGAGTGTTATCTAATGTGGCAACAATTTGATCTGAAAACACATTCTTTAACGTTCCTAAAGACTCAAAAGTGGTTCCAGAGATTCCTTCAATTTTTTCTTCCGCCATTTTCACTGCTTTATTAAAATTCTCCGTTATATCAGCGTATATTTTTTCCTCATCTTGAGTTTTTGAGCTCAGACCATCGATATTTTTAAAAGTATCTTTTAAAGACGCTTTTAATTTTGTAATTAGTTCTGAGTCCACACCTTGAGCTACTTTTTTCAATTCATCTGTAAAAGCCACCTGGCTTACGCTCAATTGAACATTAATGTTATCAGAAATATCTTTTATTTTTGCGTTCATTACTTTTTCGATTACTTGGTCTACAGTTTGTTGGACTACTCCTAAGCGTAATTTTTGTAAATTTCTAGAGACGGTTCCCTTAATATTCTCAAATTCGTTTTTCAAGTCGGATATTTGTCCTTTAATAATTTGAGACGTTTTAACATTAATATCTTCAAATTGCTTCTTAAGGTTACCCATTTGACCACCCATAACGTCTTCAGTATATCCTTCAATGTTTGATATGTCATCGGTGATACCTCTAATTTGATCCATAACTGCTAGCGTATCGTCAAACTCTTTCTTTTGTGTACGAATCTGAGTTAACATATTATTTTTTAATTCGGTCATTAGTTCTGTGGGAACTGGTTTTGGCTTTACTTCGACCTTTCCTGTTTCAGATTCTAATTTTTCAAAAGATTTTTCTAATTGCGCAGGTATGCTCTTTTTTATATCAGAGATGTATTGATGGAATTTTCGTAATTGGCTTACTAATGCCGCATATGGGGGTAACGCACTATAATGCGGTTGTGCTCCAACAATCTCCTTAGCCAACCCCTTCTGAACGAATTTATCTGCAATTTCCTTACACTTTTCTTTGGTTTTACCAGTAAGTATTGCCATTTCACCAACACTCACTGCTTCACGACCCGTTATTCGGAAATAAAGTTCAATTTCGTCATCAGTAAGATCGATCTCACTTAGCACTTGTTTTGTGAGTTCTTCTGAAAAAGATACTTCTTCCTTTTGAAGGATTTCTTTGATTTCGAAATTTTCAACTTCCAAATATTGATTTAAATTAACTATTAATATATGCGCAGGATCCCCGTGCGTCAATTGTTTGATAATAGGAAATCTGGTAACTTCTTGATATTCCTTTTTAGTTATTTTGAAAGGAATTTCTTTTAAGCACAATTTACAGGTATACGGAATTACAACTTCATCCTTTTCTTTAAACAAATACATTCATTATTCATCTCTTTCAATATAATTT
>JAGXNS010000064.1 GCA_019894855.1 Promethearchaeota archaeon
AGTTATATATGTTCCGTGAACGATTCCCTGAGATCCAATGTAAAATAGCCCTCCGGCCGTCATTTGACCATAATTTGCGACTCCCAGGGCGGAAGCTCTGTGAAATTCCTTGGGTGTGTCAAATGAACCAACCATTAGACCGTTTGTTATGATTATTCTCGGTGCATCTCTCTTGCTAGGAAACAGACCAAGGGGATGCCCAGACATTACCACAAGCGTTTGATCTTCTACCATCCGCTCCAAATACATCCTAATTAACCTATATTGCATCCAGTTTTGAAAAACTTGCCCAGTTTCGCCATAAGTGACTAATTCGTAGGGATAGAGCGCCACATCGAAATCTAAGTTGTTATCGATCATAAGTTGTATCGCTCGCGCTTCAAGTATTCCATCGTATTCATCTATCGGCTTAGCTTTAATGTTGCCCGATGGACGATAACGATAGGCGTAGATTCGTCCTTTACTTGTTAATTCCTTTAAAAATTCTGGCGCAAGTTGTTTTTGCAAACTTTCTGGGACATATCTTAGCGCGTTTTTCAGAGCGAGAACCGTTTCTTTACGATTTAAGTTAAATCCACGACTTGGAGCCCTGCGAATACCTTGTTCGAACACGGGATCAAGCGGTAATACATCGGATAATTTAATTTTCATTGCTTTAGAAATGTCCATACTTTAACCTAACGTCAATATGTATATATATTTTAAAGTAAATGTATCGTACCACTAAAAAATATTTCAAATGGAATTCAAATTTTATAAAACTTCTTCTTTTTCTAACCCGAAAAATAGCAATGAGATAAAGGGAAAAGATAAAATGGTGGGAACTATTTTCCTATTAAAAAAAACATACAAATAACTTGAGCAATTAAATTGAAGGGGACAAAGCGAGCAGACATCAAATTAGGCATTCGAGTTTTAATCGTATTAAAGAAAGACCAGCGATCTGGTAAGTTAACCGAGGGTATAGTCAAAGATGTGCTTACAAATTCTCCTAATCACCATCATGGAATTAAAGTTCGGTTGAGGAGTGGTGAAATTGGGCGAGTAAAAAAAATAGTTAGCTCTAAACAATAGGTTAGTAAAAACTAATCCAGAACTATAAAAAAAGAAAATTTAAAAAAATTATAAATCATCTAAACCTAAAGATTTAAGTTTTTCTTGATCTGGATACCCTGATTCTTTATCGAATTGACGATATTCATAATAAGCGTCCTTTAATTGTTGAAAATTGGGTGTTTTTCCAGCGGAACCTCCTTCATTAACGGGATTAAGGACGATTTTTGGCAATCTATCATCTGCGGGTGTAAGTCCCATCTTTAAATTAAACATTCTTTTAATCATGTAATTGCGTTCCCCAAGCTTTTTAAAATCCTCCATAGCTAGATTTAACCCAGTTGCTTTAATTACCAAATCTAGAATCATCTCGGAAGGAGGATTGGCAAAAGAACAGATGATTAACGACGCATATAGTGCTCGATAGTTTTGAAGACGAGCACAAAATTCTGCCATAGGTTTATCATCTTGATACCAATCGACATTTAATTCGATTCCAAATTCCTTAAAGGGTAATCCTAGTATAGCCATATAGGCATCACACGAAGTGTGACAAGGTCCCCGAGGAGTGGCTAAAGCATAGCTAGCTGCCATGCCGTACATACGTCGTAAATCATGATAAGGAATTTCCATACCGTAAACCGTAGCGATATCATCTTGAGGAATCTTGAATTTTTTTCCGACAAAATCAGAACCCTCAGCCATCGCATCACCAATTCCTTCCCTTAGCGCAATTTTTTTTAATAATTCGAGAGCAGGAGTGATTTCACCCCATTTTGGTTCTAATCCGTTCAGATCTTCAGAATTAATTCTACTAGTGTTGAAAAGATCATAGATAAACGATATTGTGCTACTCCCACTTATCGTATCGATTCCATAGTCATTACATAAGTAGTTGGCTCTTTGAATTCCTCCGAGATTATCAACCAAGAGCATAGATCCAAATCCAGCTACAGTTTCGTATTCAGCAGCTTCTATTTCACCATCAGTTTTAAATTCCCCTTCGTCAATTTTCACCCTCTTTGAACAACCTATAGGACATGAATAGCAGGGGTAACTCCCAGTGAACATCGTTTCGAATGCAGTAGAGCCCGATATGTTGAATGCACCTTCCCAAGTTCCTTGTTTCCAGTATTTAATTGGTAATTCGCCTGAGGCATTATACATATCAACCCCACTTGATGTGCCTAAATCTCCAAACATTTGTGTTGCAAAAGCAGAATTAATAGTGTCTGTTGTTAGTTTAGCAGCCTCTTTAAATCCTTCAGGTTCAAAAGCATTATATTTCCTTTTTGTTCCTCTAACTGTAATTGCTTTCAATTTTTTTGAACCCATAACGGCCCCCATACCTGTCCTTCCAGCAGCTTTATCTTCGGAAGCAATTATAGCATATTTTACAAGATTTTCACCTGCTTGCCCTATACACGCAACACGTGTTAGTTGGGATCCTGATTTTTCCTTCAATATTTTGGATGTTTCGAATATACCCTTCCCCCACAAGTCCGAAGCTTCCTTAATTTCCGCTTTGTTCTCGCTTATTTCTAAGAATACCGGACTCTCTGATGACCCTTTAAATACAATCCCATCGTAACCTGCCTTTCTTAATTCTGGGCCGAAAAATCCTCCACAATTCGATTCCCCCCATATTCCTGTAAGGGGTGATTTAGCACAAACAACGAATCTACCACTTGTTGGCGCGTTTGAACCACATAAAAGTCCAGTCATAAACATTAATATGTTATCTGGTGAAAGAGGGTCCGTGTCTTTGTCAATCTTGTCAAATAAATATTTACACGCATATCCAGCACCTCCAAGAAAATTACTAGCAATGGTATCGTCAATTTCTTCTTCACTAATCTCTTTATTGGATAAATTAACTATTAAAAGTTTACCTTCAAAACCTTTCATTAAATTAGCACCTCATTATTATATAAAAAATTAATTTTTTACTATTTATAGATTTAATCGTAGATTTTTATCTACCAATTCAAGTTAAGAATTAATAAGGCGAAATTTATAATTTCCCAAATAAAAAAGCTTAGTCTATTTAAAAATTTTAACTTCCCGAGCTTCTAATTTTTCGAGCGAAGAGGGAAACTTCTTGAGATTATTACGCTCTATATTTAGGTACTGAAGAGAAGAAAGGGATTCTATTGATTTTGGTATATGGTTAATGAAATTTGTTCGTAAAAATAAATATTTCAAGGATTTGAGGTTTCCAATAGAATCAGGTATTTCTGTGAGCTTGTTGTTACCTAAGTAAAGATATTTTAAATTTTTTAAATCCCCGATTGTATCCGGAATTTCTTTCAAGTTATTATAATATAGATATAGTCTTTTAAGAGATTGTAAAGATCCAATCGTATTGGGAATTGTACTGATATTATTTTTGCCTAAATCTAAATTTTCTAATGTCGTTAAGGAACCAATGCTATTTGGTATTGTTTCGAGGCGATTAAATCCTAAAACTAAGTTTTTTATTAAGGGTAACTTTCCTATGGATGGTGTTAATTCCATTAGCTTATTATTAGAAAGATCTAGTTCTTTTAAAGATTCCAACGATCCTATTGAAGCTGGCAAAAAAGTCAACTTGTTTTTACTTAAATCTAATACTTCAAGAGATTTTAAGTTCCCAAGAGATTCAGGAAGAAATTCTAATTTGTTATCATATAAATCTAACTCCTTTAAGGATGTAAGATTTCCAATCGAGTCGGGTAACACCTCAAGCTCGTTTCGATCAATCTTTAATGTTTCGAGAGTTTTTAATTTACAAATTGAATCTGGTAATTGTTTAAGCATATTTCTATCCGATTTTAATGTTTTAACTGCTCTTAGGGACTCGAGCTCAGGTAGCGAAGTTATTTGATTGTTTATAATCTCTAATTTAATAAGAGATTTAAGTAAATTAATGGATTTTGGTAATTCAGTAAGATAATTAGAAGAAATATTTAAGTTTTCTAGTGATTCAAGAAATCCTATCGACTCCGGGAGAATAGGAAGCTTATTAGACATTAATCCTAAATATTTAAGGTTTTTTAAATTCCCTATCGAATCTGGTAGATAAGTAAGAACATTTCCTTTTAAGAAAAGAGATGATAAAGAAGTTAAATTTCCTATTGAATTTGGCAATTTACTTAATTTATTATTTCTTAAATTTAATCTCTTTAAAGAACTCAGCAACCCTATAGCTTCAGGTAAAGTATCCAGGTTGTTACTTCCTAAATATAACAATTTTAAAGATTTTAATTCTTTAATAGAGTCTGGAAGTTCGTTTATCATATTATAACTCAGATCTAAAGATACCAAGTTAATTAATTCTCCAATAGTATCAGGTATTTTGTAAAGAGAATTTTCACTCAGATCTAATAGAGTAAGGCAAGCTAATGAGCTTATGGTATCTGGCAATAAAGTTAATCGATTGGTTTCTAAATGTAATTCTTTTAACGAAGAAAGAGAATAAATCGCTTTTGGTAATTTTACTAACTTATTTTCACTTAAATCTAAAGTATCAAGCGAAGAAATAAAACAAAGCTCTTCTGGAATAACTTTTAACTTGTTACCTCTAACTAAGATTTTTTTTAGAAAAGGGAGAGATGTAATTTTTTCGGGTATTATCGTTAACCCACATGAAAACAAACTCAAACCATCGACATGGTTGTTAGTAACTGTGTATCCAAATGTATAACTTTGAAGTTCTGAAACTTCTGGTATAGACAAGCCTATTAACTTTTCTAAGTAATTAAGAAATTGACGTTCTTCTTCACTAATTGGCATGAAAATCTTCAATTACGTTATTCATTCGTTAAATAGTTTATAAATAGTCTAAAAAATAAATAGAAAATCGTATATATATGGTTTAACATTTCGACAATTTTGAATTAGAAGAAACAATGAAAAAAAAAAACAAAAAAAATAGTTGTTAAAATTGAATTTGAGACAAACTAAGCTCAGAAATCAACATCTTTTCCTTCAAAAGCGTATTGATATAATTTTTTAAATTCTTCACCACTCGTTGACCTAGGTGTTAGAACAGAACTGGCGTCTTGATAACATAAATTAACTAAAGCTTCCAAGTCTTTTTCAAAGTCTTCTTTTGAAACACCAGTTTCTTTGAGGCTCACTGGAAAGTTAACCTCCTTTTGAAGATCACCCAACTTCTCTATAACTTTATTAGCAGCTTTTTTGTCTCCTTCACTCCAAGAGACCCAACCTAATTGTTTTGCTAGTTTGGCGTAAATCTTGACGGCATCGTCTTTCTCAGGATCGTTTAAAATAAACTGAGTAACATATTTCATTACAATCCCTACACTTTTACCATGATGTACGTGATACATCGAACCCCACGAATGCCCGAGCGTGTGCCCTATATGTACTTGTCCATTTCCAAAGGCTAAACCTGCAATAGTAGCTGCTTGGTGAAGGAAATCTCTTGCTTCTTCATTTTTTCCGTCTTTATAAATTACGGGTAAATATTTAAAGACTAATTCGATTGCTTTTAGTGCTAAAGCATCACTAAATTCATTTCTCCATAAAGTTCCTAAACCTTCTATAGAATGAGCGAGAGCATCAAAAGCTGTGTTAACGGTTAGTTCTGTAGGCATGCCCATTGGAAAAATTGGGTCAATAATCGCGTAAGTTGGTATTAGTCCTCTATGAAGATAGAAATACTTCTTCCATATCTCTTCTTCATATCGAGAAATTACAGTTACAAAGGTTGTTTCTGCTCCTGTTCCAGAAGTAGTAGGAATAGCAACCATCTTCGCTTTTTTGCCCATATCATATAGATCATTTCTAAAGGCATGAATGTCATCCAGAACAAAATCAGGAAATTCGTATAAACACCAAACTACTTTAGCAGTATCTATAACTGAACCACCACCTAATGCAATAATGATGTCGGGAGAATATTTAAGACACAAGTCTCGAGCTTTTAGAACACCTTCATCTCTTGGATCTGGGACTACATCGTCAAATACTTCATATGTCTTCCCAAATTTATCAAGGGCATCAGTAAGAATTTTTAAATAACCTAATTCTTTAACAACTTTATCAGTAATTATGAAACATTTACCACCTGAGATATTTTCCATAAAATCTATGGAATCAGGTCCGTAGATTATATTAGGGGAAAAGAAAAACCACATTTTATAGATTCACCATCAATTTATTAAATATTTTTATCAATTAAATTTCAATTTTGATAGATTAATAATACTTATATTTTTTTAGATTAAATAAATTATTAACAGTTAAAGAAAAATAAAACCTCTATGGTCTTAAAGAAAATGGTATACAATCATGGAAGATTCTGACAAAGAAAACTTATTCATTACTTTTAAGGGCGTTATCGAAAGTATAATCTTAGATAAACGCAGAAATCCAAAGAATAATAAAATACTTGATAGTTTTCAAGCAAAGTTAAATATGGGGCTTCATACTGAAGAAGATTTTTACTTATGGGTTAATCTTATTGCCGAGAATGGAAAATACACCCTTGGTAAAGGTAAATTGGAAGAGTACGATTTAGAGATAATAGCAACTCCAGAAGATTTGATGGGGTTTTCTAGTGGCGATAACTCAACGCTCCACATGATGCTGAAAAAGAATAAATACGGATTTAAAAAGTTAAGATATGATAAAAGTAGCAACGGAAAAAGAAATTTTGGTATATTGTTAAAACTACCGAAAGTTCTCGTGTTAGACAAGCTTAAAGCGCCAAAATAAGAGAAATTACTACGAATTATTATTTTTTTATTTAACTTAATATTTATGTCGAATATTGTTGTTTTCAAAAACAAAATAGGATTTTAAATCCTTAAGTTTGGTAGCTTTTATATCGTACTGATGTAAAACCACATTTATCTCCCTCGTTTTTTCAATTATATTTAAAGTAATAAACGAAGGATTACCACTTGCTACAAAAGACCACGCTCCAGTAACGCTACCGGGATTTAATAGTAAGATATCTTTCTGAAGAAAAATCTCTTCTTTATGCGTATGTCCAGATATTAAAATGTTAAAACTTTTTTCGATAGCAATCAACTCAAGTTGAGAGCGATCTCCCCTAGGAGATACTTGATGGCCATGAGTTAACCCTATAATTAAATCATCATTATTTTCCATAGATATATTTAAATTTTGATAGACTGGAGCATCTCGATTCCCCCCATAATAATCCATATTTCCAATTACAACAAATAGATTTTTCTTTGTAATTAAGCTTAAAAAATTCATGAATTTTGGAGCGTTTACTATGTCGCCAGTAAAAAAAGTGTAATCAAATTTTTCAATTTCAACTAATTGTTCTAACTTTTTGATAATTTGATCTGGAATACTTTTAGCCCTACGAGGTAAGTGAGAATCGCCAATCGTTAATAGCTTAATCATGTTATTTTTTCGTATCTTTCTTTGTATATACTCTTTCTACAAATGAATAAAGTTCTCTAGCTTTTTCGTCTTTCTCAAAATGTTCCCTTATAGGTAGCAGTAGTTGATTTAAGTATTTTATCACTGCTGATTTTAAATCGGGGGGATTTAGCTTACCTTGAGCGTAATCTTTTGCCATCGCTTCGTAATTTTTATATTCTATATTTCCTCCATACTTATCAGGTCTTTCTATTTCAAATGTATTTATGAGCTCAAATATTATATATTTGCAATATTCTAAGACAGGGTTTTCAACTGTTTCTTTTGGAGGGCAATACGCTTTATTAATTTTACGTTTTACATCTGTGGGATTATCTAACATAAAAATTGCTGAGTCTGGGTCTGATTTTGACATTTTGAGTTTTATAGCTCTATCAATTCCCGTCAAATTCGTATCGGGTGGTTTTCCTAATCCCATTAGCATATGATGGCTAAGAGAAATTGGTTTTGGTTTATTTATCTTTGGTGCAACTTCTCTCGCCAACATATTTACTTTGCGTTGATCTAATCCCAATTGACAAATATTACCGGGAAGATAAAAAATATCTGCTGCCTGCATTAAAGGATACATTATTTGAGAAGCTGTTAATGTATCGACATCATCTCTTCCCATGATTTGGGTACATCTTTTTACTCTATTTAAAGAACTGTTGATTGCTATATTTAAAACTAATTCCCAATATGCAGGATCTTTCACTAATTCTGAAGCATAAATAAATTCTACTTTACTTAGGTCCATGTTGCAGACTTTCCAAACTTCAATGAAAAAATCGCCAACTTTCTTAATTACTTCTAAATCTCCACCAAATTTATGGTTCGCAGCTGCGTGCCAATCTGCAACTAGAAACTTAAATCTAACACCCGCTTTAGTTATCTTATTTACATTAATCGCCCTTAGAAGACCTTGAGCGATATGAATATTTCCTGATGGTTCAAAACCATCGTAAGCGTAAATTTTTTCGTTATTATCATCTTTCCATTTAAGTAATTGTCTTAATTCGTCTACACTTATTATTTCTTCTCCTACTTCTTTCAATAACGAAATTCGCTCATCTATAGTTAAGGTCATTTTCACACCTACAAGTTATATAGTATCTTAATCAATCATTAAGATATATTTTTTATGGAACAGTTGCGTAAAATTATGTTATCAGTTTAATTTTAAATGAAATGGGAATTAGAAATCATAAAAAAAGAAATGTAATCTAATAATAGAAAATAGTTTATAATAGAAAGGGTTGTCAGTTCTTATAATTCCTTATTTTTTTCTTTGATTACGGCTTGTGCTGCTGAAATTCTCGCAACAGGTATCCTAAACGGTGAACAAGACACATAATTTAAACCAATATTGTGAAAGAACTCCACGCTTTTTGGCTCTCCACCATGCTCACCGCATATTCCGATTTTTAAGTCGGGTCTAGTTTCCCTGCCCAATTTGATAGCTATTTTCATTAATTTTCCTACTCCATCTTGATCAAGTGTTTCAAACGGATTTCGCTCAAGAATTTCCTTATTCAAATAAACTGGAATGAATTTACCTTCAGCATCGTCTCGACTGAAACCATATGTCATTTGGGTTAAATCATTAGTTCCAAAGGAGAAAAATTCCGCTTCCATAGCAATCTCGTCTGCGGTGAGAGCTGCTCTCGGAATTTCAATCATTGTTCCAAATTTGTACTTTAAATCCACTCCGTATTCTTTAATTGTCTCTTCTGCTATTTCAAGTAATTGCGTTTTTACATACTGAAGTTCTGATATCATGCCAATAAGGGGGATCATTACTTCAGGTTTAACCTCAACCCCTTGCAGTTTGAGTTCACAAGCTGCTTGAAAAATAGCTCTAACTTGCATTTCGTTGATTTCTGGCCAGACTATACCGAGACGGCAACCTCTAAGACCCATCATAGGATTTTCTTCCGATAAGGAACGAATTAATTTAATAACTTTTTTCTTCGTTTTTATTTCATCGTCAAGAGGGCTTGTACCGAGCAAAGATTTAGATAGAGAATTTGTCATTTTCAATTCTTGATTCTCTAATAAAACCGTGGATAATTCGGGTAAGAATTCATGTAGAGGGGGATCAAGTAACCGAATTGTCACAGGTTTACCTTCCATAATTTTAAAGATTTCTAAGAAATCTCCTTTTTGCATTGGTAAAATTTTATCTAACGCGTCTTGACGATCTTCCATGGTTTGAGCCATTATCATCTTCTGAACAACAGGTAATCGCTCTTGTGCCATGAACATGTGTTCCGTTCTCGTTAATCCTATACCTTCGGCGCCGAATTCCAATGCTTTCTTAGCGTCTATAGGAGTATCCGCATTTGCTCGAACACCCATGGTTCGAACTTCGTCAGCCATTTCTAATAATTCTAAGAATTCACCCTTTATCTCAGGTTCAATTAATGGAACTATTCCTTCTATTACGCGTCCCGTTGTTCCATCAATTGTAATGTATTTACCTTCTTTAATAATAGTCTCTGCAACCCTAAATTCTCTAGCTTCCTCATCAATTTCAATATCTTGAGCTCCGACAATTGCTGGTTTACCCATTCCTCTTGCAACAACGGCAGCATGAGACGTTTTTCCTCCAAATTGAGTCAAAACGCCACTGGATGCGTATAAACCGTGAACATCCTCAGGTTTGGTTTGAGGTCGTACTAAAATTATCTCTTTTTCTTGAGAATTAGCCAACTCTTCAGCGCGATCAGAATCAAATATAGCGATCCCAGACACAGCACCTGGTGAAGCGTTAATTCCCTTTGCTAAAACACGCACTATAGCATTCTCATCTATGCTTTTAAATAACAGTTTCGATATTTTGTTTGGATCGATACTCATAATTGCCTGTTCCCGAGTAATTAAACCTTCTTTAACCATATCCACTGCGATTTTAACTGCTGCTGAGGGCGTGCGTTTTCCATTTCTAGTTTGTAGAATGTAAAGGACTCCATTTTCAATTGTGAACTCAATATCTTGCATATCTTTATAGTGATTTTCGAGTTTAACCATCGTTTGCTTCAAGTCTTCATAAATTTCTGGAAACTCTTTGGCAAGTTCTTCAAGTTTCTTAGGTGTCCGTATTCCGGCAACTACATCTTCTCCTTGAGCATTAGTTAAATATTCCCCAAACGTTATATTTTCTCCATTCGAAGGATCCCGCGTAAATGCAACTCCCGTAGCTGAATTATCTCCTTTATTTCCGAAAACCATAGCTTGTACATTAACAGCTGTTCCCAAATTAGGTATATTAGAAATCTTTCGATACGTAATAGCTCGCTTATTGTTCCAAGATTTAAATACTGCTTCTATTGATATAAATAGCTGTTTAAAGGGATCTTGAGGGAATGGTGAACCAATTTCTTTTTCGTATAAAGCTTTATAATCAGCAATCACTTTTTGTAAATCTTGGTCTTTTAGATCTGTATCTTGAGCAGTTCTAGAGATAACACGCTTATACTTATCAAGAATTCTTTCAAATTTCTCATCCCCGATCCCCATACAAACGTCACCAAACATTTGAATAAATCTTCTCCAGGAATCGTAGGCAAATCGAGTATTTCCTGTCAATTCTGCCATTCCTTTAATAGATTCATCGTTTAATCCTAGATTTAAAACTGTGTCCATCATGCCCGGCATTGACATTGGAGCACCGCTTCTTACGCTTAGCAATAAAGGATTTTTTTTATCGCCAAATATTTTTCCCGTAGCTTTTTCTAGGTTTTTTAAATGTTCTAAGACCATAGGCTTAATTTGCGCCATTATTTTTGAAGGATCTTTAAAATAAAGCAAACATGCTTCTGTGGTTATAGTAAAACCTGGAGGAATATTTAACCCCAAATAGGTCATTTCTCCGAGATTTGCGCCTTTTCCTCCAAGTAGGTTCTTTAGCTCTTTTCTACCTTCGCTAAAATCGTAGACATACTTGGGCGTATCAGTAGAGGTCATAATTCAATTCTCAATTTAGTATAATGGGATAAATTTTTTATTTACATCATTCTGCTTTTTCGTTGAATAATGATATTGTACTATAATTTCTCTTCTGAAATAAAATTAACTATATATAGAAAGGTTTGGAGATACAAGGAGGCATGATTCTTTAAGAAAAAATCTCCAAAACGTCCCAGATACCATTGATTATAAAATCAGGTTTTTCTGATTTACTTTTATTAATCATTTCTAAAGTTGTTTCTCCAGAAAGCACGCAACACGTTGTAATACCAGCGTCTAGTCCCATTTTTATGTCTGTGTACAATCTATCTCCAAACATCACTGCATCTTGAGGCTTTACTTTAATTTCTTTAAGCTTAAACAAGAGCATTTCTTTGTTTGGTTTTCCAAAAACAACTGGCATTCTTTCTGCTGTTTTATATAAGAGGGCTGCAATACCTCCAGCATCAGGTATAAATCCATTCTCTGTAGGACATTTATCATCCAAATGAGTGGCGATATATGGAATACCTTTTTGGAGTAAATATGATGCCTTTGTCAACCGATTATAGGTTAATTCTTGATCAAAAGCGAGAACAATAATTTCTGGATTACTCTCGCTTAAAGTGAACCCTTCTCCAATAAACTCTTTTTTAAGAGACTCATTTCCTAGTAAAAAAACAGTATTGTAGTTATTTTTCTTTAGATAACTGATGGTAGGATGTTGAGATAGTATTATATTCTCTCGGGTTGCATTCAAGTTTAATTTATTCAATTTCTTAAGGTAATCAGAGGTTGATTTACTTGAATTGTTTGAAAGAAAAAAATAACGTTTCCCTTGCTCTTTAAGAGCTTTTATTAGTTCAATCACTCCATCAAAAAGTTTATTACCTAAATAAAGTGTCCCATCCAAATCAAAGAAGAATACTTTTTTTCTTCTTAATTCAGTGATACTTTTATTTATGGAGCTCATATAAAATACTCGAAGAATTTCTAAGGAGAATTTGACAAATAACTTAAATTAATAAGTTAACCGTTTTAAATAAATTAGATCTTTCTAATTACGATAAGGAGCTGTTTGAATTTTCTCATCACGTAATGTTAGCCAAGCTTTATATTTAAAAGTATATTTACCCTTAACTAATGGGCTATAACCCGTTTCTTCTTCAAATAGAATTCGTCTTATCTCAGAATCTATTTGTTTGTACCACATATTACTAGATCTCCTATCTACTATTATGCAAAGTGTTATTAATGAAATAACTACAACCAAAATTATTACAAATGTCTGCAAAGAAGTTAAGTACATGCTAGAATAAATAGTAATTATAATGATTGGAATAAGACTGAAATAACAATAAATGCAATAATCACCCATATCACTAATAAATGATTGTGTTTTTACTATGCTGTGATTACTTTCGGTTTTTGTAAGTATTAACCATTTACGATAACCAGCTTTTAACTTCCTTTTTCTAGATGCATTTAAACCAGTTTCCTCGTAATATTTCTTTTGATTTAACTTTGTATCTGCTATAATACAAATCTTTTTTTCTTTGAGTTCTAAATAGAGAAGTAAGGAGAATACACAGCTAATGATACTAGCTATATATGTAAATGGATGAATTTCAAATCGATTTTCAACAAATACTATTACAAACGCGAGGATGAGTGCGAGACAGATATAAGAGAAGATTTTTTTTAGTTTTGATCTTAAAAATAATCTTAAAAATAATCGAAGCATTTTTTCTTGTTTATTTCTTCTATATTGTTGGTTTAAAGTAAAAAAAAAAAAGTAAAAATTTAAAAATTTTGGTTTTGGTTTTTTGAAAGCAGTAAGTTTTGTATTGCGATTATGATTTTGCTTGCTCTATTTCTGTTCCGCACCATTTACAATATTTATCATCTTGTGATAACTTACTACGACAAAATGAACACGTTTTCGATTTTATCGGAGTTATTACGGTTGATTCCTTAGCGCTCCTTCCTTCAATTTTACCTCCACAGCTCGGACAAAAGTGAGCGTCAGGTCGGATGGAATTTCCACAACGAATGCAGTTAGTGTCTAATTTACTAGGTTTTTTGATAGCTGATTTTGCGGAGGCAGCTTTAGGCGTTGATTTTGGTTTTAATTTCTTCTGACCTCTTCTGGCCAAGAGAGCAACAACAATCACGATTCCAACTACAACTATGAGAACAATTAATATAGGTTGAATATCTATCCATCGATCAATTGATGTAATTCCTGTATCGTAGGTCACATCAAATGTAATTGTCGTAGTTTCTTCTGGAGAAAGC
>JAGXNS010000065.1 GCA_019894855.1 Promethearchaeota archaeon
GATCCCTCAATGAAAGGAATTGAAGGTTTTCGAAAAGCACGTGATGAGATAATATTTTGTGTAATTGAAGGAATGAAAAAGTATGAGTGATGTAAATGATTGAATATATAATCATTGCAATAATTCAAGGATTGGTTGAGTGGTTGCCAATCTCATCCTCAGGACAAGTGTTGATAGTATCAGTTAATATTTTTGGAATTCCCCCTGAGCAGGCTTTTAGTTTAAGTATCTGGGTTCATTTAGGTACAACTTTAGCCGTAATTGTAAAAATGAGGAAGGATTTTATACATATCATTAAATCCATAATACCTGGGAAATTTGAAGCCGAGGATAATCATGTTAAGAAGCGTAATTGGCTGATATACGCTACCGTTGGAACAGCAATTACCGCTATCCCCCTCTATCTATTATTTAAATTCATAATTAGCGAAGATTTTGACGCTACTCAAGGTGATATAATGACGTTAATGATATCCGGTTTTTTAATAATAACTGGAATCGTGTTATTGATTTTTAAAAAGAAATTTGGAAATAAGACCATCGATTTAATTTCTAAGCGGGAACTCATTAGGGATTCAAGCATATCCGGATTAATTCAAGGGGTTGCCATACTTCCGGGGATTTCTCGTTCCGGCTTCACAATTTCTACCCTAATATTTGAAAAATATACTCAAGAACAAAGTTTAAAATTAAGTTTTCTAATGTCAGTCCCAGTAGCTCTGGCATCAATCGGAATGGATATAATCTTTGGAGAAGGATCGGTTTTTGGAACAATTGATATCTTTACTATTTTGATTCTAACAGCAGTTAGTTTCATTGTAGGTTACTTTTCAATGGGAGTCTTGTTAAAAATCGCACAAAAAATTAATTTTAGTTATTTCTGTATCTTGTATGGAGTATTATCATTCGTGATAATTGTCCCTTTCATGTTTTTCGGGTAGATTCTATAAATTTCTAATATATTCCACCAAGTAACTGGATAAAGAGTTTTCTACGTTTTTGATCCCTCTAAATCCAGGAAAGTCGTTTAAATCGATAAGATAAAAACGATCCTTGTCTGTTAGTTTTATTAAATCAAATCCAAAAATTTTAAGGTTAAGTTCTTTTGACAAGATTTCAGCAAGATATCTAATATCATCATTAACCTCGAATTCTTTCCGTTTTATAGTATCAACATTAATATTGGAAGGTTTATCTCTCAAAAAAATATAAATCGGATTTTCTCTAATAATGCCAAAAACTTTATCTCCTATTACATAAACCTTTCTTTCAAATCCATCACACTCAATAAATTTCTGAATATATACATCGTAATATAAAAGATGTTTATACCGATTCCAAAATGTGTCCACTTCTTCAATCTTTCTAACTAAGAAGTTAAATCGATTATATTTGTCGTGCTGATAATGACTTTTAATTACAATTGGAAGCTTTGGTAGAGCCCATTTTTTAAATTTAGGAACATCTGTAGCATTATTATTCCAAGAGTTAGGAAATGAAAACTTGTTACCAATTTTTGGATGGTTTTTAAATACCTTTCTTAGAGCGTAATCAAGGGATATCTTGTTTTTGCACATTAGAACCGTATCGACATTATGTAGCGTTGGAATTTTATTTGTTTTAGCGTAATGAAGTAAATCAATAGAACAATCGTTTCTCACTTTAACGATGATTAAATCTGCTTCTTTAATCGATTTAGGCATTCTGGAAAGGTTAAAGAACTTTTTTGTAGGATCGTGAAAGTGTAAGTTAACATCGGGTAACTTTTTTAGCGTATTTATAACACCCTTAACTATTTCGTGATCTTCCCTAGCTGAAAAAACGATATTTCTTATCATCAATTAAAAATAAAGAAGCGCAGAATATTCTTAAATTTTCCCTCAATGCATACTTTCTTTTTGTATTGTATATTTTAGAAAAATAATAACTTCCATTATAAAATGGAGATATAAATTTGAAAGAAAAAGTGTTTAGTAAATTTCTTCGAAGACAAGTGTTATTAATTGGATTGCTCTACATGGGAGATTACCTTTTCTTCTTTTTTGAGCAGAATTATTTCAACACGTACTTAGATCATGTGCTATATCTCCCAGAACTCTTCATTTCTCTAATGGTTTCCTTATCAGCTACGGTTGGTCTTATAAGCATGCCATTATGGGGGATTGCAAGTGATAACACAAGAACAAAATATGGTAGGCGTCGGCCATTTCTATTATTTGGTATTATGGCTGGATTTGGTATGGTATTATTTAGTTTTGCATATCTATTATTCGGGAGAACTGAGATTGCATATATATGGTGTTTAATAATTGATGTTTTGCTTATCGGTATTGCTTCAAATGCGTTTCTCGTAGCTGAAAGATCTCTTATTCCAGATACTGTCGGAGTTGAAAAAAGGGGGCGAGCAAACGGTATCATTAATTCAATTAGCTATATTGGGCTATTAATTGGTGTAGCATTCCTATTACTAGGAAATGAATTATTTGGTATTCCTGATCCTCGTCTGGGAGCTACAGGAACGATTATTACGCCGGATGGGCACATAATATTATTGTCTACAGGTGGACTTCTTTTTGCTATAGTTGGAATTATTGGTTTTTTCTTTTTAAAAGAAAAACCTGTTTCTGAGCTTCCTGAGAAGAAAAAGTTCTTTACAGAGCTAAGGCAAACTTTTAATATAGCAGAATTGAAATCCCATAAAGAATTCTTTAAAATTGTTCTTGCACTTGTAATTTTCCAATCTGGAATTTCTTCGATTATGCCGTTCTTATTTATTTTCATCTTTGATCAAGGGCTCACAACTCTGCAACTCTTATTAGGAATCGCAATCGCATTTCCAGTGGTATTCGCTGCAACCATTTATTTAGGAAGATTATCAGATAAATTTGGAAGAAAAAGATTCGTACCTATATCTATGATTATAGTAAGTATAGGATACCTTTTAATGCCATTTGTTTCAGGTAATTACATCCTATTTATGATTGGTTTACCATTCGTGTTAGTAGGTGTATTATCATTAGTAACGCCCTTGAATGCGTGGTCTCAAGATTTGTTGCCAGAAGATAAACGTGGAAAGTTTACAGGAATATTAAATATTGTTAACACAGTATCTCAGATTATAGGTTCCTTCGCAGGAGGCATAATTGCTACATTATTTGGCATTTCTTGGATATTCGTACTCGGTCCTGTCTTTTTTCTAGCCTCGATTCCACTATTTTTGAAAGTAAAAGAAACTATAAATTTATAATTAAAATTATCCTCATTTTTCTTTTTTCTATTTCTTTTAGACTCTACGATGATTTTTATCCGCAAATAACTCCAATCAAATAATTTCAATAGTGTCAAAAATATCATAAATCTAATAAATAGAACCCATCTCTATAGTTTATTTCAAGATGATTTAAATAATACCTTTTAATATAGATACTATAACGGCGAGCACTAAAAATTTAAAAAAAGTTGAATAAAATGACTGAAAGGGACATAAAAGTCGCAATTATCGGAGTAGGAGACGTTGCAAGCGCATTAGTTGCGGGAGTCGAGAATTACAAGAAAAATCCAGATAAGATCATTGGTTTATTACCAGAAATTACTCAATATGGGGTAGAAGACATAAATTTTGTCCTCGGTATTGATGTTAATGCGAATAAGATTGGTAGAGATCTAAGTGAAGCTATTTTTGCTGAACCAAATTGTAATAGAAAAACATTTGAGCCCGGATTTTTAGATGCTCCAGTGTTAAAAGGTCCAATATTAGATGGTTTAAAAAGTAATATAAAAAACATTATACCTGTCATTGAAAGTCAAAAACCCGTAGACCTCGTAGAAGAATTTAGAAAACGGGATGTTGATGTTGCTGTTATTTTGCTCCCAACAGGTTGCCATGAAGCGGTTAAATTCTACGCTATGGCAAGCCTTGATGCTGGAGCTTGTGTGGTTAACGGTATGCCTTCACATGTAGTTAAAGATTCAGAAATTGTTGAAAAAGCTCTAAAATTAGAACTTCCATTGATCGGTGACGATGTTAAATCTCAAATAGGAGCTACTATAATACATCGATCGCTAGCAAATCTCTTTCCAATGCGGGGCGCAATTCTTGACAGAACTATACAGCTTGATTGGGGAGGGTCATCGGATTTCTGCAATTTATTAACCCCTCAATCTAATGGTCAATTAATATACGAGGAAGGGAAACGCCAATCTAAAACTGAAGCGGTAATAGCAAATTTACAAAATAAGGATGATATAGAATGTCGAATATCTGCTGTAGATTATATCCCATTCCTTAAGAATCAAAAAGAGGCTTATATGAGATTAGAAGGGAGAATTTTTGGTGGTGCGCCTGTGCGAGTTGATATTACCATGTTTGTAGAAGATGGTAATAATTCCGCAGGAATCATAGCTGACTGTATAAGGGTTTTAAAAATTGCTAAAGATCGCAAAATTGGGGGGATTTTACAATCAGCTTGCTCGTTTTTTAATAAGCACCCTCCAGAACAATTGGATGATTATGTCGCAAAAAAAAGACTTATAGAATTTCTAGAAAATAGAAGAGAACGATAATAATATCCTCGAAACTTGATATCTTTGAAAATTTAACTCTTAGCTTTGACGAATGCGTTTCGATATATTTCTCTCGTATTAATTAAATTGTAAATATGATCTGAAACTAAACTTATTCCTTCTGGCACGCTCCTAAAGCTAGGAAAATCATTAATATCTACGATATAAGGTCCCTTCTCAGTTAATATGTAATCTATTCCAAAAACTGACATACCAAACTTTCGGCCTAATCGAATAATCCTCTTTTTAAATGGATCTTCAACTGGAATTCTAATATGGATGAGGTCCAAGGGAGACAATTTGTTTAATTGTTGTAAACGATTATGAGAGGTTATTGAAACAACCCAATTACCAACAACATAAATTTTATAGAGAATATCATGTTCTCCTAAATACTCTTGAAAAAATAACTCGCTTCCATTATAATTTTTTATCAATTCAAGTAATTCTCTATGATTTTTAGCGACACCGATTATTCTATCGTTCTTAGGTAAATCGGGAATGTTATGAGAATTTAATTTTACAATAATAGGGGTTTCCCTTTGAGAAGCATGAATTGCTTCTAATTCATTAGAAAAAGAGCGTGGTGTTAGAATTTTATTGTAATTTTTTTTTATAAAATTAAAAGTGTTTTGTCTACTCTCACATAACTGGACGGATTCTAGCGTGTTAAGAATAGGAATTTCAGGACAAGTTTTTTTAACGATTCTATAGATTTTTTCATTTAACTCTTGAGTTGTCAGTTTTACAATTAAAAACGAAATTGGATATTTTTTTAACCGCTTTTCTAGGTATTTAGCGTTGAACGATTCTAATCCGTTTTTCATTAAATTAACTATTGTTATATTATAATTTTTAATTAAGAACTTCTTGATGTTTTCCAAAACTTCAAGATCTCTATTACAAATGGCTCCAATATATTTTCGCTTTAAATTATTCGCCATTTAAAAAACCCGTGCAATTTGATTTCTAAAAAACAAATTAAAATATATAAATGTATTGATAAATAAGTTCGAGTAATATTTCTATTTAGTTTATTATTTTTTCGTTATTATATATACTTTAAAATAACTTAGTTTTATACTATTCATAAAGGAAAGATTTTTTCATCGATTGCGTTTAGTTGGGGTGCTTATTTGATAAAAATAGGATTATTGACAGACAGTTACCATTTAGAGAAAAAATCGATTCAATTCTTAAAATATATTAAACCATTAGCAGAGATATCAATTTATCTCGAAGAAGACTATCTAATTGATTTCTCGAACTATTTTTTTGATGAAGACATTTTTTTTGTGAAAGCGAAAGGAGACTTAGTGTTAAATTTAGTGAAATTGATAGAGAAGGAAACCAGTATTCCAGTGATTAATTCATCAAGAGGAATCTCTCTTGCTTTCAATAGATTTTTAAATAGCGTTGCCCTAAAAAAAGCCGGGATTCAAGTTCCCAATTTTTCGTTAAATCCAGTAGGACAGCCACCCCCATTTAATGAATACATAATTAAAAATATTATGGACCAAAAAAATTATGCATTTAATCCTCAAGTTCAGAAAGAAGAGGGATACTTAAGGGTAGTTGATGTTCGCGCTATTGATGAATCAAGTGGGAATTACCCCAAATACACACATCTATACTATCAAGATTTTATAAAGAGTAAATGGGAATATAAAGTGTATCTTGTAGGGGATAACTTTTTTTACTTCAAACAATTACCAGTTTTAATAAATCCGGATAAAATTAAATCTAGAACAAAAATAGAGAAAATTCCCGAATTAACAGAAATGGCTTATACTGCTACTGAAACAATTGGATTAAAAATAAGTTCTATGGATTTCTTAAAATCAAAAGACGGAAATTATTTTTTGACAGATATAAATGCATCCCCAAATTTTAATTACATCAAAAATGGCCCTAAAATTATAGGAGATTATCTCATAAAACGAGCTAAAATTTAGGAAGAATAGCAATTATGAAAATAGGAATTTTATCAAAAAGGACGGGAAATTTCGCGGGGGAAATTCAAAAATATCTTGAAATTAAGGGGCATGAAGTAAAAATTTTTACGGCAAAGGATTTAATCGTTAATGATACGCTTCTAAACAAAGATTTATATATATTAAAATCTAAACACTTACTTTATCTTTATGCAGGTTATTTTTTAGAGGCTAATATGATCCCTGTCATTCCAAACACTGCTGTAAGTTATTATCATAAAAATCGGGTTGAATCCTATTTTTCTATGAAAAACTTAGGATTTTTATGTCCAAAAATTTTTATGGGTACCTTTAAAACTCTTAAAAGTCAACTTCAAGAGTCAAATTTTCCCCTCATTTCAAAACCTATGCATGGTTCTGGAAGTAAAGGTGTCAAAGTGTATAATTCTCTTCGAGATTTTAACATTCCTACAGAAAATTATTTCTATCTTGAAAATTTTATCAAAGGAACACATTACTTAGCTTATTTTATAGAAAATGAAATCTGCATATGTAAAAAAAACCCTCTCTCAAATGAACATCAAGACACTGAATTAGTCGAATCTGATAAAGAAATCGAAAAATATCTTATTAAATGGAAAGAAAAATATAATCTGTTGTTTGGACATCTTGATTTAGTTAGAGAAGATAATACGAATAAGTTATATGTGGTAGATGCGGGTACTTTCCCAGAATTCTCTAATTGGAAGCTTGATAAGGATCCTGCTTCAAAAATAGGTGATTTAATTTTAAAAGAATATAGGAATTTAAAGAAGTAAATCGGTATAATGAGGAATTAAATTCAATTCCTATTAGGATTCATTCTCTTCTGAATCTTGTTCTTTGTTATACTCTTCTACTTTTTGCATAACAGATTCTGCTGGTGTCGGTGGGACGGGTATTTTCTCATATACTTCAATGAACTTGACATCTTCAATTTCATCTCCCATATGAGTCTGTAAATCCATAGCTAACCCGAATTTAAGATAAGTAAGGTTTTGAAACAAGAGCATTTTAGGAACGGTAATTTCTAAAGTTTTGTCCTTCAAAAGATTTACGATAAATTCAGATGCGGTTTCTTTAGGAATTCCCTTTGAAATCATAAAGTAATCGATTTTTTCATTAAATGATTCGATCTTATCTACTATTTCAAGGTTATAATCTATTGATTGTCCTGCTAGAGGGTGATTATAATCAATAATTACTTTACCTTGAAGAATATTCGCAATAACTCCTCTCTGTCCTTTTTTATTTGTAAAGTCTTGACCGTATTCCGGATTTTTTCCATCGTTTAATTTTCTAAATTTAGCTATGCCAATTCTTTCAATTTTTTGAGGATCTCTTTTACCAAAGGCTTTAGTAGGGGGAATTTTTACAGATTTTTTTTGAAAGTAATTCATATCTTTTATTGTTTCAGTTAAGCCTTCATTTAAAAATCCCGGTTTTCCAATTATTATAAATTCTGGAGTGTAATACCCTTGTTGAGCTTTTTCCTCCTCATACATTCCTGCTTTTTTTGCATCTTCTTCAGAAGATACTCTAAAAATCTTTCCTTTTTGCGTCCTTGCTGTCATCTTAAGTAATACGAAATCGCCTTCTTCTGCCTTTTTGCCTTCTAACTTCGTTTTCTTCTCTTCTAGTTTTTTTGCTTCTTCTTCCTCTTTTTGTGCTTTCTCTACGTCCTCTGAGGGTTGATCAAGAGCTGAATCCTCACTTTCTTTAGTAGCCTCTTTTGGTTCACTTAATAATTCTTTAGCGTTACTTACGAATTTTTCAGCTGTAGCTTTTCCAATGCCTTTTAACTGTGTTAAATTTTCCACACTCGCGTTTGCTAACTTCTCAACGGAATCAATACCCGCTTCAATCAGCACGTCTTTTTTTTTGCCTAAGCCTTTCACATCTTCTAAACTCATAGAAAATACCATTAAGTATAAGTAGTTAAATTGTTGCTATTAGGATTTAAGAATTTATCATTCCTTATTATTTTTTCTAAAACTAAGAGACTGACTCGTACAAGATTCCTAAATCGTCAGCATAATTTTTCACTTCGCGAATTTCTCCCATTGAAGGTCTACGATTTATTTCCGGATATTCAGAGGACTTCCATTGTGGTCTATATTGAGCCATCAAGTTCACTACAGCCTTCGGAAGTTCTTTAACTACAAAATCTAAAATTGGTTTAGAGCAACATTCTATGTGATTAGGCATAACTAGGTGTCGGATTATAATTTCTCCACTTCCCTCATCATGGATTCTTTTATGATTTCTGGCAATGACATCGAAGTAATTATCAATGCCAGAGAATCTTTTTCCACATTCATTATTTCCATACTTCCAGTCTGGCAACCAGAAGTCCATTAAATCTAAAATTAATGATAAGGACTTATCAGTCAAGAAAAAGTTCGAGTTCCAAAGTTGAGTTATGTTTGAGGTTTGATATTGTAAGCTACCAACAATAGTATGGATGTTTGGAATAGGATCTCCTCCTACATAGTTAATATTAATAGCCCCTTTCTCAACTAATCTGTCTGCAAGAGCTGCTAATTGTTTTACACCAACTTTTTGAGCAACATCCTCAATTTTTTTCTTGTTTTTCCATGACTGAGATATATCGTAGTTTTGGCAGAAAACACATCCAAAATTGCATCCTTGGAAAAAAATTGTGCCACTAGGTGTTAGTGGAGCTTCTTCCCCCGAATGAAGAAAAGCGGATGACACATAAGAATCCTTAGAAAGATAGCAAAAACCAGTTTCATCTTTAATACGATTAACTTTACATTGTCTTTCGCAGAAAATGCAATTTTCAAGATATCTATTCGCTAATTCTTCTGCCAGGTTAATAAAATTTTTAGAAACTATACTACGTTTCTTTTGTTCTTCAGTAGATTTTTTTAATACTTCTTTAAATTCAAGAGATTTTTCTGACAACAAATTCTCTAAGTTTTTAATTGAATCATTAGGATCAAAGTCACATTCTATGCTTTTTGCGATTATATACCGTGCAATTTCATTATCATCAATGATACCACGATACCTTGGAAATCGTCTGCGAAGCTCTTCATTGTTCCAAACCAAAGCTGAGTCTGGCCGAAGAATTCTAAAAACCATTTTGGTTTTCCCTCTTTTTTGTCTTGGATACGGTTAACTGCATTAAAATAAGGAAAATAACGCTAGAGATCAAAACTAAGCCATTTAATAATGTTAGAAAGAAATGGTATATTATCTCCAGCGTCTAATCCAAAATCTTCTTCAATAAGCCAATCAGATGAACCAATAGTTATACATCTCCCACTGAAAAAATCGCTAACGACACAGATAGGGACGGTACCAATAGTTCCTATGTCATCATCAGCAAGATATTTAAATTCTGCTTTTTCTGAAGTCACTATTATATCTTCAACATCTTCTTCAGTTATCGTAAAAAATGTACAGTTAGGGAGTACGACTTCAGTTATACCCGCAGTAATCGGATGGACAAACAGGTCATTTACTAACACGTTTTGTTTATTTACTAAAAAATGTGAGTGTGCTTCCTGTATAACTCCATTCCAATATCTTCGCACTCCAGTCATTTTATATAATACTCTGAGGGACCCCATCTTCATTGGAATGTCTTGATCTCCGCCGGCGCCCGTAGTTAAAAAAAGACCCCCACCTTCTCCTACATATCGCTTAATTGCTAATAATTCGTCTTTGGTGAATTTATCGTCTTTACCATCCTTAGTATGTTGAATATTTCCCATAAATAAAACATCGAAATCTTCAAGTAAATCGTAGTCAATAGGACCTTCATTCTTGTCTATGTATTCGACCTCATACTCATCATCACCCAAAGTAAATTCTGGAAATTCTTCTATTTTTTCTCGATGTGATAAATCCACTATGATACTATAAGGGCTCATTTTAACGCGACTCCAAGGCTACTTTAAGTTATATTAATTATATAGAAAAGTAAATTCTAATTTGTTCTAAGTGTAAATTCTATTATCTAAAATAATATAATTTTTATTTTTAAAGATATGGTATTATTATTAAAGGTTTCTAAATCAGAATACTGCTAACGCAAAGTTTAAATATTTAGAGGAGAAAATATAAAGGATCAAAAAAATAAAGCACATTTATTTTCGCATACTTCTTCTCCATGTAAATTTTCCGCGAATAAAATTGTAAGGAATTTAATTGAGTTAAACCTCTTCAAAATTCAAGAATTACATCCTATAAGTTCTAACTCCAAAACTGTGTGTAGATGTATCAAGGTAATAGTAGGATCAGTTTCATGAATTATAATCAATTTAAAAAAATTGTTGACAAATAGTTCTAGAAATATGGAAAAATTTGATTATATAGAAATAAAATCTCGTTCTGCAGGGCCGTCTTTTTTGATGATTGCGATGTCTATTCCATTTCCTGAAGCAATATCTCTTATGATACTTGAAGTGACTGCTTTTATAATTATTTCTTTTGCTGCACTAATTGATAAGTTATCTTTATACTTTGCTTCGAGCACACCGTAAGAGAAATTTTGACCACTTCCTACAGCACAGAATTTTTCAGGCAAAATGGAACCATATGCTCCAAGATTTAGAAGTACTGGCCCTTCGTCTTCAGTTGCCCCTCCTAAAATGAGACCTACTTGAAAAGGATACATTTTATTTTGATAGAGGATATTAGATAACATTTTTCCAGCACTTTTTACTTTAATTGGTGCTTCTTCCTTTAGTTGATACAACGCAGTTTCAGCTCGGAGAACATCGACCAGATACATTGCGTCAGCAACCCCCCCAGCAATAGTCATATATAAGTGTTCTTGGATTTTATGTAATTTATCAGCTGTTTTACTCGCTACAAAGTAACTCATTGTAGCTCTCCTATCCGTACCTAAGATAACAGCATCTTTACATACTAAACCTACTGTAGTTGTCCCCGTTTTTAATGTTTGATTATTTCTTTGCGTAGATGGTTTGTTATCACTGATTATGGAATCTCGTAAAAAAATAGATTCAGATGGTTTTACTAAATCTTCTTTTCTCATAATTAATATCATTAAAAGACTCTTGTCTTAATAATTTTTTTTTAATTTTTTATAAATATAGTGTGTTCTTTGGTGATGAATCAAAGATTATACAATGATTTAATAGGCTAGATTTTTAGATTCTCAAGGGATTTTATTTCCCAGAGGAATTTTTTGAGGTCAATTTTGTTTGTGGAACTTATTTCAACACCCTCTTTTTCAAGCAGGATTTTTTGATAATCTTGACCGTCTTGTGATTTCAAAGCAATTTTACCTTGTGAATTTATAACCCGGTGCCAGGGTAAATTATGCTTTTTTGTGGATGAATGTAACAACCATGAAACTTGTCTCGCTCCATTGGGATTACCCGCCAATTTTGCAATCTTACCGTAAGTGAATACTTTACCTTCAGGAATATTTTGTATTAATAAAATCACATTTTGAGTAAAGTCAGTAGGGATTTTAAATCACCTTAAGAGGTTCATTAGTTTTCTTTAATACGATTTATTTAGAAGAATAGACGCCTAATTATAAAATTTTATGGATAAAGCACGAATGGTATTTCTTACATTTTTATCAGTTTAGAAATTATAGAAGAAATTTTTAACTAGAGATCATTTAACATGTTCAGATTTATCATGGATAAACCAAACCAAATTCCAGACTGGGAGAATTCAAAAATTTTCAACATAAATAAGGAACCTGCTCACTCAACATTAATTTCTTTTGATAGTCTGGAAAATTCGAAAAAAAATAGGGAAGAATCACAATATTATGTATCATTAAATGGCATCTGGAAATTCAATTGGGTAAAGAAACCAGCAGATCGACCGGTTCATTTTTACGATGTAAAATATGAAATCCAAGAATGGGATGAAATTGATGTTCCTAGCAATTGGCAAATGCGTGGATATGGTATACCAATATACACTAATGTTAAATACCCTTATAGTATAAATATTGAGAAGATTCCAAATATTGACCATAACTACAATCCTGTAGGTTCGTACAGAAGAAATTTTAAAATCCCATTAAATTGGAAAGGGAGGGAGGTTTTTATTCACTTCGCCGGTGTAAAATCAGCATTTTATATTTGGGTTAATGGAAAAAAAGTTGGTTACAGTCAAGGCAGCATGACTCCCGCCGAATTTAATATAACGAAGTATTTAAAAAATGAGAATAATATTCTTGCTGTTGAGGTTTATCGATGGTCAGACGGTTCATATTTAGAAGATCAGGATATGTGGAGGTTTAGTGGTATCTTTAGGGATGTCTTTTTATTCTCGACGCCGAAAGTACATATTCGAGACTTTTTTGCAAGATGCGAGCTGGATGAAAATTATGAACATGCTGTCTTAAATGTTAAAGTTAAAATCTATAACTTTGGAAAAGAGGATGTGAAACAGAATAGAGTAGAAATCTCAATATTAGATGATCAACAACAACTTGTTGAGTCCAAGATTCTTATGAGTGAAGCTTTTACGATTAAATCAAACACAGAACATTTAATGGAATTACAAGCTAATATTGAAAACCCTAGAAAGTGGACAGGAGAAACTCCATATCTTTACGATTTAATTCTAAAACTTAAGAATTCGAAAAATCAAATAACTGAGGTAGAGAATTGTAAAATCGGTTTTAGAAAGATTGAAATTGACGACAAGGGTAGCTTTCTTATTAATGGGAAATCAATTATACTCAAAGGAGTTAATAGACACGAACACGATCCAGACCATGGGCGCGCTGTTCCATACAATAGAATGGTTGAAGATATATTATTGATGAAACGAAACAATATTAACGCGGTTAGAACTAGTCATTATCCAAATC
>JAGXNS010000066.1 GCA_019894855.1 Promethearchaeota archaeon
GTCATTGGAATTGTTCCATATATAATCCATGGCACGCGACGACCTTTCTTAAGTTTTATTTTGTCCATATAATACCCAATAAGAGGATCATTTATTGCATTCCATATCCCATATATCATGAAAAGTATTCCAAAATCAATAAGAGACAATCCCGCATAAATCGTGTAAAAAGTTAGCAGCCATGATCCAACCATGTTATAGGGGAGTGCAGAAGGTACAGCTCCTAGAGAATATAGAAAATGTCCTCGTCGAGAGTGTGGGTTGATATTTAACGACCGATCCTTAGATTTTTTCATTATTTATACCTGTAGGCATACTATAATGTTCTTTTCTATTTTTAATATGATTTTTTGTATATTAAGGTTTATATCTTATTGTGTTGAAAGCTAAAAAAAATTAAAACCTATATATTCCTTTCCCTTTTCCAATCAGAATTATCGCTAGTTCTTAAATACCAACGGAGTAACTGGTCTCTGAGATCTGCTTTTACCTTATCATAGGCATAAATATCGATAAGATTGTTCGCTTCGGTAGGATCGTACATAAGATCATACAACTCTTCTTTACCCTGATCACGAATAATGAGCTTCCATAATTTAGTTCTTATCATAGCAGAACGTGCCACAGTAGAGCTATCTTCTTTAGGTATATTCGTTTTATCGTAGTAAATTCCGATTCCAACTAATTCTGGACTCATGACAACGGGTTCAAAACATTGCGGTTCTCGAGGATTATAACCTCCTTCTGCAAAGACGGCATTCCTGACTTTTGTTAAATGGCCTTGGAGAAGGGGGATTAAATTTTTACCAAAATGAGTGTATTGAGTGTTAATTTGAGCGATGTGCAATATAGTTGGAAAAATATCAATAGACTGAACGAGCTGGTCGTAAATCATGTTTTTTCGTTCAATGCCGGGAATTTTTAGAATTAAGGGGATGTTAATTAAACAATCTTGAAATGCGGTCGGCCATTTCTCTGTTAATCCATAATCTCCAAGAAAATCTCCATGGTCTGCAAAAAAGGCTATTGCACTATTTTTATAACCCCCAATTTCTTTTAATTGGTTTATTATCAAACCAAATTGGTGGTCTACGCGAGAAACCATTCCGTAATATGTAGCAATAATTTCTTTAAAATCATCCTTATCTAAATTGTTTAAACCGTACTTCTCACGAAATAGACGCATGAATTCTGGCTTATCGTCCAATTTAGGCGGTACTGGTGCTGGTACTAAATTTCGATCGTACATAGAAAAGTATGGCTCTTCAACCGTGTAAGGAGGATGAGGAAAGCTCAAGGCTATGTACAGACAAAAAGGATTCTTATGATCAGAATTTAAATAATTAATGGCTTTTTGAATAATGTGATAATCGCTATCTTTTGATTCCTCCGATGTTCTCTCACCGTAATAAAAAGATTTTCTCATAGGATGCTCTAAGGGATAGGGATTAGTTTTCCAAGCACCAGTTTTCGTTCTCAATCTTTTCGTTATGCTTTGTTTAATAGCATCTTTTCCAAAAAGATCGTTCCGCCCTACCCAAACGACCTCATATCCCTCATCTGCTAATAATTTGAATAAATTATCCTCGTGCGGTTGTAGTAGTTGGTAAAGGCTTCTATGTCCATTCGAGTGCACATATTGACCTGTAAAAGTACAACATCTAGAGGGTCCGCACACTGGATTTACAGTAAAACAATTAGTAAAAGCTGCTCCGTCTTTAGCAAGCTTATCGATATTTGGCGTTTTAATAACGTGATTTCTTTGACCACCAAAAGAAACGCAATCTCCACGCATTTCATCTGCTACGAAAATTATAATATTTGGAAGAGATTTCTCGTGTTCCATAATTAACTCATTATCATTAAGAGTTTAAAAATTTAATAATTAAGAAATAAATAACTCTAGTATAATCATTACTATTACATAATTATAGTGGATACAAATCAATTCAAATAACCATTAAATGGTGTTGAAATCATGAATTCGAGGGAGAGGGTAAAGGTAACATTAAACCATAAAGAACCGGACAAAGTTCCGATTGATTTAGGTGGTAATCAATCAAGTATCCATATCATAGCTTACAAAAATTTGCTTGAATACCTTGGAATTGAAGACAATAACATACAGTACGCAGATTTCGTTCAACAGATTGTGGCGCCTTGCGAAGAAATTTTAGATAGATTCCAAATTGATGTAAGATACATCCAACCTTTAGGAGGAATGATTAGGGTTCAAGACATGAAACCAGAAGTCGAACAAAAATATATCGGCCAATATGATCAATTTGGTGTGTTTTGGGGAAATGATGCCAAAAAGAATATAGATGATATTTTATACTACGATCCTGTTATTCATCCTTTTGCAGATTTTAAATCGGTAAGCGATGTAAAGAATTACGATTGGCCAGATGGGCTAGATAAGACTCCTTTTATTGGTTTGAAAGATTACACCAGAAAAATGTATGAAAAAACAGAATTTGCCTTATCAACACCTCCAGTGGGCTGCGTTTACGAATATTGCACTTTCTTATTCGGATTCACCCAAACGCTACGATATTTGAAAACTAAACCAGAAATCATAGTTATAGCTATGGAAGAGCTTTTAAAGTATTGGACTAATTATGTTTCAACATTTTTAGACGAAGTAGGGAGCTATTTAGATGTAATATGTATTAATGGTGACCTCGCAGAGCAAGCAGGACCTATTATGAGCATTAAGCTTTACGAAAAAATGATTAAACCATTAGAACGAAAACTATCAAACAAAATACACGAACTAGCAGATGCTAAAATAAATTATCATTCTTGTGGCTCAATAGCTAAATTTATTCCTCACTTCACTGAAATTGGATACGATATCGTTAACCCAGTTCAAATTAGCGCTTACGATATGGAACCTTGTTCTCTGAAAAAAAGATTTGGGCGTTTTATGTCGTTCTGGGGAGGCTTATGTAACTCACAAAAAACTTTACCCTTTGGAACTCCTGAACAGATTAGAGGAGAAGTCAGAAGAAACTTCGAATGCTTGAAACCAGGAGGAGGTTTTGTAGCGTCAAGTATTCATAACATCACAGCTGAAGTCCCACCTCAAAATATAGTAGCAATGTTTGATGCAGCTAATGAGTTCGGAAATTATTAATAGAAGATTTTTAAGCTAATAATTAATTTCAATGCAATAGAATTATGCAGTATAAAATTTTTGATGCACACCTTCATACATATGGCACTTTTCTCGCAAAAGATGACGATCTCCTCTCATATTTGGATAGACATAACGTTGAAAAGGCAATAATAACTACTGTCAATAGAGCAGCGAGTTCTAAAATTTACACTAATGACGATAATGGAAACGGAGAAGATGTGTCAAATGAAAATCGCGTTAAAAAAGCTTTTGAAAATTTGAGAAAAATGATGCCTAAGGATCAATTAGATCATAATGATGTCATAAACATTTCAAATTTAGATATTGAAAGGTTTTTCAAGTTTTTTTGGTTTAATCCTAAAATTGATCGGGATGAAGAAGAAAGAAACTATAGGATATTAGAAAACCATTTTAAGCGGGGATTTTGTGGAGTAAAAATCCATTCAGGAATTCATCTAATAAAAATTCCGAGGGACATAATGACTTTAGCCTCTTTCATGCAAGAGTATAACAAGAATTTTCCTTTATACATTCACTTTACCCCGAAATTTTCAGCTTTTGGAGGAATCTCCTCGAAAGATCTTGCAAAATTAGCTCAAAGTTTTCCAGACTTAAATATCATTTTGGGTCATGCGGGACTAGCCATGGAATTTGCGATAGACTTTGGCTTGAGCTTAAAACAATATAAAAACATCTACTTTGAAACTTCATGTTCAATACCTTATGCAATCTTAAGTTTAGTCAAGACTATTGGTCACAAAAGGCTTTTATTTGGATCAGATGCGCCTGTCACTAATCCTATTCAACTTGAAATAGAAAAAATAATGTGTTTACCAATTAAGAGTGACCAAAAACAAGATATTTTCTATTACAATACTAACAATTTACTTCTAAATTAAAGATACAAGTATCAATAAATTTGATTTTTTTTAAGTAATCTTTCAGAAGTTCATCGGATATTCCATCTTTATTAAACAATTAATTAGTACTTACTTGCATTTAATTGTCAAAAAATTACTAACGAATATAGTCAATTATTTTTGTTTTAATAATACATTATATAAGGTTAATTATGTAATTTAAAATTATATTTAAGATTTAATTATATCGAGTGTATGCTGTGAAAAATTTAGGGGAAGATATCAACAACACAGATAATCCTAATTGGGATGTCATTGAAGTTTCAAAAGTTAACGACAAAATAATTATGAAGCTTTTAAGTTATCTGAAATATGATGTATCGGAAAGATTCTTTATTTCTTTTGAAAGTCTTTTGAAGTTAGGGAATAGGGTCCCAGAAGCAACGATCAGAAATATTGTTGAAGAATTGGACCAATCTCACGATTTCAAAAAAGAATTATTTCAGTTTATTCTCAATTTTATAAACAACGAAGCTGTAGAATACCATTTGCTACCACAAATATATAGCCCCGATTTTATCGTTAGAGCTCGAGCTATAATGAAAATTAAAGAGAACGACGATGTAAGATATATTAAATTCCTACTTCCTTTATTAGACGATCCAGATGATTCGGTAAGGTGGAGTGTCATAAAATTTTTATCAAAGCACAACAAAAATCCTATAATTTATTCTGAATTGAAGAATCATCTAAGTAAAGAGTTAAACCCAATTATATACGATAATCTTAAAGAAATTTTTGAGTAGTAATAAAGCTCTTATTTTTTGATTCTTATCTCTTCTCTTTAATTTGTTCTTTGATATTTTATTTTAAATAAAAAGTAAAGAATTAAAAACACCATTTTTAATTATATATATAAAATGGTTTTAAGACCCAAAATATGAATTTTTTATTAAAATCTAATCATTACTTAATTTTAATTAATACGGTTTAAGGTATAAAAAAAATTTACAAAGGTGTTAAAGATGTCGTCGTATGACTATACATTTAAAATATTACTGCTTGGTGACGCATCGGTTGGTAAAACTTCTTTCACTAAACGATATTGTTATAATGTTTTTAATCCTAGCGAGCGATTAACTATTGGAGTTGATTTTCATGTCAAAACAATTGAGTTACAAGGAAAAAAAATAAAACTCCAAATCTGGGACGTTGGAGGTGAGGAAAGATTTAGATTCCTGCTTCCTACATATTGTTTGGGTGCAAATGCAGCATTTTTACTTTACGATGTCACACGAACTCAAACTCTTGACAATATCAGTGAATGGACTAATATTGTTCACCAGAAAGGAGGTCTTATTCCAATTATGCTTGTTGGGTCTAAAATCGATCTTACCGATACTCCACGCGAAGTCTCTCGAGAATACGGGATACAGATTGCTGAAAAGAATAATATGGCCTCATTTGGTGAAATATCCAGCAAAACAGGCCAAAATGTAAATAAAACATTTGAGGTTCTAACGGAGCTTACGTTAGAAAGAATTGAAAATAGGTGATTTGATGTCTGACCGTGAATTTTTAGCTCTCAGTTCTCTATTCGATGCAATAGGAATCATTGAAAAAGGCATCGAGAAAATATATCACTATTTACTTAAACATAAGAGAATTGACAACTTAAATCAGGTCAGCACAGAATTTAATTTGACCCTAAAAAGAGGATACAAAATTTGCGCGGTTTTGAGCGATTTAGGATTAGTTCAAATATACGATCGCCCAATGAAAATTCATTTAGCAACTCCACCTATCTCCATATGGCAAACTATTATTAACGAAAGAATTGAGGAATTGTCTCAACTATTCCAAGAAAAAAAAGAGAAAGCAGAAAATTCCTTGTCCAATTTTATTCAAAATTATAATTTGAGTGAGCAAATAACTCAAGAGTTCGTGGAGTTCGTAAATTATAACCTTAAAAATATTGGAGAGACCTATCACTCATTTTTAGCTGAACAAGAATGCAAGATCGCCTTAGGTATCAGATATGAAAATGAATTTAGTTCAGTTATTAAAAAATACGGCATTTCTAGTATTCCTGAAGATTTAAGTGAATCTATGCAATCAGGCATAACAAAAATTAAAGAAAACTTAGTCAATATTGATATCCAAGTTATTTTTAGTACGGAAGTAATTAAGGAATTATTGGTAAGTGAAGAATTTCAACTGGTTTCCAATTATCTCAAATCTTACAACTTATTTTTTAAAAATATCACTGTTCGTGTTACAGATGAGGATTTCAGTAATTTTAATTTAACAGATAGTGAATTGGTTCAGCCAAGTTTTGATCCAACTAATAAATTGATAGGAGCTTATATATCTCGAAATACTAACATTTATCAAATTTTCTACGAGAAATTTAACGAACTGTACGAAAGAGGTATTCCATTAACTCAGTTTCTAAAAGAACAGAAAGATATCAAAGAAGAATATTATTCTAAAACACAATTGTTTGGTTTGTGTTTGTTATAAAAAAGAAATTTTTATTTTGCGATATAAAAAAAAAAAAATTTTTGTTATTTTGAATTTAGTCATATCTTTTATATGTGAAAATTAACCACACAAATCCTAAAACTCCAACGATTGCCGCAACAATTGTCACATAATTTGGCCAATATGTGAGGTCAAATGATCCTGGAGCAGATATCCATCCTACTATTGCAATAATACCAACTGCTGCCATTATGCTAAGAACAACCAATCCCATTCCCATTGCATATTCTTCTTCTTTAAACATACCTATCCCTGATATGAGACACCAGAAACCTAACAGTAATGAAACTATACCTTGACCACCGAAAATTGAAAGCGCCTCATCAACTCCAGATCCTGTAAGCCATCCTGGAGCATAAATACCTGCCCAGGCTAAGAACTCCATAACAGCTTTAAAGATAAATAGTAGACCAACTATAATCATTAAAAAATTTAAAAGTTCGTTCGAATCTTTCTTCTTTACTTTTTTTTCACTCATTTTATGATAAACCTTTTTATTTTTAATTAAAATTAGATGTTGAGTATGAAAATAACTTCCTCTGTATATAAATTTAATTTATTGAGATTATAAATCCAAATTTGAGTATCTTCAAAATTCATTAGTTTTAATTAAGTAAAATTATTTAAATTTTAAAGACAATTTAGTGTAAGCTATTTAGTTTTTTTGTTATAGTTAGAAATGGAAAAGTTCTTATCACCAGAAACAATATACTCTGGCTTGAAAAATAAAGAAATTGATAGGGCTATCGCTGTTGATCAATTGATTTCTTTAATTGAAGTGAGTAATAATCCAAAAACTCGCTCTGAATCAATTTCCATTTTGAATAAATTGAATGTTTCCGAACCTAAAATTTTCAAAGTTATAGAAAATTCTCTTTTATCGGATGAGTCTCCAACTGTGAGAAATGCTGCTGTAAACCTTATTGGGTGCCATTTTTTGAAAGAAGGAATAGATACACTAACATGGGTGATACAACATGACAAATCACCGCTAGCAATAAAAGCTATTATTGATCTGAATTTGGATCTTGCTAACACGCATTTAAAGTCATTAAATAAAGAGTTAAATGAATATTTAGCAAAAATCGCTTTAGTTGTAGGTATTGTTTCAAACGAGGCGAAATTTATTTTAGATTTAGAAGCCCTTTTTGCTCAAAGCGAGGAGAATTACGTTCTAGAGTTGACTTCATATCAATTTTATACGAAACTTATAGATTCTAAACTTGGAGAATTTTGGTTAACAATAAAAAACAAACACATTGAGTCTTTAAGCTTTAATTATTTTAATTGGAGATATGTGAAACGAAACCCTGGTCTGTTTAATTCTATATCCAATTTACAGGATCCCGTTGTATACTTAAATTTATTAGGAAAAATCTATTCACTATATAATAAAAATCTTAAAATACCTGAATCAATTTCACTACTTACAAAACTCAGAAAATTGAATTTAAGCAAAAATTTCATTATTAAATTACCAAAATCTATGTTTTTGCTTTCTAATCTTATATATTTAGATTTAAGTTATAACATGTTGGATGAAATCCCAGAAGAAATTACGAATTTAAAATCTTTAAATAGTTTACATATTCAAAATAATCACATCAGTAAAATTCCTAAAATTATAAGTGAGTATTTAGGTAAGCTGAGCACTTATAAGATTTAAACTCCTTGACATTTTTGTTAAAGGTAATTTTTTAAGCAATAAAAACCAATTTTAAAATCAATATAACAATTTAAGAGAAAGGTGCAAAAATTTGGAGGAAAAAAAAAATATTATAAATGGTGGCGATGTCCTTGTCAAATCCTTACTTGAAGAAGACGTAAAATATATGTTTGGGCTTATTGGTGGCCAGTTTTTAGCTATGTTTGATGCAGTATACAAGTGGGGGCGCGAAAAAGGAATCAATACTGTTATGTTTAGACACGAACAGGCAGCAGCACACGCAGCTGACGCTTGGGCAAGAGTGACCAATAAACCGGGTATTTGTTTCGGAACTGTTGGTCCTGGGGCAACTCACCTCGTTCCAGGAGTGGGTGCAGCATGGAGTGATAACATACCTTTGATAGTTATAGTACCTCAAGTAAATAGTAAATTTTCTGATTCGTTTACTCTGCAGGGAAACCTTGACCAAGTTACTATGTTTAAACCAATTACGAAGTATCAGAAATCAGTTCGCACTATAGAAGAAATTCCTAATGCTGTTCAAAAAGTTTTCCGAGAGGCTACTAGCGGACGACCAAGACCAGTATTATTAGAGATTTACGAGGATGCATTTCTCAGTCAGAAAGAAGAAAGCGAAATTCATATAATATCTCCTGATCAGTATCGATGCTTTGAGAAACCCGCAGTTAGCAATGAAGTAATCCAAAAATCACTTGAGATGTTATTAAAGGCTGAGAAACCGTTAATTGTCTCTGGAGGTGGAGTTTCAAGATCAGGAGGATGGGAAGAACTACGAGAATTTGCCGAATATTTAAAAATTCCTGTTATGACAAGTCTTATGGGTGTTGGAACCATCTCAAGTAAGTCAGAAAGTTTTATTGGAACAACTATAAATGGTCCAGGTCTAAAAGCAGGCCCCGAAGCAGATTTAGTTCTTGCTCTCGGATGCAAATTCAGCTATATTATGGGACATGGTGCTGAACCATTCTGGCGCAATTCTCAAAAGATGATACAGGTAGATATTGATTCTACTATAATAGGACGAGCAAAACCTATTACTTTAGGTGTAGTAAGCGATTGCAAACAATTTTTAAAACAAATTCTTGAAACGGCTAAAAAGACGAAAAAAGTTGAGCAAAGAGATTGGTTAGATGTATTAGCTAAATCGAGACAAGACTACATAAGCAGCATTATGAAAAAAGCAACAAAAGATAAGATCCCAATTTTACCTCAAAGATTAGTCAAGGATGTTTTAGAATTCATGGATGAGGATGCGATATTCATTAACGATGGTGGGGATATCGCTTGTTACTCAATAGAACAAATAGATTTTTATAAACCAAGACCGCCACTCTCCTTCTTGCAAGCTGTTGGCATGGGTCATCTTGGGACTTCGGTAGGGTACGGAATTGGAGCGAAGTTAGCAAAACCGGATAAACAGGTTATTTCAATATCCGGTGATGGTAGTTTCTTGATGAATATTCAAGACTTAGAAACTGCTGTAAGATTAGGTTTAAGTAATCTAATTTTTGTGATAGCAAATAATAGTGCTTGGGGGATGCTCAAATCAGGTCAAAAATTATTTGTAGACAAACATTATATTGATGTTGAGTTGCCTGAATTTGATTTTGCTAGATGTGCTGAAGGATTTGGGTGTTATGGAGAGGTTGTGACGGATCCAAATGATATTCAACCAGCACTAGAAAGAGCTAAGAATTCCGGAAAACCAGCTGTAATAGATGTTAAAACTGCTTGGACAATCCCAGATGCGACAAAACTTTTAGGAAGCATGGGTATACTTTAAATAAGGTGTTTCATCATGAAAGTTGCTATATTTGAGGGTAAAGAACAAATAGTAATTAAAGATGGTGTTAAACCCGAAATTAAATCCGATGAAGTATTAATTCAGGTTAAAAAAGTTGCAATATGTGGATCAGATGTCGGATCTTATGAATCTGGAGGTCCTTACTTACCTGGAAAAATTATTGGTCATGAATTTTCGGGAATATTAGTTGAGATCGGTGAAGATGTCAAAAAGTTAAAGGAAGGAATGAAAGTTACTGTCAATCCTCAAATTCCTTGCTATGAATGTTATTACTGCCTTCACGATCAAGAGAACATGTGTAAACTGCAGAATTTTGCATATGGTACCACTGAAAATGGCGCTATGAGAGAATTTATTAATGTGAAGGCCGAAAGAATTCATGTTTTACCAGATAATGTGACTTATGAGGAGGGGGCTACAGTTGAGCCTCTCTCAGTAGCTGTTTATGCTGTACAACAATCCGGATTTCAATTAGGTCAAAACGCAGCCGTCATAGGAGCCGGTCCTATAGGATTGATGATAATCCAGGTATTAAGAAGCGCAGGTGCAAATAAAATTTATGTACTTGAGCCCGTAGAATCAAAACAAAAAATCGCTATGGATCTAGGGGCTGATAAAGCATTCTTGCCAAAAGCGTGGAATAAGATTGTAAGACTTACAGATAGGTTAGGTCCAGATCATGTTTATGATTGTGTAGGTTTATCATCTACTTTTACGACAGCATTGCAATTGATTAAAAAAGGTGGAAATATTACTTTAATCGGTCTACATGCGAGTACAATCGAAGTCAATAATATTCTGTTAATGACAACTAATAACATATCAGTAAGGGGAGTTTATGGATATAATCAGGATATTTACAAAACAGCCATAAATCTATACGCTCAGAAAAAGATAAGAGTTGATCCAATGATAACCAATCGAATAAGATTGGAACAAGTTCCTGAGATATTTAAAGTTTTAGGGAATCCTCCTCATGACGAATTAAAAGTAATTGTCGATTTTGAATAAGTGTTAACTATTTTTTTTTATTTTTTTTTTCATTATAACATTCTTAAAGACTTAATGACCTATTTTTACAGATTTAATTTGATGATTTTAGTAAATATTTATAAATTCATGTAACAATAAATAAGATATTCACCAATTTTGTGAATAAAAATTAAGAGGTTAATCTAATGGAAGTTAAAAGGAGTCCATATGATGCAAAACTATGGACGAAATCCTATGATGAACATGTCAAACCAAATTTAGAATATCCTGAAGGGAGCCTTGGTTCCATCTTTGACGATGCGATGAAAAAATACCCCGAACGCATCGCTTGTTATTTTATGAAGCGAGAAATGCCCTTCAAAGAGTTAAGGGAATATACACATAGATTTGCGACATTTCTACAGAAAAATGGTTTAAAAAAAGGAGATCGCGTTGCTATAAATCTAGCTAACTGTCCTCAATATTTGGCCGCACACTTTGGAACGATTTTAGCTGGTGGAGTAGCTTCTGGCTGTTCACCGCTTCTAAGCCCAACTGAAATTGCATATCAAATAAACGATAGTGAGGCTAAATTTTTTGTTACTTTGGATGCTGTATATGAGAAAGTATTAATGAAAGTAATAGATAAGTTGCCAAATCTTAAATGCGTTGTTACGACTAACATTTCTGATTACATGGGGCTTTCAAAACCTTTAGTTTTTCTTGGTAAACTACTAGGTAAAATACCAAAAGGAAAAGTTGAACCCTATTCCGGAAAATTAATTATTGATTTCAAGGATGTAATGGAAACATCCATTGACTTACAGGATGTAGATATAAGTGGGAAAAAGGATCTTGCCCTACTTCAATATACCGGCGGAACCACAGGGTTACCTAAAGGCACAGAACTTACTCATGCTAACTTAATTAGTAACATAGTACAAGTAGCAACCTGGTTAGATAGAAGGGAAGCAAAGGAAGGCGAAAATAATTTATCTGCTTTTCCACTCTTTCATTTAGCTGGTTTAGCTATGAGTATGATAACGTTATATACTTCAGGAGGACAAATCTTAATTGCAGACCCTAGAGATACAAATCATATTATTGAAGAAATGATAGAAAAAAACCCAAAAATAATTGTGAACGTCCCAACCTTATTTTTATCAATCATGAACAACCCTAAATTAAAGGACGTACCCAAATCTACTTTCAATAATATAGATATGTATGTTTCTGGGGCTGCACCTTTTCCCGCAGAAGCAATTAGGGATTTCGAAGAATCTGTGATTGGGATTAATAAGGTATTAGAAGTTTACGGGATGACTGAGACAAGTCCAATTCTTACTATGAATCCTTTTAAAGGGAAGAAGAAAGTCGGAACTGTAGGTTTACCCGTACCTGACACTGAGTTGAGACTTGTAGATATTGAAACTGGAGAACAAGTAGAACTTGGACAACCAGGAGAAATTATTTGTAAAGGTCCTCAAGTTACAAGAGGTTATTTTAACAAACCAGACGCAAACGCAAAGACTATTATTGATGGATGGTTTCATACCGGTGATGTCGGTGTTATGGATGAGGATGGATTCATAACGATTGTGGATCGAACTAAAGATATGTTAATCGTAAGTGGATATAAAGTTTATAGCGTTCATGTAGAAGATATAATGACAAAACACCCCGATATAGAAATGGTAGCAATCATAGGTTTGAAAGATCCAGATCGCCCTGGGAGCGAAATTGTTAAAGCAGTCGTTCAACTTAAGGAAGGAGTTCAACCAACTGAAAAAGTGCAAGAAAACTTAAAAGAATATGCTGCGGAACATCTCTCAAAATATGAAAATCCAAAACAATGGGAATTCAGAGAAACATTGCCTTTAACAGCTGTAGGAAAGGTATTAAAAAGATCTCTCCGAGAAGTAGAGACAAAATAAGAATAAATAAATATTTTTTTTTCTCATTTTTATAAACTTTTTTTAAGGATTTTATCAAATACTTATCATAGTTATTAATTTATTTGTAAATCAAAGAGTTGATAAAATTGGTTATTAAAAAAGGACAAGTTCAATGTATTAACGATGAAATTCTCGAAAAACTTTCGCTAAAAACCCGTAATAAGTTTTTAAATTACAATTTGATGAGTTTTTTAAAGCCGAAGCACTTCAATTTCCTTAAACAAGCCCAAAAGTTTTTTGTGAAATTTGAAAAGGATAAAAATATAACCCATAACGAAGATTTCTACGAGTGGATACCTGAAATTGGCAAAAACGGATATATAACTCGAATGCACAAATTTGATAATCTTGGGTTAAACTTCGAGCCTTATGGGATGAC
>JAGXNS010000067.1 GCA_019894855.1 Promethearchaeota archaeon
GGTGAAGACGGAGATAAAGAATCTTATAATGTATACCATTAAAAATTGATAATATTAGTTAAAAGGAAAATAAGAAAATGACTGTTTATAACGATAAGATAAAAAACTCATCAGTAGAAAATATAGTAAACTCAGGTAAAAAAAGAAAGATTATTCTATCTACAACAAATCTCAAGACTTATTACCCAATATTCGGCGGGCTTTTCAAACGAACTATTGGACATGTTAAAGCCGTAGATGGTGTCACTTTTAACCTTTACGAAGGAGAAACTCTTGGTTTAGTTGGAGAGAGTGGTTGCGGTAAGACCACCATCGCAAAAGTTATATTAAATCTTGTGCCTACTACCTCAGGAGAAATTTTCTTTAAAGGTCAAAATATTATTATAGGAAGCGCTGAAAAGAAAAAAAGAAGCGATAAAAGAAAGCAAAAAAATAAATTGGTGAGCATCATGTTTATTCCAATAATAAGCGTTGCTAATGCATTCTTCGGTTTCGCGAAATTAAGCCTAAGGAAAATCTTTCGAACAATAAACAATAACTCCGTCAAATTATTACCTCCAACACGAAAAATTTTAACAACAACGGCATCTATAGTGAAACAAAACTATCATAATTTGATTGAAGTAAAACATCCCTATAACAAAGCATTACGAAAAAAGATTCAGATGGTGTTTCAAGATCCTGATTCTTCTTTAAATCCTCGCTGGAAAATAGTTAATGTTATAGGTGAACCTCTCAAAATTCTGTTAGGAATGACAAAAAGAAAAAAGATTCGTAGGCGCGTTCTTGAACTTCTAGAAACCGTTTCCATGAAGAGAGAACACTTGGATCGATATCCACATGAATTTTCTGGAGGTCAAAAACAAAGAATTGTAATAGCCAGAGCTCTTTCATGTAATCCTGAAATGATTATTTTGGACGAACCAACTTCTGCTCTGGATGTCTCCGTTCAAGCTCAAATCTTAAATTTATTAAAAGAACTTCAGAAGAAATTTGGTTTATCTTATCTTTTTATAACTCATGATTTAAGTGTGGTACAGCACATAGCTGATAGAATCGCAGTAATGTACTTAGGCAAATTCGTGGAAACCGGCACACTTGAAGAGGTTTTTTATAATCCAACACACCCATATACTAGAGCATTGTTATCTGCGCGACCTACATTTGATCCTGGTTCAAAACAAAACAGAATTATTTTAGAAGGTGATGTGCCCAGTCCAATTAATCCACCTTCAGGATGTGCATTTCATCCTAGGTGCCCTAACAAAGACGACCATATTGGATGTGGTGTAGATGAGCCCAGAAAAATGCATCTAGGTGGCGATCATTATATATATTGCCTACCTTTGGCAAAAGAAAAAAGATACTATAAAGGAGTAGAAAAAATTTCAGATACATGGACCACATAATATTTTTACCTTAGCTCTTTTTTCTAAAAATGAAAAATAATTTTCATCCTTTTTAATTATAACAAATAATAGTAATCTTGATAAATTTAGATATATATTGAACAATAAGTCTTATTTAAGATTATTTAAGAGCAATGTGATTAATATCGCGGATTTAGAATTATCTCAGAAAAGCGAACCTATGAATCATGTACATTCATTAATGTTTGAGCGTGAGGCAGGAACTGAAGGTGAAAATAAATCAATAAATTATTTACAAAAAGTTTTAACTCAGGAAAACATCGAAAATGAAATTGAGACTTTTAAATGGTCTAAAACAATTACGATTTTAGTCAAGGTAATATCGATTTTTTTAATAAGCTCATCTGTTCTGTTCGAAGCACTAGTCTTTCTTAATTTGAATTGGCTTATGATATTGATCGACTTAATTTTAATCGTAACAGTTATAATAGTTCTAAGAGATTTATTTGATGTGACAAGTGGGTTGTTAATAGGAAGAAGGAAAAAATCTAAAAATTTAATTGCTAAAATACCAGCAAAGAAAAAAACCCCTAAACGCCCTCTAATTATCTTTTCTGCTCATTATGATTCCAAATCAGAAAATTATTCATATAACTTGAAAAAATATTTTTTTTTAATAGAGGGAACGTTAATTTTTCCTTTTATAAGCTCCACATTAATTCTTTCTGTTTGGGATGTACTCATAAATTTTTCAGTTTTAAACGGTAATGCTTTCTATTACACATTATTTGATAAAATAACTGACTTTTCATACGTATCATTTGGATTTTTAACCATTTCAATCTTTATTTTAGTTTTAAACGGGGATCCAAGTAAATCACTCGGTTCGATTGATAATGCTAGCGGGGTTTCAATTTTAATTGAGTTGGCAATACTTTTGAATAAAAATCCCCTCGAACAAATCGATATTTTGTTTTTATGGTGTGGTGCTGAAGAATGGGGATTGTGGGGTTCAAGAAAATTCTGTGTGAAACATTTTAATGATTTAAATCAAGAATATAACCTTGATGAATCTTATAATATTAATATTGATATGGTAGGGACTGATATAGGGCTTATAGATAAAACGGGCATTGTGAAAAAAAACAACTATAATAAAAATATTGTTAATGTTTTAGAAGCAACAGCAAACAATCTAAAAATTCCCTTAAGAAAATTTGATGCGACTATTGAACCTAGAAGTGACCATACATCTTTTCGATCTTTCGTTAAAAAAACTCAAAAAACGATGGAAGTGTGTTGTTTACTTTCAAATAAAGATACTCCGTTTATTCATACTTCAAGAGATACTCCTAATAAATGTATACCCAAAAATCTCAAAGGTTGCGTAGATATTTGTTATAACGCCATTAAAAGCATAGATTTGAGCATAGAATCGATTAAATAAAATCAGATAATTAGTATGTTTTACTCTTAGGGTAATAAGTCAAACTCGCGATAATCCTTTCAAATCTTCCATGATTTATATTTTAATTTATGTTAATTCCCTTAGTACTAAAAATTTTAAATTAAATGAAAAATTAATTAATATTAAACCACTCAAAATTAATATATATCAAATAGAGTTTATTTTATGCCTTTAGTAGATAAGGAAGATTTAAAATGCTACACTTTCATGTTTGTAGTAGTTTTATTACTCCTCTTAGCAACATTTAATTATACATACATAGTTCGATTTGTATTGTTAGTAGTTTTTTATTGGTATATATCAATACCTACTATAATCATTAGTCTATCAAGTATAGATTTTGCCGTTAGAAAAGTAGGAATCAGAAAAGCTTATATTTCGTTAAATTCCGTAGAATTTCAAGAATTTTTTAAGAAATCATCTGGTGAAAATCCATTAAAAGATGGAAAACTAACAAAAGCTTATAAAAAATGGCTAATTCAGAAACTATACGTCCCTAAGTACAAAATTAAAAGTAGGTTTCGTTTTTCACCAGAAGATATTAAGGGTTTTATACTTCTGATTATATTTTTAGTAGTAGTAATCATAGTTTTTCTAGCAATTTACGCAGCAATCTTCCCGGAATACCTTCTTCCTCTAGCATGGTAACCATATTTGGGATTGTTTACATCATTTCTTTGGATATCTCTGTACAAGTACAAACTTTAACTTTATTAAAAAATCTTCAACTGAGATTTGATTTATCTTTTACATTCATTATCAACGATTTGAGCGTAGTTCAGCACACACCCATGGCAGATAAAGCTGCGCTTATGTATTTAGGTAATTATTATTATTTTTTCATTAAGCAATCTTTTTATATTATATCGCAGACTCTTCAAGAAAATATCCAACGTTAATGAGAATTTCACAAAAAAAATAAATTATATCACATTTTACTAATTAATCATGTCCAAAAAATCGCAAATATATGTTGTGAAAACTTCCCCTAAAACGATTTTAGAGGATTATAAGAAATTAATGCATTTAGCAGAATATAGTAAGCATTACGATAAAAAATCTAAAAACATACTAAAATTAAATTTAAGCTGGTCAAAATTTTTCCCATCATGTTCAAGCCCTCCTTGGCAAGTAGAAGGGGTTATTAAAACCATGCTGGACGATGGTTACGAACCAAAAAATCTCTTTACCGCTGAAAATCGGACTGTTGTGACCAATATAGAGAAGGGGCTAAAAGGAAATAAGTGGGGACCTATTATAGATAAATATGGAGTAAGGTTCATACCTTTAACTAGAATTCCTTTTGTACCGTATGAATCCCAAAAGCACCGATTTATTGCATTAAAAAACAAGAAATTACACGTTCTAGATTCGAAAATATTTCCAGGAGGCTTTAAAATTCCAGAATTTTACGTAGGAAAGCCAATAATTCACTTGCCCACAATGAAAACTCACGGTCATACTGGAGCGATTGGAGGTTCCTTAAAACAGACAAAGGAAGAATTAAAGAATGGAGGGATTACGTGTGCTATGAAAAATGCTTTTGGAGGGCTGTTGACCAAAAGAAGGCACTTTAGTCATCAGTTTATGTCTGAAGTTCTAGTAGATTTATTAATCGTTCAAAAACAAATTCATCCAAACATAATGGCAATAGTAGATGGAACAGTATGTGGAGATGGAGCCGGACCAAGAACAATGATTCCTCGGATTAAAAATTATCTCCTCGCCGGATATGATCAAGTTGCTGTTGATACCGTAGTTGCAAAAATGTTAGGGTTTGAGCCGTTAAAGCTTCCCGCTATTAAATTAGCCCACGAAGAAGGATTAGGATGTGGTGATTTCGAGGATATTGAAATTATTGGAGAGGATGTATCGGGAATAAATTGGAATTTCAAAGTTAAACGAAGTTTAATAATATGGGGAGATCAGATGGTTAGAAAAGGATCTTTACAATTTTTAAATCCTTTACTACATAATAAAATCTTTTTTACATTACCGATTTTAGGATCTTTAGTATTTCATGATATGTTATGGTATCCAACAATCGGAAAGAAAAGGATTAAAAAATTCTTTGATACAGCTTGGGGAAGCCTTTTTAAAAACTATCCAAATAATTAGAATTTAATTCTTTGGCATCTTTTACAGCTTCATCAATAGCTCCATCAGTTTTAAAAATAAATTCCTTATCAATCTGAATATGTACCAAAAATTCAATTGATCCTCCTTTACCTAACAAAGGAGAAGCGATTAAACCTTTCGGATAAAGTGAGTTCTTTTTGCTCCATCTTATGAATTCTCTCAAAATTCTCTTAAGGATTGTAAAATCTTTTATATTTTTAAATTTTTTTTCTTGATGAAAATTGATTTCAAAAAGAGGTTTAACTAAAACAATGATATCTCCATCTTGCTTTAAATATTTCTTGACATTTGGAAGAACTAACCTAAGCGAAGAGAAGGTTACATCAATAGTAGTAATATCTGCCATCTCTGGCAAGGATGTCAGTTCCCTTGCATCAATACCAAAAAATTCTACAATCTTATCATCTTTGCATGTTAAAGAAGGATGAAGTAAATTAGTGGCAGTATCAACTGTATAAACTTTTAACGCACCCTGTTGCAACAAGCAATCTGTAAAGCCTCCAACTGATGCACCAATATCAACACAAACTTTTCCCGCAACATCGACTGAAAAACTTTTAAGTGCCGCTTCTAATTTTAGACCACCCCTTCCAACATAAGGATATTTTTTTGTAAGGTTAATTTTCGAGTTAATATCCACCCTTTTGCTAGATTTTAGAATTTTTGTATCATTTACAAGAACAAAACCACTCTTGATTAACCATTGTGCTTTCGTTCTGCTTTCTACTAATCTCCTATCAACTAAAACAATATCTAAGCATTCTTTCATCTTTCTAATCTCAATATATCAAGCTTTAAGTTCTAAATAATGAGAGTGGAGCCTTACATCCATGAAAATACAATAAAATCCCACATTTAATCTCTTCTTTTCTTTTCCTCGATTTTATATGCTAACTTGAAACTAGTTTTTCCTAATACTGCTTTTAACGACGCTTTCCAACCCCATTTTTTATATATTTGTCTGAGAAACAAACTAAATACTAAAAATGTTAAGATTACGGCAATCCAAATAGTTACCAAGTCTAGTTTTTGATAAAATATGAAATATAAGAAATTATGCCCTAAATAGACCGTAAATGAATAATAGGAGAAATAGAAAAATACTCGATAACGTTTCTTAGTGCTGAATATCTTATATTCCTCTAGAATTATTAAGATCATTAACACTAATAAATCGATTCCTATTGCGTAAAATAGCCAAGAAAGACTACTCCTGCTCAGAAATGATGGAAAGTTAAACAATACGCCGAACGAAATTAAACCTAAACTAATAAGACTTGTAGGTATTATTATTTTCTTTTTTAATTGTTTTCTCTTAAGTTCAGGATTTTTGTTGTTATTTAGATTATTCATAATGTCGCCAACAACAGTTCCAAAAAGAAAAAATGAAAAAAAAATTAGTAATGGATCTTGACTATAATCGTTGTAAAAAATGTGATAAAATATCCCTTGAAGATTTAATTGATTTTGATATGGAGAGAGCAATGAATAAAGATACTGACTGATAAACCAAATTATGACGCCAATTAAAATTCTTGTTATTTTTGAAAGATTAAATAATGGCCACATTAACAACAGTGAAAAAGCAGCAGTCATAAGCACAAACCACGTCCAAATCCATGATAACCAACCCATAGTAAGAGCTATTGCAGTATTATAGATTATCGCTATTACTAATAAAAAAACCGCCCGTAAAAAGTAAGACGTCTTTATCCTTGAAGAACTTAAGTCTTTTATTTCCTCAACCCTGTATAATCGGTTGCGATATGATAGAGTTATACTAACACCCGAAATGAATAAAAATCCAGGGGCTCCGATGGGATCAAAGATAAAAAATGTAAATGTTCTTACCCAAAGATATTCCTCTCTAATCCACCATTCTATTAAATGACCGAGAAACATCCAACTCATACATAATCCACGAAATATATCAATACTTTTTAGTCTTTCCATAACGATCTATATTCTGATAACGATTATTTAGGAATTTTATGGAATATAAGATATTCTACTATTCCAAATTCAAACGACACCGTTTAAAGTTATTTATAATTAAACCTAAGATTGTAGAATTAAAATTCAACATTTTATATAAAAGTTTGATTTACACTTTTACTCTCTATTACTATTTTCTAATTCTCTAATAAAACGAAGGCTAGAACCACGGAAGTTTAAGCTCTCATTTATCTGTAATAAAGATTAAGAAGTTATAATGTTATTCGTTCCCTAATTTAACAATTTCAATTCTATCTGCTAAACCAACAGCTATTTTATTAATTAGAAATTTAAGTGAGGCGTATTTATCCCATTTTTTCTTAATAAATCGAAATAGAAGCGTCCACATAATTAAAATTGGGATTATTACCAACCAAATGTTAATAAAATTAAAAATAGGTTGAAATAGGAAGTAAAGAAGTTGATGAGCAAGGAACATAGTAAAAGAATAAAAAGAATACATTTCAAAGAATCTATATCTTTTTTGGAAACTTATTACCCTAATCTCTTTAATATAAACCAAAAATGCCATTAATATAAGTTCAATCCCAACAATAAACATATGTGAAGCAAAGGTTGATTTATTCGAGAAATCAGGAAAATGGTATAACAGTCCAAATGTTATGAGAAAAACTCCAAATAGTAGACCATTTCTAAAAATCTTTTTCTTTAAGAACAATCTTCTTTCGATTAGATTGCCAATACCATTGGATTCAGAAAAAACATCACCGAATACGGTTCCTAAAAGAAGAAACGGAAAATAACCCAAAATGACATTTTGATCGGGAGAATTGTAAAGAAAATAGAAAATATATCCTAATATATTTTGTGTATTACTGTATGGAGCTAACCAATAGAATACAAATTCGTTACCAATCCAAAATACAAAACACATCGATAATCTAAAAATTCTGGATGTTTTTAAAAACGGCCAAGCCATAAACAAAGATATTGAAATTGTTTGTATTACAAACCATAACCATACTCCTGAAAGCCCCATGAAAAGTGTACCGATGAAATTCCATAATAAGGAAATTAAGAAGATGAGCAAACACCTCAACATATAAACATTTCTAGCTCGTTTCATATTAAATTCTTGAGAACTTTGAGATTTCAGCTGATTCCTCTTAAAGGATATTGAAGCACTTATGCCTGAAACTAATAAAAATCCACCGCCTCCTACTGGAGCACCAAAATTCCAAATAATCTCATATAACCAGATATCTCCTTGAGAAATCCACCAATTAACCATGTGCCCAAAAGTCATATAGAATATGCAAATACCTCTGAAGATATCAATACTCCTAAACCTTTTCATAATTCTAAATATCCTCTACGCGACAAGAATGTAAAAAGCATTCTCATCAAAGGAATATGTTTATACATTTCTGTGAAAAAAGTGCAATGCTTTTATCGGTCTTATTATTATAAAATTGTAGAAAAGATAAATATTATTTTATTATACATTATTAGCGTTTATGATTTCTATTGCATTACTGAGAGGTAACTTCCGATTTAAAATTTTTTCTACTACTTCCTCTAATGATAATAAGGGTTCATCATGATTTTCAGATTTCTCTGTTTCAGTTTTTCTAATAAATAATTTCTTCATCCTTAACTGTTCAAAAATAGCTACAAAATTTTCAAATCTAACATCGATTCCTAATCTAAACGCTAATATCAAAGCAGAAATCTCATCTTTTGTAAACTTTTTATCAAACGAATTTCCCGATAACCTAAATTGCGACGATTTAAACTCATCAATCAAACATACTCCGAGACCCTTCCGATTCTGAAACATACCGTAAATTTGTTTTACTAAACCATAAGTGATGTCAAGAACACCTCGCCCTAATTTGAAGTTTAATTTCATCAAAGTTGGATTATCTTCTTCAAATGCGTCAATATATTTTTGAATAATAGCAAAGAAATAACTATTTTCAAAACAGCAGTACGAATCTAAATAATAATCATCTAAAAAAACCATTAAGCCTAATTTTTTACCGGGATCGATAGAAAAAGTTAAAGTGGAATAATACGTCTTATATCCAATTCTCACAGCAGCAACAACATGTAAGAAATACTTATCAAAATCAAGATTTTTTGAATATACAAGATAATTAACACGATTTTTATTTCCAAGTTTTTTATGCTCATTGGAGGTTGTAAGGACGATTGACGGAATCTCCGGAATTTTTGAACCGAACTCTAAGATTTGAAAATGAATTTTATACTTATCTAACTCACTCTTTAATAAATAGAAGAAATTTAAATCCTCTGTTAAGATATATAAAGGTTGATTTCTCAAATTAATTATATAAATTAAAGAAACAATTAAAAATTTTTAATTATGCAATTTCCCTTAACTAAAATAAATGAGTTCTTTAAATCTACTGGCGCCAAAGAGGGAATAGCTTCATTATGGGGTGACTTTGGCGTTGGGAAAACTACATTATCACTTCAAACAGCTAATATATATGCGCTAAATAAAAAAAAAGTGCTTTATATATACACAAAACCGAATCTTCCATTTAAAAAAATTAGTGCTGTGTTTAAAAACAATTTAGAGGATGTTTTAGAACATATTATATTTAATCATGTACCGAATTTTGACGATATATTCAATTTTATATTTAATTTGGAATTTGCCGTTCTAAATGATTTAAAAACTAAGAATGTGACATTTAATTTAATAATTATAGACTCTATGACGGATTTATATCGATTAGAATTAAATCGTGAGAAAAAAGGAAAAAATCTTATTCTGAATTATAGACTAAATCAATTGTTAGCTAATTTGGTTAATTTAATACAAAAATATGAGGTTGGTATCTTGATTGTAAATGAAGTTAGTAGAAGAACTCAAGAGGGGCAAACTTACGAAGTGGAAAGCGGTGGTAATGTAATGCAATATTGGGTGACAAATTCTATCAAAATCGAACGAACAGATGTAGCAAACAAACGAAGACTTATTTTACATAGAGGAAACGATAATACATTATTTCTGCTAAATTCCATATTAACTAAACGCGGCTTTGAATAAAAAATTATAAAAGATTATCAATTATAGCTCATTATTTTAATTCGAGAACTAAAATTTAGAAAATAATAAATGAGTTGTTTTAATGAGCGAAAGAAAGGAAAATATAAAATTATCAAAATGGTTGGATAATGATATTCCACATTCGTTTTCAGATAGAGACGAATTAATTGAGATTATTGAAACAATTGCTGAAGCAACGATTCCCATTAGGGGTTTGTTAGAAAGGGGAATAACCTCACGCGAAATCGAACAAAGAATGGAAATTGAAAATGTAGAAAAGCAGACAATCAATCTTTATGGGGAAGCCCAAATTCACGAGGATATTTTAACCCATAGCATTATCCTGAAAGCACTCCAAGAAAGCGATGCCAATTATCTATTTGTTGCTTCTGAAGAAGCTGAACCTGTTCTAGGTAATGGAAAGTTTGGTATTACAATTGATCCCGTAGACGGTTCATCTAATGTTATTGTTAATAGAACCGTAGGGACGATAGTGGGAATTTATAATGAAACGGGAACTCTTATTTGTAGTTTCTATGTTCTTTATGGGATTTACACTAATTTAGTTTTAGCTCTTAATGGTAAAGTTGCGGAATTCATTCTGGATACATCCCCATATAGTATGACTTTTTATCATTATATTTATCAAGAATTAAAAAAATTACCTAATAATATAGAAGGAGGTATAAGGTGCCTTGGAGGAGATTCAACAACGTGGTCCGATAGATGTAAAGCTTACGAACAAGCGTTAATTAATCGAAATTTCAAAGATCGCTACAGTGGAAGTTTTGTTGGGGATTTACATGCAATAATAACTTATGGGGGAATATATTCATATTTTCCTTCACCAAAAGCTAAAATACGCACATATTATGAATGGCTTCCGCTGGCATTTATCATAAAAACTCTAAAAGGAGTTTTTTTAATTATTGGTAGCACCGAAAACAAAGATGAGGTTAAAAAAATGGATAGCACTGAACCCTTAACCGTAGATAATGTTAATGAGATTCATATGAGAACTTCTGGCGGTTTGTTAGGTAGCGAAAAGCCAGTAACCCTCTTTTTATCAACAACCTAAATAACTCGGCAATAAGTAAAAGATAATATGAAAACTGAAAATCAAGATTTTGGTAAAAGTAAATACATTACAAAACAAGAAGGCTCTGTGAAATTCTTTTTACACGAGACAGATAACAATGCTATCCCCTCTAAATCTATGAATGTTTTTTATAACGAAAGAATGGAGATAAACAGGGATATTTCAATCTTAGCTATTATAGCATATAATAAAACCATAAGCCAAACATCGTTAGTAGTAGTAGATTCAATGGCGGCTTCGGGTATTGGTTCAATAAGACTGTTAAAAAATACAAATAATGTAGAGAAAATGTATTTAAACGACATAAATCCCATAGCAGTTGAGCTAATTAAAAACAATTTAGAATTAAATAAAATTGATCCTGAACAAGCGGAAGTATTAAATAAAGACGCAAACCTATTATTTTCCGAAATTTCTCGAAATTCTGTCTTACCAGATGTTATTTCAATCGATCCATTTGGCACTCCAAATTTTTTTATTGATTCTGCCTTTAAAGCAATCAAAAAAGATAACGGGTTGTTATGTATAACGGCGACCGATACAGCAGTGTTATTTGGAGTTAAACCGAAGGCTTGTATTAGAAAATATATAGCCAAACCGCTTCACACAGATTATTGCAAGGAAATTGGGGCGCGAATATTAATATCTTTTATCTCAAGAATTGCTCATATAAACAATTTAGGCATAATACCGCTTCTAACTTTCTATTCTAACCATTTCATAAGAATTTTTGCAATGAGTTTCAGAGGGAACTCAAAGATATTAAATGATTTACCAAAAAATTATGGATATATTATTCATTGTAATAATTGTGAAGATCGTTCATTAATTATTGAGAATCTCTTAAAAGTTCCTCAAAAATGCCCAATATGCTTAAGCGAAAAGCATTTATCATATTCTGGACCTTTATGGGTTGGTGAGTTGCATCAAAAATCATATTTAGAAGAGTTAAGTATTTTAAATGAGAAATTCAATTTTAAAAATAAAAATAGGATAAGAAAGGTCCTTAAATTCGCCCTTAATGAAATAAATATGCCTATTTCATATTATAACATTCATAAAATATCTCAACAATTAAAACTTTCATCTATCCCAAAACTTGAAGACATAATTAAATTAATTGAGGAGAACGGTTATAAAGCCTCAAGAACTCACTTCGATTTTATTTCGATTAAAACGGACATGAAAATCGACGAATTAAAAAAAGTCCTGAAACAAAATGAAAAATTAAATTAGTCTTAAAATCATGCCAAAAGATGCAGAAGAACATAGAAAAGATGCAGTTTATAAGCAAGCTAAACGGGAAGGATATAGGGCCCGGTCAGCTTTTAAATTACTGGACATTCAAAATAGGTATAACATTTTTAAAAGAGCGTATTATATATTAGATTTAGGTAGTGCTCCAGGTTCGTGGTTACAAGTAGCTAAAAAATTCGCGGAAATAAACATACCTAAACATTTCGACAAATACTATCACCGCGATCATTATAAGATTATGGGGGTAGATGTCAAGAGATTAGCCCCTATTGAAGATGTAAAAATACTTAAAATGGATTTTACATCTCCCGAGTTTCAAGTGGAAATTAATAATTATTTCAACGGAGAAAAACTTGATCTCATTCTTTCTGATGCTAGTATTAATAAATCAGGTAATAAATTTAGTGATCAAGCACAGCAAATTAAACTATGTCTCAACATCCTTGAACTTACTGAAAACCTCAAAATAAAGGGAAATTTCTTAATAAAAGTATTTCAAGGAGCTGATTTCGAGAATTTTTATAAAAAGATGAAACAACTTTTTATGGATGTGAGAAGCTTAAAGCCTAAAGCATCTAATAAAAGAAGCAACGAAATTTAT
>JAGXNS010000068.1 GCA_019894855.1 Promethearchaeota archaeon
ATTCTGGGATCTAAGACATTGTATACTTTGAATCCATCGAGAATTTTTAACGCTTGTTGGTAATAATTGATGCTATTGATTTTATCGCCGTTCTTTTCAGCGTTTTCTGCTTTTTCTATATTAAAATCAAGTTCGATGTATTTGGATTTACTTTCAAGGTTAAAAATTTTAAGCGATATCTTCGTTATTTCTTCTTTAAAATTTAGTTCCTTAGCAATCAAAAGCGCTTTATTATATTCAATTAGGGTTACGTGAAATTTAGAATTTTTTGCTGCTATTCGAGCTCTTTTCATAATCTCTCTTATCAATCTGCGTGCTGAATCCTCGTCCATAGTTTTTAACTGCTCTTTTAAATCCTCCAAATCGGTATTTTTATTAATTATTGGAGATATTAAACTCGATTTTATCATTTTATTGTGATCTGCGGTCTGAACTGATACGATATTATTAGCAATTGTTTCTATAGATGTTGGAGATATAATTTTACGCTCTAATAGCTGATAGAGTTCATAAAGAATAACTTCATCTTTAATAACTGCAATTTTTTTTAGTCTGATGAGCATGTTATTTATGAAAAAAAAGGGCTTTATGGCTAGCAATTCTTTTGCAAGGTCGTATATAGCTTTCTGAACTAAATTTTCTTCTACTTTATCTAATTCATATGGTGGTATCGATTGAACTAAGGTCATTGGAAACGTAAGGTAAATGTTAAAAAACTCAACTATGTAATTTATCATGTCTTGAAAATCAAAGTAAATACCTTTTTCTCGAAAGTTTATAAGTTCCTCTATAAATTGAGGTTCAAAATCTTCTATGAACTGAAAAACTTGATCTCTTAGTTTACTGGATCCTTTATGATCGAGAATTAAACAAACTCTGATAATACCTCCATCTTTAAGTAGAATATTAAACTTCTTATACTGAAATTCGTAGAATTGAAACTCGATCGAAGGGACAACGTTTTTATTTGAAACCCCGCTAGATTCTGAAAAAGTTATGTTCGCTTGAATAAATCCACTCAGTAAATTCGCATCAATATCGACGCCTGAGACCGCGTAATTTAATAATGTTAACCCTGAACCCTTATCCATCAAGAGAATATGTTTGATATTCAAAACATCTAAAAATTTCTTCCAAATGGTTTCTCTTTCTAATTTAAGCTGTTTATCGACAGAATCAATTTTAATAACCTCTGCTGTTGTATCAAATTCGAAACCTAAATCCATTAGTCGCTTTTTAATACATTCACTACAAGATTGCGCTTTCTGTGGGCAATTATCCTTAGTTTGTCCGCAATTATATCCTAAACCATTAAGCTTGAAATAGACCATAAAAACTTAGATTCTAAACGAGTATTTGAATTACAGAATAGTTTTTTGTATAGAAAAAACTTGTTGTTTCATAAATAATGCAAATTCTTGTTCTTAAAATTAAGTTTTAAATTAATTAGAAAAGATAAGGGTTTATAAAATCAATTTACAAAATAGTTTAGATTTAATTGTTATTTAAAAATACATTAAAAATGGGATTTAAAAATGGAAGATAAAAGGAAAAAGTTTCTGTACAGCATTCTTACCGTAAATCTTGCTTTAGTTGCTGTGTTCGTGTTGTTGTTTTCATTCTATGGCCCAATTTTGGCTGCCACTATATTAGAAAACGAGATTGGTTTAATTGCGATAACGAGTAGAATTTTAATCTTGGGTATTATGTCGTTCTTTCTTTTTCGTAAATGGTTAAGGCAGGAAGCCGTTTATATTTCAGATGCTTACTTTTTATTTGGATCGTTTTTTGGAATGTTAACATGGGCAAAAGTTTACGATATTTTCTATAATCCTGCAATAGTTTCAGGCGCTTTTGAAACGGGATTCGTTTTATTGTTGGTAAAAATTAGGTTTTTTATCATAATCGCAAATTTAATGCCAATATTGTATATTGGTTTAGATGCGATTCTCGTATACGTTAATATGAACAAGAATAAAGAGATGAAGAAAAAGCAATTTAACAAGCTGAGGATGAGGATTATTCTAATCTTTGTGTTGATAACCATATTAGTAATAATTTTAGCTCCAACCTTAGATTTCCTTATTCTAGTTTTTCCATTCATAACAATTGCGACTTATGTTGGCATTGCGTTTATGTTTTTATTCATGTACAAAAATAAGCGACTCTCTCAAGCAAACGGGTTAATAATTGGAATTGCGTTTATTTGCTTTATAGCTTCAAGTTTAATTAGGACGATTCTCACATCTACCAATCTTTATTATGGTACAATCGCAGAAATTATTGATATAGGAGTAAACTTGCTTATGTTTATAGGATTCATAACGAAGCCTAAATATGGTAGATGATAGTGCTTTTTACGATCTAAATTGAAGTATCCCTGAAAGCTTATTCAGAACCAAATTTTTTTTTTGATTTTTTTTAGAATTTTGAATAATTTTTGAATAATTTTTGAATAATTTTCGAGCTTTAAAAAGATTAATTTAAAAATATAAGTAGTTAAACCATTTGGTGGTGTTAATGAAAATATATAAAAATTGGAAAATATTTGCTTCATTGTTCATAATATTCGGTCCCGCTCAATATATTATTTTGACAGCAGTAGCTATGCTGTTTTACGCCGGGGGGACCCTTATCAATCCTTTTAGTCCAGGGTATTATTTTTGGGGTAATTTTTTTAGCGATTTAGGTCGAATCAGTGCACTTTCAGGTGCTCCGAACAACATTTCGTTCGTAATATTTACGATTACTGCGTTAATTCTAAGTATCTCGTTTATACCTTTCGCTTTTGCAATTACATCGTTTTTCAAGAGCGATAGAAAGTTGTATCTAATAGTAAGAGTTGGCTCGTTAGTTTGCCTTAGTTCAATAATTTTTCTGATCGGTACGATATTTACTCCATGGGATGTATTTGCAAATACTCATCTAATTTTCGCTAATTTGTTCAATCTTACCGGCGTTTTAGGAATTGTCTTTTTTACTATCGCAGTTCTTTACAACAAGGATTATCCTAACCGATACGCTTTCGTTTATATTGCCTTACTAATCGTTGGAATTACTTACACGATTGTTTTGATTAGCATACCAAAATCTATCACTTTAGATGGGCTTATTATACAAGCTTCCATGCAAAAAATATCTCAATATTCCTTTTTAATCTGCTTTTTGATTCAAGGATACGGAGCCTGGAAGCTACAAAAATATAAAATAAGATCATAGATTATATTTCTCTATCATTTTAATTGATAGAATGGAGCGGAGCTGTCTTTTTTTTTTATTCGTGAATTTTAAATTTTGTTTTACTCACGAAAGTTAAGACAAATTCATATTCTTTGATTTCTGCACTAAAATACTAAAATTTTTAACCATCTCTTCTAAGCTGGGAAAATTAGGTATGCGATGTGTAGCTAATTTTTGGGAAATCCTCCCAACTTCCTTTGCCTCACCAATTAACCAAAAGAATATTGGTTTTGAAGCTTGTTTTGCGTTGGCTATGATATTGTCCACATTATTCATAGCTCTAAATTGTCGAGAGCAAAACATCATGTTGAAGATACCTTCAATGTTAGGGTCTTTTAATAAAGCTTCATACACTCGAGATGTTATTACCTCGGGTTTTACATTATTCATCATCGCTTTTTCCATTGCTGGCCATATATCTACGAACGCAAAGGTGTTTGGAGGCATCCACTCGGGGAATACTTCAACGAGAGCAGCGTAAGTTTTCTCACTAAGAACAGGAAATTTTAAACCATATTTAACGGTGAGATCCGCTGTAATCGTTCCGGCACCTCCAGATCCTGCCACAAATGAGGCGTTACCTTTTTTAGGAAGCACTTTACCGGACAAGTACATTAAAGAGAAGGTGCGCGCATATTGAAATAACTCGTAAAAATTGTTAGCATAGATTACTCCTGATTGTTTTACGATCCCGTCGATTAATTTTGAATTTTCTGCTAAAGAACCAGTGTGGCTTCTAGTTGCTTTTTGACCTTGAGGCGTAACTCCACCTCTAAGCAGAATAATAGTCTTATTTGGCATAGACTTAGCTTTTTTGCATAGTTCAATAAATTTTCTTGAATCTTTAAACGATTCTAAGTATATTGCTATAACATTTACAGTATCGTCCTCCATCATATATTCCAGAAACTCAATTTCGCTCAAATCCATTTTGTTCCCGATCGAACAAGAATATCGAAATCCTAAATTCGGATATTTCGTCATTATATGCATCAAATAACCGCCATTTAGCATCCCAGATTGACTTATTAACGCAATATTACCTCTCTTAAAGGTAGAAAAAATGCCAAATCCAGAAAAAAACCCTTCTTTTTCGTCACTATCGCTGTCTCCATCGATGGTGCTAAGGCCCATACAATTAGGACCAACGATCCTTAATTTAGTGAAATTATCTGTTATCTCAAGTATTTTTTCTTTTAATTCGAGACCTTTCTCGCCTACTTCTTCGAAACCCGATGCTTCAATTATCGCTCCTTTTACTCCTTTTTTCACACAATCCTTTAAGATGTCTGGAACTAGTCGATTAGGAACGTAAAATATTGCAACATCAACCTCGTCCTCGACGTCTAAAATACTCTTTTTAAATTCTATATCGTAGAGCTTTCCTTCCGCATTAGGGTTTATAAAATGAATTTTGCCCCTGAAATTGTTAGTAATAAGGTTGGTAGCAATCCGAAATCCGCCTTTTGTTAATTTTTTTGACGCACCAATAACAGCTACGGACTTAGGGTGTAAGAATACGTCAATTATGTTGTCACTTTCCATTTTCATACAAAATTTCGTTTATTATTATGGATTTAATCTAAAAAAACAACTATACAATATTGATATAATAAAGGGTAACTAACTGTGCTAGAAAAAGTTTGAATTAAGTTAAATTATTCGAAATGAGATAATTATGTTTCTTCCAGCAAAAATAATAGAAAACTCTCATAGTCTTTGTATTTATATCTTAAACAGATCACATCAATAGTATTATGCATGATATTAATTGGGACAGTTATCGTCATCCTAAATTTCTACAATCTTTAACCTTAACATTAAACGAGTTAAAAATTTTAAACCTATTTCTAAAAAGACCAAATTTAGGAAGCAATGCAAATCTAGAGCACTTACAAAACACAACCTTAGTTTCCCCAAGAAGAAGCTTAAATCCTACGAAAATTATAACTCAAGAAAAGATTGGCATTAAAATTTAACCTGTTATTTTGTCTAATATTTGATATTCTCGTAAAGGACACTTTCAACTCTTCCTTTTCTCCTTAATGCTTTCCTTTCTTACTTAAGAAAAAACTAAGTTCAACACATACATTTAAATAGGAAATGTAATAATTGTTTTTATAGTAAAAAAGATTTTTACAGTAAAAAAATGTGATCGCTTTATGCCTGAAAAAAAAGAAAAAAAAAAACCTATTTTCGAAAAGGTCGGTCTTGTGTTTCGAAATCCTATGAGGGTAGATATAGTAAGAGAGTTATCTACAAGCTCTCAAAGACCAATAGACTTAGCAAATAAATTAGAAGTTGACCGTCAAAACATTAATTATCACTTAAGCGCCTTAAAGAGAGGAGGAATAATCAAAACGCAGAAAATGGAGGTGTCCCAAGAGGAAGCCTCAAAATTGAAAGGTGCAATAGTTGACAAAGTGACCAAAGAAGGAAAATTAAAAATCTCTTATGGGGTCGAACTCACTAAAAACGGTAAAGACGTCGTAAAGCAATTTGTAGACCCCCTTTACGAAGAAGCAATGGTGGAAGAAGATCATAAAGAAGAAAATGTTAAAAAAAAAAAAAAGGAGGGAAGTAAATTATGAAAAATGTAAGTGTTCAAATAGTAGAAATGCTGTTTGAGAATCCTTTAGAAATTTTAGAACTTGGAAAACCTCAATCTCATGGTAATATGACAGTTATCCCGATCATCTATAAGGGTAAAACCTTAGATTTTATTAGCGTTAAAGAAGCTGAAGATCTTGGCTTAATAAGTATAAACGAAACAGATACCGTTAGTCAATTAGAAGTAATTAATAATAGCGATAAACAAGTGCTGATACCTTTTGGCGTAACAGTTCATGGCGGAAAACAAGATAGAACAATATGGGAACCAATTCTGTTAGCTGCGGGAGGAAAACAAAACTTATCCGGTAATAATAAAGGTCCTATGGAACAAAAATATACCGTTCCAGCTAAGTGCGTCGAGCAGTCGAGATGGAATTATCGAAAAGGAAAAGGATTTAAATCTTCTAATACAAGACTACATCCTAATGTCGCCTACGCAGCTATATCTTCGGCAGGTCAAGGGTCCGTTTGGAACGAAATCCAAGCCTATAGATCCGAAATGAACTATAGTAGTAACATTGCCCCATCTCAAAGCTATCTTGAAATGACAGAAAATATTGACAAAGAAACAGACGAGATAGTAAATTCTTTTAAAAACCAAGAAAATCAATGTGGAATAGCAACATTTATCAACGGTGAGTTTATTGGAATAGAGTTTTACTCAAACTCTAAAGTATGGGAAACAATGAACAACGACATCCTTAAAGCCTTTGCTATAGAATCTCTGAGATTTAAAGATAAACCTTATAAGGAGAAATCAGACCAATACGATAAGCACCTGATAAAGGCTTTACAAAGGTTAAAGTTGAATTTTTCCAAAAGAAAAGGTATAGGACTCGGTGAAGTGGTCGAATTTGAATCAAAGGACAAAAAATGGAGAGGCAACACCCTAGTCCACGAAAATTCGTTAGTCCAGTTCTATATCGTTTCAAAAAGAGGAGGAAGCAGCAGTTCTGATCGGCAAGAACAAGTCTTTCAAACAAATATAAGCCAAAGATATATTTAATATCTAAAAAATACGCTTTAGGCGTATGGAAATAGATTTTTTTTTTAATTCTCATTTTTGACTATACAAATTTGTAAAAACTTAAATAGAATCTGGCTAAATTATAAACTACTACGAAATCTATCAGTAAAAATTAAAAGAATAAGGAGGTATAGATCATGCCATATATTATTGTACAAATTTGGTATCCTACTCACATAGGTACCGAGGTTACCGAAAAATTTTTAGAAGTAGTAAAAGAATTTCCCTTTGATAGATCGCTTGGTAAAGAAACGATACAAGTTGCTTCAAATACTAATAAAAAGGGAACGGAAATTATAAGCGTAATGGAAGTAAAACAAGGGAAATTAGAAGAAGCTTGGAAATGGGGCCGTAATAGAATGGGGGGTTTCCAAAGTATTAAAGGGCTTGAATACGATATGAGGCTCTGGACAACGTTAACTGAAGCCTTCGAGGGAAGTGAATATTCTCTTCCAGAGTAATTTAAACAAAATCATTTTTTTTATTTTTTTGAATTTTCAATTTTTAATTGTTTTTAAAGCAAAATGTTAAATTCTTTTTCTGCTTAATTTGAAGTTAAAATTTGAAGTATTTTGTAAAAAAATTTGAAGTAAAAACTCCAGAAATTAACTCATAAGAATATCGTTGAACATATTCACAAATGCATTAAAATCTTTGTTCATAAAATAGAGCCCAAGCGGATCGCGACTTTTTAATGCGAGCATATAGTATGGTAAAGGGGTTTTTTTTAAGGTGACTGGTTTAAACAAGAAATATTTTCCCATTTTTCTGACAACTATTTGATCTTCTTGTTGTTCTATTCCCATATCTTCAAAAACATCGTTAAGTGTCAAAAAATACGCAATTGTGCTCCTTAAAAGTTTTTTTGACTCATCATCTTTGAAGCAGGAACCTAATATAATCGAATTATTATCGGTAATGATTAACCCTTCACAATCTAGTTTCCTCGTAAATTCATTAATAGTTTTTTGTAACAGCTCTGCTTTTGGGTATAAAGTAAGGAGTACTTTAGACATCGCATTCATGATTGTATATGGATTATATATTGATGTTGTAAAGAATTGAAGCTTCTCGTAGTCCACTTTCTTAATAATTTCTTTATTTAACGCAAGGATTTCAGATTTTATTTGTTTCTCAACGTTATGAATTAATTTAGGATCAAATTTATGAAATAAAATGACGATTTGGGGTTCTATTTTCAATTCTTTGAATTTATCAACGACATCATATAAATAATTCAGAGATTCTTTGATACGAGGACCATCTAATATGTCAATAACATAAATCGCGACTTCTGTCCCATCAAAATATTTGTTAGGGTTATTTAGGTAGGAAATAAGATATCTCTTTTGACCTCCTAAATCCCATTCGGAGATTTCCCTTCCCAACAATTTAAAATTACTCCTTTGAGCACCCCTCGTGGGTTCAATTAAAGCAATTTGTGAGAATTCCCTATGGAGAGCTGAAATTATACTCGTTTTACCAGCTCCATCCAAACCTGTGAACAAAATCTTATATGTTTTTTCTTTAGCTTCCTTTTCTTTTTCATGAAATATTAAAGAATCTTCCAATTGATTTCACCTCATAACTTAATTCGGCAAAAAATGACAATTAATTCCGCCAAGAATTAAACGGTTAATCTGATATTTAAGATTTATTTGTCACTCATATGCTATATCCAGTTCTACCAAAAAATTTACTTACCTAACATTCCATATTAAAAATTATGCCAGAAAGTATCAAATCTCTTACGTTTGTATATGAGTATGCTAAAAGTTTGTTTGAAAAGCGATTTTGAATTGAAGCTGTAATTTAATCTTGAGGAATTAAAATAACCCTTTTTTATTTAACACATAGTAAGATTATTGATGTAAAAAATCAGTAAATGTGTAGATCAATTAGAAGATGTAATTGATAACTTTTTCAGTAATTCATTATTTTTAATATAAACTTCCAATTAAATTAAATAAAGCTAAATGAAGTTAAAGTTAAAAATTATCGTATAAATAGAAGAAACCATGAATCAAGTAGTTGGAAATTTAGTAGAGCCCGTATTTAGACCTCCTTCTGAGTGGGATGCTTTATTGATTGCAATAACGAATGGGTGCACGCGTAAATGCACATTCTGTGCCATGTATAGATCAAAATTGTTCTCTATTCGTAAAGATATCGAACAGATCAAAAAAGATATTAAAATCGCGGGTGCTACCTATGGAAATCGCGTACGTAAAGTATTTTTCGAAGATGGAAATGCTTTTGTTGTTAAACCTGAGATCCTTATTGAATTAACCGAATATTGTTATAAAATTCATCCTAACCTCAAAAAAGTTAGTGCATATGCCCATGCTAAAGATATCATAAAAAAATCTGACGAGGATTTAAAAAGAATAGCAGATAGCGGATTTACGATGGTTTATGTGGGCGTTGAAAGTGGAGATGATGAGGTTCTAAAAGCGTGTAAAAAAGGAACTACACAAGATGAGTTAACTCTTGCAGCTCAAAAATGTTATAAAGCAGGAATAGCGTGGTCCGGCATTTTCCTATTAGGACTGGCAGGAAATGATCCTGAAAAAAGTAGAAAACACGCAATTGAATCTGCTAAATTAATTAATAGAATGGCTCCACCAACACCAATTAATTGGTATATATCACCTTTAACGTTAGGTATTACTCCAGGAACTGAGTTATGGACACAAAAATCAACAGGAGAATTCCAACCCTGTTCTAGTACTCAAATTTTAGAAGAATTATATACAATGATAGAATACACATCAGATGATTTGCAGAAGTGCATATTTAACACAAATCACGCTTCAAATTATTTAAATTTGAAAGGAGAGTTAAGCAGAGATAAAAAATCATTTCTTAAAGTAATTGAAAACGGCATAAAAAACCCAAACATGCGTCGACCTGACTATCTTCGTAGATTATAAAAATTTCACTTGTTTAAGAAAAATTCCTGTTAATTATCCACCTTTTTTCACTAAATTTTCATTGAAATCAGACTCTGAATTTACCTTCCACTCCAATTTCAAAGGAAATTGGGACAAAATTTAAAAAGGTCGAACCTCCTAACCTGTTGATGTCCTTATAATTCTTTTTTTTGAATTTTAATGATTTATAAACATAACTCATCAAAATCTTTCATTTTGTTATTAAATTTAGCAGGTATAGTTTGAAATATTATCAGTATCAATATATTGTCTATTCTTCTAGAAATTACTAAAAAAAGAGGCTTTAAAATGGAAAAAATAAACAAAATTAATACGATAATAGTCGGAGGAGGACAATCAGGATTATCTGTAAGTTACTTCTTAAAAAAAGAAGGAATTGATCATATCATTTTAGAGAAAGCTGATAAACCTGCATTTGCCTGGAGAGAACAAAAATGGGATTCGTTTACTTTTGTAACCCCTAGCAGTATGATTAATCTTCCCGGTATAACTTACAAAGATTTCAATTTTCATCCTGATGAATTTTTACCAAAAGAAGAAATCATCAAATATTTTGAAGATTATATTGAAATTAATAAGTTTCCTATCCAGTTTAATATAGAAGTAACTGATATTTCTAAGATTGACTCCAAATGGGTGGTTAAAACATCTAATGGAGATTACATCGCCCAAAATGTGGTAATTGCAACTGGATTCTTTCAAACTCCAAAAAAATTAGATATTATGGAATCAATAAATCCTGCAATATTACAACTTCATTCAAGTGAATATAAAAATGTTAAGTCAGTAAAGGAAGGAAATGTTTTAGTTGTTGGCTCTGGACAATCAGGAATGCAAATTGCTGAAGAATTATATAAATCTGGTAAAAAATTGTTTCTTGCAATCGGAAATACCAAAAGGATTCCTAGATCATATAGAGGTAAAGATTTAACTAATTGGATGATAAAATTAAAAATGTTTGACAAAACTGTTGACGAATTGGATGATTTATCGGAACGTCTGGTTGGTAATGCACATGTTTCAGGTGCAAATGGAGGACATACGGTTAATTTACATAAATATGCCAAAGATGGTGTGATTTTATTAGCAAAAATTAATCGAACTAATGATTTTAAGGTATATTTAGATAAAAATTTACACCAATTATTAACAAATGCAGATAGTTTGGAAAAAACATTGTTGCCAGCTATTGATAAAATAATTGAAAAAGATAATTTGGATGCACCAGAAGAAGATTTAGAAGTTTTAGATGATGGATTTAAACAAGAAATTGTTGAAGAATTAGATTTGAAAGAATCTAATATAAATACCATTATTTGGGCTACTGGTTATGCTCGTGATTATTCTTTTATAAAAACTGATAAAAAAATTATTGACAAAATGGGTTTTCCTATTCAGAAGAGAGGAGTTACCGAAGAAGATGGGCTTTTCTTTATCGGAACTGTATGGTTATATAAAACTGCCTCCAGTTTACTCTATGGAGTTGGAGAGGATGCAGAACATTTAGTTAAACAATTAAAGAACAGAAAATAAAAAAATAAATTGGGAGTAAAAACTCCAGAACACACTCCTTTTATTCAAATATTATTTAAAGGTTTTTAGCAATTTCTTCTCCAAATGCCTTGCATTTTTCAAGTTCTCCTTCTATAAGAGGGCCTTTTATCCCTTTAACTGCAACTTGCAATCCATTCATAATTTTCTGTAAGTTTGAATTTTTATGGATTTGTTTTTCCATTTTTATCACTGCTCTTCTCATAGCACCGCCTGTACTTATCCCATCTCCAGAATGAGTATCGAAAACAACTACTTTTGTATCCTCTACAACAGAAAGGGAAGAAATAAACTTCTTAATACTTTTCGCTTGACTACTCGCATAAGTAGGAGAGCCTATCACAATTGCTCCATAATCCTTAATGCTATCCATCTCCACAGCATCAACTTTCACAACCGTGACTTCGTTTCCAGCCTCCTTAATCACTTCACCTATGGTTTCAGCAGCTTTTTTGGTATTACCATATTTAGTCTCATAAACTATAAGAACTTTCATTGAACACACTTTTTAAGCTATACTTTATGCAAAAATTTTGTAGTTGTTCTTCTTAATTATTCATAACTATTAAAATAAGTTGACACTAAATCTTAAGGTTGATAACTTCAAATAGTTCCTTAGTCAAAAAGTGGTCTAATAATCATTAAGTTCTAAACCTTAAAAAGTCGAAATTAAAAATAAATGGAGGAGTAAAAACTCCGGAACACAACCCCATCTCATTATTTCTTAAATATATCGCAGATAACTGCAGTGAGAAAATTCACTTGTCAGACGGTAGATCAGGAAAAACTCTTATGCCCTAAAATTAAGCTCTATTCCATTGGTATTCTGAAAACCCCAAAATCGTATCGCACCCAGGAAAAGCCCACATCTTAAAAACCTGCCTATAAATCTCAATACTCTCCCCTTTAAAATCCCTTATTTCTGTTTTTAAATTGGTTCAATTAAATTAATAAAAAAATAAGTTGGAGTAAAACCTCATGAACACAACTCAACCTCCATACTAGTAATCTCACCACTCAATTTCGAAACATCAAATCTAGATTAACAGAATTAATTTTTAGAAATTTTATATGGTATAACAAGTATATTTAAGAATTTTAAAAAAGATGTGATTTGTAGAGAAGAAAAAATGGCTAGGAGATTAAAATTATGAAAATAAAAAGATTTAGAAAAAGAATAAAAACGGACGAATGGAATGAGAGGAGGGAAAATCGCCAAGGAGACAAACCAAAAGAAGAGGACCGGGACTGGAATAAAAAAAATGGTGAAGATGAGGAAAGGGGCGAAAATGAAAACGAATTCCACGAAGAAAATTATGACACATAATATCTTTATAATACAACTATAGCGGCAAAAAAAATATGCCACTCATTCAATCTCCTATTACTCGTACTGTTTAATAGCTAACATATGGAGTTTTTTATTCGGGATTTTCATTGAAATCAGCCGCTGAATTAACCATTTGATACAAAATTTTATGATTTAACCTAATTAGTGAAATAGAAAATACAATTTAAAAAAAAATATAATCC
>JAGXNS010000069.1 GCA_019894855.1 Promethearchaeota archaeon
GGATACTACTGGGCCAATCATCGTTATCAATTCACCTTCTACTGGGAGTGAGTTTGGAGTTAGTGCCCCTGCTTTCATAATTACAATTACGGATGACCATTTAGATTCGGTGTGGTATTCTCTTGATGGAGGTTTGACTAATTTTGTTATTACTACGAACGCTACTATTGACCTAACAGCATGGTCTGCTTTACCTGAAGGAAGCGTTACCATTACTTTCTATGCTAATGATACATTAGGACATCTCACATTTGAAGCGGTAACGATAACGAAAAGTATTCCCTCCGGTGGAATAGATCCAACTATCATTGTAGTTATTGTTGTTGTTTCTATAGTCGGAGGAGTCGCAGTAATCGCTGGTGTCTATGTCTTTATGAAAAAACGAGCGACACCAGAATAATTTCCTATTTTTTTTTTTTTTATAATATTGTCGAATGTAAAAATAATTTGAATTCACTAATCTAGTAATTCATCAATTTTTTTCTGAACTGGTCCTTTCTCCTTTAAAGTTCCAAAAAGCATTTCCTTATTTTTTTCTACAAATTTCCACCCAAAACCAGTAAGATCGCTCAAGGGTCCTTGAATTCCTTTAGGATTCCCCGTTCGAGTATAAATAACTTCGGTGTGTTTTATAGCCTTAAACACTTGATAAGGCGTCTCATAATTCTCAATAAGCGATTTTGCTTTTTTAGGGCCAATATCTACAAAACCCTCCACAATAAAAGCTCTCCTTTCCTCTACGCTCATGCTTTTAGGAGCTTTCCGAGAAAGGATCGTTGCATTATCTTTTATCTGCTCTCGATAAGCAATTCGCTCAATTACAATCGCTGTATCGCTTAAATTTCGGGTGGGAATAACAGCTATTCCCGATTTATAGGCGATTTTAGCGAGCGCACCGTATATAGAAGCAATTTTCATCCCCGTGTTCTCAAACACATTATCGTTCAAACCCTCTAAAATTAGGATTGCCGTAGAATATGTTTCCTTTAAGCGAAGACATTGTTCAAATAGGCGGTTGTCCATAATTGAAGCGACAAAATCAAATCCCTCTTTCCTTTCGATCGCTACATCTTCAGTAATGACAATATCAGCAACATCAAGCTGTTTTGTTTCGAATTTAATATTAGGATGTTTTTCTTCTAATAATGCCATTAATTTTTTTTCCCTATTATCAACAATAATCTGTAAGTTGCTTGATTTGCTCATGTTTATCTCAGCTGGTAATAATTAAGGTGTTTTGTATAAGATTAAATCTTCTTTGATTAATTAATACTAATTAATCTTTAAAATAAAAAATAATTCGTAAATATTTAAAGGTTGATGGGTTTCTGTTTATCCATAAAATTTACTAAATCTACATTTCTATTGAGGTAATCCCAAATCTCTTTTACGCTAAATAACTTATTTCCGACTAAAATTAATAGTAAAATAAGAATCCCGCCAATTTCAGTTAAATAAACTAAAGGATCATTAAATAGCTTGTAAAACCAATAAGATAAAGGATCTTTAATCATTAGAAAATCATATTCGATAAACGGAAAGAATAATGGAACCTCAGGTAAGTCTAATGCGAGATGAGTGACCATTCCAATTAAAAATGGGAGCGAAATGAAACTTTTTCTCTTTGTTGCTATATGTAAAATGATAAAACTTAGCACGATAAATAAGATAGTATGCGAGATTCCTCTACCAGAACCAAGGTTTAAGAATAACATTGATTTATCAATAATGTCCGGGAATAACGAACCAATTATTAGAGCAAGTCTATTAAATTTGAATTTTTTTTTAATTAGTGGCAGTTCAAAGACTATGAGTGGAATAGCTATGTGAAATAATAGAAAAATCCTTAGGACCCCTCTTAGAAACCATATAATAACTGGATAAAGCGAATTATTTCTGGTACGAAAAATAATAGAATTACTACAATCACAACTTCAATTGATACTTTTAGTGCTCGTTTTAACAAATAAGGATAGGAAATTGTTTCTTCTTCAGTCATAATTGATATCTTTAGGCTGTATTCAATACTCTTTTAGGACTTCCTCAACAGTATAATTAAGATGCACTATTTTAGAAAGTGCACTAACAATTTTGGTCGGGTCTTTTGCTTGGAAAACATTTCTACCAAAAGCAACACCCGCGCCTCCTGCTTTTATTGAATCATGAACTAACTGAAGTAATTCCGGAATTGTGTCTGTTTTTGGACCACCAGCGATAATAACTGGGACATCAACACTCTTTACAATGTATTTGAAGGAATCTATATCTCCCGTGTAGTTTGTTTTAACAATATCTGCCCCTAGTTCCGCACCGGCTCTAACCGCAATATTTACGACGTCTGGAGCATACTCATCAGCAATTTTTTTCCCTCTAGGGTATAGCATAGCCAACAAAGGTACACCCCATTCTCTTGAGGATTCAATTATTCGTTGAGCATCCTGAAGCATTTCAGGTTCTTCGTCTGCTCCAATGTTAATATGAATTGATACTCCATCAGCACCCATTTTTAAAGCTCGTTCTACGGAGCATACAATTACTTTTTTATTCGGATCAGGCGCCAAGCTAGTTGCTCCAGATAGATGAATAATTAATCCAACATCTATTCCATATTGTCTGTGCCCTGCTCCAACCATTCCAGAGTGCTCAATTACGGCGTTAGCACCTCCTAAAGCAACTTTATCAACCATGTCGGCTAGATTTTCCAATCCTTTAATCGTTCCTAAGGTTAACCCATGATCCATAGGGATCATGATAGTTTTTTTGCTTTTCCTATCAAATAATCGTTCAAGTCTAATACTCTTTCCTAAGTTTGACATAATAATAATTCAATTTGAATGATACTTAAGTTATTGATAGTAAATGACAGTAGAAATATAAAATTATACCTCTGATTATTTAGAATTAAATCACCAAGGTCTTTTAATGGTCGTACTCCTACTCATCTCAGACTTGTCTGGATGATCTAAATTGTAATGAATTCCACGACTTTCTTTGCGTGAGATAGCGCTTACAATTATAATTTTAGCTACTGTAGCTAAATTTCTAAGCTCAACGAGATTCTTTTCTATTTTAAAATCCCAATAATATTGATTGATTTCATCTTGTAACATGTTAATCCTTTTTTTAGCACGCTGAAGTCGCTTATTAGTGCGGACTATCCCTACGTAATTCCACATAAATCTTCTTATTTCATCCCAATTTTGCGTAATTATAACCGCTTCTGTAGATGGAACAGCATGACCTGGTTCCCATTGCTTAAATTCTTTAATATTTAAATTAGAAGATAATGATGCCAAGGTTTTGGCACATTCATGAGCGCTAACTACTGCCTCCAGCAGAGAGTTACTTGCCAAACGGTTCGCACCGTGAAGACCCGTACAAGCAGATTCGCCTATAACATATAAATTCTTTACTTCCGTAGAGCCATTAATTCCTGTCATTACACCTCCACAACAGTAGTGAGCTGCAGGGACGACTGGTATAGGATCCTTAGTTATGTCAATATTAAACTTTAGGCATGTTTCGTATACTCCAGGGAAATGACTTTTGATAAGACGTGGTGTTTTGTACGAAGCGATATCTAAAAGAACGTGATCATCTCCAGTTTTCTTGAGTTCAGCATCTATAGCTCTTGAAACGATGTCTCTTGGGGCTAATTCTTTGGAAGGGTGGTAGTCTTGCATGAACTCTTTACCTCGAACATTTTTTAAAATTGCTCCTTCTCCTCGCATCGCCTCGGTAATCAAAAAAGATTTGGCATATGGATGGTAGAGGCAAGTAGGATGGAATTGATAGAATTCCATATTCGATATGGTCGCTCCCGCACGATATGCCATCGCTATTCCATCACCTGATGCTATATCTGGATTAGTGGTATAAAGATAAATCTTTCCAGCGCCACCTGTTGCTAATATTGTTGCTTTAGCAGCTATGTTGTAAATTATCCCGCTTTCTTGATCTAATACATAAGCTCCATAACATTTGTAATTGTTAGCAAATAGATTGATTGCACACCAATGTTCTTTAATTTCTAAATTCTTTATTTTTTTTACACTATTTATAAGTTTGCTTTCTATGTTTTGTCCTGTCTGGTCATTTACGTGAAGAATTCTTCTTTCTGAGTGCCCCCCTTCTTTACATAGGTCATAGTTTCCCTCACTATTTCTCGTGAACTGAACTCCTATTTCAATTAATTCATTTATTCTCTCTGGTGCTTGAGTTACAATTTTTCTTACTACTTTCTCGTTACAAAGTCCGTCTCCAGCACTTAAAGTGTCTTGAATGTGTTTCTCAAAGTTATCGCTATCACTCCAAACGCTTGCGATACCACCTTGTGCATAATACGTACTTCCTTCTTCTAAGTTATCTTTAGTAATTAGTAATATTTTATCATCTGGAGAGAGTTGCGCTAACTTTTTTGCCAATGATAATCCAGCGATACCTCCACCTATAACAAGAAAATCTGTTTTAATATTCAAAAGACTTATCTGCTTAATTCAATAATTAAAGTATTTATTATGAGATCATGACCAAATAATTATTAAAGAAAATCTGTTATTGTTTTTGAAGTTACTACTTATTAGGGCAAATGTTTTGAGAAAAATTATGCCAAAATACAATCCTAGTTACTCCTATTTGTAACTATTAATCGTAATTTTTTTTTAAGATTTTATATTTTAACACATAATTTACCATCAATTTATAATCGTTTAAAATTTAGATGGTTATCTACAATTTTGTTTTGCAATAGATAAATGACAAAAATAGAGAAGGTACTTTTTTTATGCTCGGGAAATACTTGTCGAAGCGTATTTGCAGAATATTATGCAAAATGGCTAAAAAGCACAAATTATAAAGATGAATTACGGGATGTCAATTTTGACTCAGCTGGAACTCGCCATTATTACGAAACGCCACATGAAGGCACAGTTAAATATTTAGCCTCTAAAGGAATAAGCGTAGATGGGTTTGTTGCTAAGGATATAACAAACGAATTAATAAATGAACAAGATCTGATTCTAGGATTCGAAGCTCGATATCATACAAGAAAATTAAAGAGAAGGTTTAAACACATTGAGAATTTAGATAAAAAAGTTTACCTATTACTTGAATATGCTGGGGAAACTGAAAATTTAGAAATTGAAGATCCTTTTTACTTAGAGGAAAATGAGTATAATCAAATTCTAAAAAGGATAGAAGATGGTATCATTAAATCTATAGAAAAAATAATTAAAATTAATAAATCAGAATAAAGGTTATTCAATGAGTAAAATCTCTAAAGTACTAATTACATGCTTTGGGAATACAGCAAGAAGTCCCGCAGCAGAATATTTAGCACGAAACTATGCTAAAGAAAAGGGTGTTGATTTAATCTTTGAAAGCGCTGGTTTCATAAATGCTTTTTCATATATGCAACCCGAATCTCAAGAATACTTGAATGCAAAAGGTATAAACCATTCTGACTTTCACCCTCAAATTATCAATCGTAAATTGCTTGAAAAACAGGATCTGATTATTACTATGGAGAAGTCGCACGTAGATGAAATAAGAGATAACTATTCTGGGATTGTTGCCATCGATAAAAAAACATACACTCTAAGAGAGTTTAACGGAGAAAAAGAAGAATTAGATATTATCGATCCATATTACGAGAGTACTAATACTTACAAGAAAGTTCTTAGAATTATTGAAGATAATATCGAAAAAATGATAAATAAAATAATACAGATTAATCAATTAAAATCTTAACGATCTAGTAAGAGCATCCTATACATGATAAGAAGAATTCTGTTTATTTGTTATGCTAACACATGCCGAACTCCAGCGGCTGAGAAATTAGCCGAACATTACGCTAAAAAATACGATCTAAAAGGAGTAACATTCGATTCTGCAGGTTGGCATATTGTATTTGATAACGCTCAATTAGAAACCATTGAGTACATTACATCTAAAGGAATTGAAATGGGAGATTTTAGACCTAAAGCTATATCCCGATCGTTGGTAGAGAAACAAGATCTTATTATTGGCATGGAAAGATACCAATTAACAAAGATTCGAAATAAATTTAAGGATATGAAAGAAAGCTTGAAGGGTAAGTTATATACTTTAAAGGAGTTCAACGGTGCGGGAAAAAAAGACCTCAACATTCCAGACCCCTACAAAACTGGCAAGAAACAATACTTCGAGATTCTCGAAATAGTAGAGGAACATGTCGAACTTCTCGTTCAGAAAGTTAAAGAGATTAATAAAGTAAGATAAAGACTTAAAACATCTTGATTGGTTCAATAATTTCTCTTATATAGTCTAAAATTTTCCTTTCTATATTTTGCTAACATCAAATTGTATAAATATCAAATAGTTATAATAAATTATAAAATGAAAAAAAAAGAAAAAGAACGAAAAAAGAAGATAGATCAAGAACAAAAAAAAGTAATTAGAAATCCTCGTATAGAAACGCTTTCAGAGATAGTAGAGTTAATAGAGTTAGCAAATGATTCTTTTATGAGACGTGATTATAATAAGGCAATCAATTACTCCGAAAAAGTAATTAGATTAGCTATAAATTCAAAGTTTGATCATCATATAAAAGAACAACAACAATTCTTAATCAAAATTGCCAAGAAAGTAGAAGAAACCTTTTTTGTTTCAGAAATTAAAGAAGCGGTCAAAAAAATTGAAAAAATCTACAATGCTCTTATTGAGGCTAAACAGTTTTCTCAAGCTCATGAAATTCTAGAAACTTTTAAGAGGCACTATCAAGATAAGATTGATCTAGATTCAATACCTTTAATTAAAGAATTAATAAAGAAGGATCTAAAAGAAAGGATAAAAAATAAATTAGAATAATAAACCTTAATCTCAATTGGAATTTAAGAATTGCTTACACTTCTGTAAAATATATTATTTAAATGGTCGCAATATTTAAAATTTCTAACACTATTTGAAAAAATAATAAGCTATTACTCGAATTCTATTTATGAACCAAATAACGATTAACAACGCAGTTATTGAGCTCTTCATTGGCGATTTAATCAATGCACAATACGATGCTATTGTAATTCCTACAAACAGTCGCCTTTTACCAAGCGGTATTCTGCGATGTAAAGTAATAAAAGAAGCAGGGCATACGGTACAAGTAGAATGTAATCAGATTATAAGTAAAATATCCAGTGTTCCAATTGGAAGAGCAGTAATCACATCTGGCGGTAATTTGAGTGCAAATTTTATATTTCACTTAAGAGCAGGACACGATCAAAAAAAATTGATGTTAGCAACATGGAATTCCTTGGGTCTTGCTGATAAAGAAGGTTTATCTTCAATAGCGTTTCCTCCTATATCAATAGATATTTTGGGGTTCAACGCTAAAATTTGCGCTGGAATTATGATTCCAACGATTCAGAAATACATCTTAGAGAAGAATAAGAATTTAAAAAATGTTTCAGTCTGTCTTGAATCCTTACCTGACTACAAAGAATTTGAAAGCGTTCTTAGCAATTTGACCGCTCCTATCCTTTCTTAGCTTTCGTGATGTTTTATTATTTTTATTTTGTTTATTTTATATGATAATTATTCAAAAAATGTAACTTTATAAAACAATAATCTATGTTATATGTAAGATTTTTAGTTCAAGTATAAATCAAATTCACATTTGATTTAAATGTCGAATTGAATTTGATCGTTCAAATTAATAAATTAGGATAAGGGGATTCCTTTTTGGAAACAAATGGTATAGATGAGAATTTTTTAAACGATTTAAATGGAAGTATTCATAATGATGTATCAAATATTAATTCACTAAAGGGATTTGAAATAATTTCTGAATCCATTGTCTACAAAATTCTTGATATATTTGGAAGAAACAGTTTACTTTCAATGTTGTATCAAACTGGGGCAGGACCAGGCGAAAAAATAGCAGAAATAATAAAACAGAAATATGAGAAAAATGACTTTGAGATTTTTGAGGCTTTAAAAATCTTAATGATTGAGTTAAGAGATTTTTACTCAATGCAAATAAGAGAAGTTCAAGAATTTTCAGATCATTTCAAAATAATTATAGAAAATCATTGTTTTTTACGAGATCCTTATAGCCATAGGGAAAAACTTAAACCGGGTAAAGCATTTTGCCGTATTAATAAGGGGTATTTCGAAACAGCTTTTAAAAAATTGTTAGGAGATAAATTAAAAAAAGTAGAAATTAATTTTCTTCACGACGATCTCGAAAATGATGTTTGTGTAGAAGAAATAGTCTTTTATCCTAATATTGAAACACTATAAATGGAATTAAATTATATCTTTAGAGAGTATTTCGAGTACTTTTGCCAATTTCTGTTTTTTTTCCTCATTTAATGGACCAGCAGCAGCTGTAGCGGGTCCAATCGAGCCCATTCCTAATTTTTCATGGATTTGCCAGTAGGCTTCTCCATAGATTTCCGCTTTTTTATTATGATCCTTTCGAACATCTCGGAATGCCTTGTCTATTATAACATCTGCAATTTTATCAAGTTCTTTTAATCTTTGATTAATATACTCTCCCGTTATATCTTTACCTGTATCAAGATCAATCACCCGCTGCACCATGTGTTCGTCTGTAATTTTCTCTTTCCTATCTTTCATACAATATATAACACTACTCATCTGAAATTATTAATAGAAAAATGATTTCTTCAAGAGGATAATAATGAGCGAGGTATAAAATTCTTCTGATTTTAGAACTAAATTAAAATCAATCTCCATGTTATATTCAAAAGTGGAGATCTGTTTTTTCATTCTATTCAATTATATTCAAATGGATCATTAACTTGTACTTTTTGAGATACGAAATGTCAAAGATTAAAAAAATTTTTGAATTAGTTTACATATAGCAATCTGATTTTAATAAACAATAAAATAAAAAATAAAATTTTAAAGAGGAATTGTTAAAATGGCTGAAATTAAAAACATAGTTATGATTGGTGCCGGTTTAATGGGTCATAACGCCGCTCAAATCTTTCTAATGGCGGGTTATAATGTTACCTTAGTCGACATCAAGGATGAATTTGTTGATACTGGTGCTACTAAAATAGAGGAAGGTTTAAAAAAACTTGAAGCGAAAGGAAAATTAGGTGAAGGCATTTCCGCTGCAAGTCTGATTGGAAATTTGAAAAAATCAATAGATATTGCAAGTGCAGTAAAAGACGCTGATTTTGTTGTTGAAGCTGTAGTCGAAAAAATGGATATAAAAAAGCAAGTGTTTAAAACTTGCGATGAAAATGCTCCACCACATTGCATATTGGCAACGAATACTTCAACAATGAGCATTACTGAAATCGCTAGCGCAACTAATAGAGAAGATAAAGTAATAGGCATGCACTTCTTTAATCCACCGATTCTTATGCGATTAGTCGAAATAATAGCAGGTGAAAAGAGTTCCGATGAAACTATGGATATTGGTGTTGAAGTAAGCAAGTCATTACCGTGTTTAAAAGGAAAAAGATTTGTTCCAAAAGTCTTGAAAGATCGTCCTGGGTTCATTGTCAATCGGTTAAATGCGCCAGTTCAAATTTATCTTAATTGGGTATTTGATCAAGCGGTTGAAAAAGGAATACCATGGGAACAAATTGATGCTGATGCTGCTGGTTTAATGCCAATGGGACCTTGTGAACTCTCAGATTATGTCGGAATTGATACCATGTTTCATGTAGGTAATTATTACGCAGAAACTTTATCTCCTGATTTTAAACCAGGAAAGGTTATTACAAAGATGGTCGAAGAGAATAAACTCGGACGAAAATCTCCTCAAGGATTCTTTGATTGGTCAGCGGGAAGACCTAAAATAGATAAGTCTCAAAAAGCAGGATTATTTAGCGTAGCAAATTCCATGGCAATTATGCTTAACGAAGGTTGTCGCTTACTAGAAGAGAAAGTTGTTACGGGATTCAAGGTAATTGACGATGCGAATATGGCTGGAATGAATACCCCTGGACCTTTTGGTGGTGGTAAAAATCAATTTGAGAACTGGTCAAACCTTCTAAATGAATTAGCAGACAAGACTGGCAAAGACTACTTTAGACCTTGTGACCTAATGAAGTCTGGCGGCTTTGTTAAAATGCGAAAGTAAGTGAAAATTCTAAATTTATGTTATACTTTATTTCTTTTTTTTTTTAATTTAGTATTTGGTTATCTAATTTTGTTGTTTTCAAAAATCCAGCAAAATTATGAAAATGAAAAATTTGAAAGTTTTTAATTAGTAAAGAATTACTACTAAATATTCATAATTCAAAATAATAAGGATCTTAAAAGAGGTTAGTAAAAATGTCAGAAAAAGGATTTGAACATATTAAAATCGATTGGCCAACAAAGTTAGACGAGCAAGGTGAGGTTATAAGAGAAGGAACCGTAGATGGAAATTATGCGGTAATTGCTATTAATAGACCTGATAGATTAAACGCACTAACGGAACAAACGGTATCTGAGATTTCTAGAGCATTACGGATGATGGAAATTGATGGGAGCGTTCGAGCTGTTGTATTAAGGGGTACTAAAGACTTCACTAAGAAACCTGCGTTTTCTGCTGGAGCTGATTTAGCAGGTGCTTTTAGTCCTGGTCTTAAACCTAATGTAACCTGGCACATGGCTTTGGCAATGAGGATTAGACATCGAGATTATGATGAAATTGAACAATTCTCAAAACCTTTAATCGCTGCAGTTGATGGTTTTGCCTTAGGTGGGGGTTGTGAATTAGTACTCTGTTGTGATATCGTGATTGTGTCTGATAGGACAAAAATTGGATTACCAGAAATCAATCGGGGGATTTTTCCTGCGAATGGAGGAGTTACTCGTATGGCCGAAAGAATTGGAACTAATAGAGCGTTAAGAATGGCGATGTTTGGAGAGCCTATTGATGGTCAAACCGCAGTTGATTGGGGATTAGCTTCCTGGATTGCACCTGCGGGAGAAGAGTTTGAAAAAATTGTTCATGAGAAAGCTAAGTGGTTTGGAGAAGCTCCTACTACCGCATTGTTTGTAATTAAGAAATGTGTGAAATTTGGAACGAGGGACGTGCAATTAGGTCTCATTATGGAGCAAATGGGCTTTGGAATCAATCAAGTATCCCATGATGCAAAGGAAGGCATAATGGCTTTTAACAGAAAAGTTAAATGCCCAAAATGCGGCGGTAAAGGTAAATTTGAGGACGGAACACAATGTGATGTCTGTAAAGGCAGACGAAAGATAAAAGATTCCCCACATTTCAAAGGGATGTAATCTATTTTTTTTCCTTTTATTTTTATTTATAATTCATTTCTAACTACTACAATTCCTATAATTTTATAAGCTATTTTAATTATAAAAATAGTAATGGGAGGTATCGAAGTTATTGAAGAAATAAACGATGGCAACCTCTATCTTCGCAAAATTTCTAAAGAAGATATTGCATTTTTCTTTCAGAGTTTGAAAAATAGAGATATGACAAATTATCTGTCGCTGGGACCTCTAATGTCATATGAACATTCAAAACGATTAATAAAAAACTATTTAAAGTCTTGGGAAAAGTACCTCCAGTTTAATTATGTAATAGAGATAAGGGATAATCAAAAAACAACTAGAGTTGGTTCTGTTAGTCTCTGGAATATCAACTGGATTCATCAACGGACAGGAACAGGTATATGGATTCTCCCAACATTTTGGGAACGTGGAATTGGTACGAAAACTATAGCCTTGATAAAGATTATTGCATTCAACCATTTGAACCTGAACAGAATTGAAGCCCATGTAGCTGTGAAAAATGATAGATCGATTAAAATGTTTAAAAATTCTGGTTTTATTGAAGAAGGCACCCTGAAAGAATACCTTAGTATCAACGGGGATTTTCAAGATGCTCTCTTGGTAGCTTGCATTAAAACCTAGATAATCTTGAGTTTAGTTCATAACTTCGTAAAAATCCTTTCGATCTTACAATCTCGTGTATATCTGAAGAAAACGACTTAAACTGAGAAAAATTCCCATTAAAATTGTTCAATTCTTTTTGGAATTTAGTTAAAAACTTATCAAAGACTTTAACGGCAATACTATCAAGATTTCTTTTTTTCAGTTTTTTCCTATCTACTTTACTATCGCACTTAATAATTAGATGATAATTAGATGCAGGATGAGTGTAAAAGTAGAATACGCTTTTATTCATCCTTAATGTATTCAAGCTTTCTTTAAACCCATATTTTGTAAATCTACATATCTGGTCGAAATAACTCGCAATCAATTGATAATTTTCATCCTCATTTGAACTACCACTAAAATTATGGAAAAATATGGGTATACCCTCATCATTCAACAATGTTATCTTCTGGATCAATTTCTATCCAAAACATATATTCTTTTTTGTAGTATTTATATGTTCGGTAAAAAAATAAGGATGAGTTTGTATTAATTAAAATGGTTATTAACACGAAAATAAAAGTGGAGTATTCCATCAAAATAAAGAAGAATTTTTTGAGTTTTTTTATTGTGGTTTTTTGGTTTTGATTAATTCTATAATCTCCTTAAATATGAGTAGAGAATTATCATACTCTTCCACCTTTAAAGCCCAAATTGCTTGTGAATTTAATTCTTTAACCCTATTTGCAATCTTTTCAGCTTCTGCAACCAACTTAATTTTTTTTTCAAGAATATTTATGTATTCAATAAATTTCTCAATATTTTTGGTTTGACCAATAAACCGGGATATTTTAATAATTTGGCTGATATTACTTATAGC
>JAGXNS010000006.1 GCA_019894855.1 Promethearchaeota archaeon
TATTAACATTTAGTCCACAAAAAATATTTGATTTTCAGCCTAAATTTGCTAAAGATGTTTATAATATAATTTATAAATATGTAATTTTGCTAAAATAGTTAAAATTTATAAAATCAATGTTAAATTTTTTAATTAATCTATCCTAGTTCTGTATAATTAATTGAATTAAAATTTATCCAGGTATTATTTCTCGCTTATGTTTTTATATTAATCTATTTTCTTCGAATTTTACTCAGATATTTTTGTTTTTTTTGCTCCAATGGTTTCATATAACCAAGTAATTCATCAAAAACTACATTTTGGTGCAATTGTGGGCGAAAAATAAACTTATAATATTTTTTTTTCCAATAGAAGCGCAGGCTATTGAGATATACTAGAATTTCTGAAATTTGTTGAGGATTTATTTCTGTATAGGAAGTTATTATATTTTCCTCTGTATTAGATTCGATATTCCTCTTTAAAAGACTACCCTCTGTTTTTAATATATAAATTGTACCGTTCAGATAGGCCTTTTGATCCTCATTATAAGTCAACCCAAGGTATTGCGCATATAACTTAAAATATTGAGTAACTTTTGCACCTAGATAATTTTTTTGAATTACATCTCGATTTTTATTTTTTATTAATTTCTGTAATTCTTGGTCTTCCATCTGGCTTTTATTATCTTGGAGAAATTCATAATATTTAACCTGTAGGTTAGTAAAGATTAATGTCTCTATATCCTGATAAAAATCTTGAACCTCAACTGCTAAAATCCTGTCATCTTTGATGTGGTCCCATATTATAAAGAAAAGTACTGCAATTGAGACTGCTAAACTTAAATATACAAGCATATCCTGTGGATTCATAAGATTAAGATAATCTTTTCTATATTTTTAATGGAATTGTGGTATAATTTAGTTATTTATAGATATTCATTGCTTTTAAATTAAACATTCATATTTTTTTAAGGAAAGAAATTGTCGTATTACAATTATTAATGAGGATAGAACATGAATTTAAATTTTATATATTGGATATTCTTTTTAAAAGATCAATGCAAAAATTCCTCGCTATGAAATACAACGGTGATTACACAGACGGAATAATGTCAAATCAACCATATATAATAGTAAAATTCTGTAATGAAATTCAAAACTAAAATTTTTTCTGTTTTCTTCCTCTTTTTTAACAAATATTGAATTTAAAGAATAAATGCTTAATTTTTGAATGTTCATTATTAAAGTTTTTTAGGTTTCCTAATTTCTTTAATTTAGATTATAATAATTCAATTCAATAATATTTAGCGTGATTACGACTTGTTTGACAAAGATTATTTAGAAAGAATAAGAATAGAAAAGGAAAAATGGGAAAAAAATTTAAAAGAATCAAAAGAGCGCGATGTCAAATTTGTAACTGATTCTGAAATACCTATAAAAAGACTATACACTCCACTAGATGTTAAAGGAGATTATTTAGACTCAGTTAATTTTCCTGGACAAGAACCATTTACGCGAGGAGTGTACCCGAATATGTACCGAGGCCGATTATGGACGATGAGACTGTTCTCCGGACACGGAACTCCTGAAGCAACTAACCTACGATGGAAGTATTTATATGAAAATGGTGAAACTGGTTTCAGTGCTGCTGTAGATGCCCTCACATTTAATGGTATCGATCCAACGAATCCTGATGGTGCTCCAGAGGTCGGTACGTCTGGTGTACCTCTTTATTGCATCGATAGTCTTTTTGCTCTAACTGAAGATATCCCTATTGATAAAATTAGCGTAGCATTAGTCGTTGAGCCTTTTACAAGCGCTCCCGTCTGTGCAATGTATTTCAACATGGCTAAAATGCGAGGGTATGATCTAAAAAATTTGATGGGAACAACTCAAAACGATATTTTAACGATGACGGTCGGTTATATACCTTATAAAAATTCTCCACCAAATCATTTATTAAGGGTTGCTTGTGATTTTATTGAATGGACAGTAGCTCAGAAAAACGTTCCTCTTTGGCATCCTATCAATTTTACAGGATATAATTATAGAGAGGGTGGTATTGATGCAATTCAAGAACTTGGTTTTGTATTTGCAAGCGCTTGTTCTCACATTGATAATTTAGTCGAGAGGGGATGGAAAGCCGATGATTTTGTAGGTAGACTAGCTTTTCATTTAGCTGCTCATAAAGATTTCTTTGAGGAAATAGCAAAATACCGCGCAGCTCGAAGGATTTGGTATAAGCTCATGAAGGATAAATACGAAGTAAAAAATCCCAAAAATCTTGGTTTTAGGTTTCACGTACAAACCGCCGGAAGCTCCTTAACAGCTCAATTACCGATGATTAATATCGTTCGCACAGCCATACAAGGATTAGAAGCCAACTTAGGGGGTTGCCAATCTCTTCATACTAACTCTTACGACGAAGCTATATGCTTACCCTCAGAACAAGCAGCTCTTGTTGCTTTAAGAACTCAACAAGTGATTGCTGATGAGACTCGAATTACCAATACGATAGATCCCTTGGCTGGGAGCTATTACGTTGAATGGTTGACTGATGAAATCGAGGAAAGAGTATGGAATTACATGGATAAAATTCAAAAAGTAGGATCCATTGATAAAGCATTGTCTACCGGATGGCTCTATAAGGAAATGCGAGATGCTTTCCATAAGAGAAGAACTCGCATTGAGAAAGGGGAAGAAATCATGCTTGGTATTAATAAGTACAACGTACCTTATGATACGGTTACTGATGTTTTCAGAACATCGCAAACAGCTATTGATATCGAAATAAATAGGATTAACAAATTAAAAGCAAGAAGAGACAACGCAAAATTAGAGAAAATTTTAGACAAGTTAAGAACGGTATGCGAGAAGGAGGAGAATGTCATGCCTATAATAATGGAAGCTACAAAAGAAGGAGCAACTATTGGCGAGATCTGCGATATTTACAGAGAAATATGGGGCATATGGGAACCACCATTAGCTATTTAAGTGAGATGTTAATTATGAGTGAAAGAAAAATTAGGGTATTAATGTCAAAACCGGGTATTGATGGTCATTGGCGAGGTGGTATTGTAGTGTCCAGAGCATTAAGAGATGCGGGAATGGAACTCATATTCGGAGGATTTCAGAATGTCAATCAGATAGTTGAAGCAGCAATTCAAGAAGACATAGATGTTCTTGGCTTGTCGATACATAGTGGGGCTCATTTTGCGTATACGAAACAAGTGATCGATTTATTAAAAGAAAAAGGCGTTTTCAACGACATTCTCATTTTAGTAGGGGGCGTTATTCCAGCACAAGACTTCCCAAAATTAAAGGAAATTGGCGTAGCTAATGTGTATGGTCCTGGGTCAATGACAAGTGATATTGTACAATTTATAAGAGATAACGTAAAGAAATAATCTCAAATTTAAATTCTCTTTATTTATGCTTAAAAAATAAACCAGCATTCTATTAATAGTCTGAGCTGTAAAAAAATGGTAAAATCTTTTCAAATCCCTTGGGCAGCATGGAGAGATCCTGAGTATTTGGAATTATCCTTTCCCGATTCCTGGGATGTATCCGCTTGTAGGATGAATGGTGCTGATGGACCTGTTTTAAATGATGATGAAATCAAGCAATCGATTTTAAATCCAATTGGGGCTCCTAGGATATCGGAATTAGCAAAAGGCAAGGAAACTGTAGTTATTGTTGTTGATGATATGACAAGAACTACTCCTGTGTCAAGAATCATTCCTCACGTCCTTGAAGAATTAGATAAAGCAAGTGTACTTATTGATCAAATCACGATCTTACTGGCTTTAGGTGCCCACAAGCCAATGAACAGACAAGATTGCATTCTTAAACTCGGAAAAAATGTGGTAAATACAATTAACATAGAAAATCATCATCCTTACGAAAACTTAACAAACCTTGGGGAATCCAAGATAGGTACACCAATAGAAGTTAATTCAACTTATGTGGATTCTGATTTAAAAATTTCAATCGGAGGCGTGATTCCTCATCCCTTAGCCGGATTTGGGGGAGGTGCTAAAAATGTATTGCCTGGGGTATGTGGAATTCGAACGCTTGAGGCCAATCATTCTGCTGGCATGCGAGGAGTTGGTGCGGGGATAGGGCGAATGACGGATATTAGAAAAGATATCGAGGATATTGCCGATAAAGTTGGATTGGACTTTTCTATCAATGCAATCTTAACCGAATCAGGAGAAATTGCAGCCATGAGCACGGGGCATTTCAGAGACGCCCATAGAAAAGCAATGGAAATAGGGAAACGGAATTACGGTACAAAAATCACTATTAACAATCAAATTTGCTTCTTCAATCTATTTCCTGAGGATTCTGAACTAAATCAATCGATTAAGGGATTCAATTTTTTAATGAACGCTCCAAATAATATGCTCGACCGAAAGGGTAGTATTGTTCTAATGTCGTCTTCATACGAAGGTCGAGGTTATCATAGTCTGATTGCCGAAACAGGAGCTAAATTATATAAAAATATTGGTGATAGCATCGTATGGAAAGCTTTTGTTAAAAGAAGAAAAGTATATTTCTTTTCACCAAATATAAGTGAGCCTGAATTATATCATTTTTATCCAAAATCCGTGAAATTATATCACGATTGGAACAATTTAATAGACGAATTAACCGAAGTTCACGGAAATGCTCCAAAAGCAGCGCTCTTTCCGTGTAGCATACAATTGGCTGAAAAATCTTAAAAAATAAAGGCGAATTTTGAATTAAAAAGAAAATAGAATAAAAAAAAAAAAAATAATAAAAAGTTATCTTACTTTTTTTGGTGTAAAACCTAATTTCGTGTTGTTCTATCGCTTAACATTCAATTTGTCGTTAATTCCCGCAATGTCCTTTACAATTTTTTTTCTGGCTTCAATATCGTATTGAGATGTGATGGCAATTTGTTCCATTACGGGGGAGCCTCCGCCATGATAACCTCCAACTTGAGATATTCCTCCCGTTGCCGAGCAAAGCATATCTCCAACAAATCTCCAGAATTGCGCTGCATTTTCAGGTGCGATCTTTGGATTTCTTGTAATGTATTTATAAAGAAGATCCTTAACTTCTGGATTCATAAAATCTCTTTCATGAGGGAAAGTCGCCGGAACACCACCTGAGATATCACATATTATTTCTGCCTCTCGATATACATTTTCTCCCGTTAAGCATCTTCCTACATTACAATAAATTGAATTTGGAATATAACTTCCAGGTCCATAGGGAATAAAGCCCATACCTGGCATGAATACTTCGGGTTTACCTAGATCAGAAGCGGTATATCCCGCAGCGTAGCCAAGTTCCGTAACCATAATTAATTCAGCTAATTTGTGTCTCACATGGGAAGCTCTTTGAATATTATTGTATTCTGCGGCTAAAGCAGCCGTGCCTACTATTAAATCTCCGATTGCTGGCTTACATCCTGAGTAGCTGTGTCGATGAAATAAACCAAATAACAAGGCAAGAACACCACCGTGTTGATGTTCCCCACAAAGAAAAACTCTCTCCCAAGGAACAAAAACATTGTCAAAGATAATGTAGGAATCCGTAGCTCCTGGCATGAATCCTCTCTTGAAATGTTCTCTTTCTCTTAGGTTGTGAATTGTAACAACTTGTTTTACGCCTTCATAATCACCGGGGACTGCAAATGCAACGGCATAATCTTTATCTTCTGGCCTTAGCGCTCTTGTAGGAACGACAATTATTTCATCGGAGACTGAAGCTTCAGAAATGTGAACTTTACATCCGTTCACAATAATTCCGTCGTCTCTTTTTTCTACCACATGAACATACATATCTGGGTCTTCTTGATCGGCGGGTCGCTTTATCCGATTACCTTTAACGTCCGTTTGAGCACATGCAGCAATTAAATCTTCCTTTTGAAACCGTAACATCCATTTTTTAAAGTTTTCGTGGTAACTACTTTCTCCTTTGTTTAATTTATCCGCTTCATAGCTCACATTATATATTGCATTAGCTGCGTCACACCCCATACACCTTTGAATGCAACCGCCAACCTTTTGACACAATCTACGGGTCATGTCTTGTTTTTTGTGAAGATCGTCCGTACTTTGGTGGATGTGCGTAAAACGATTAATTATTTCACCGGTTAGATGGGATTTAACTTTCATTAAATCGCCGTATTCCTCAAACATATCGAAGGTTGTACCGATCGTGTTAATGCAATTCAATTGGCGTTCATCTAATCTATCAATCTTTTCGCCGTTGTAGTAAAGATTTCTTTTCATTTTACTTAGATCGTTCATATAATCTTCTTTTGTTCTCATTTTTCTACCTCTTTTTACGTTTAACTAATTTAGTTTACTTGATAAATATACATATTCCTTTTATCTATAAATAATTAATCCATATTTTATGAAAACTATAACTAAAGTAAAATTGATAATAATAAAATTCAAATCCTTTAATCTTATTTTAAAATTAGATGTTTTAACGATAAAACCTTATATAAAAAATGAATCAAAAAGTACTTATATTTAAACTTGGCACAACACCAAGGCATATAAACCAGAAAAACAATTTTCCTATTTACATAAATAAAAAGATGATGTTTTAATGGATATTTACGATGAAATTTTTAAAATGTGTTCTGAGCATGGTATAACCTTCTATTCCACTCTACCTTGCTCACATAATTTAAAATTTATACAAAAGCTTGAAGAACTTGATGGAGAAATCTTAGAAAATGCAGATAAGGCATTAATTCACATTCCCCTTGTAAGGGAAGAGAGTGGTGTGTCATTGAGCGCCGGAGCTTATCTTGGGGGTAGAAAAACCGCTATGGTAATTCAAAACCAAGGTCTAGGCAACATGATTACCCAATTGCTTTCATTAAATAGTCATCTAAATGGTTCATACAGAATTCCAAATTTATTAATAATAAGCCATCGTGGATTAGAGAATGAAAAAATCAATGCTCAAAAGCCTGTTGGCTCAAAATCAAAAGAGATTCTTGATTTAGTTGGATTTAAACATTGTTCTGTTAAATATATTTCAGATCTTAAAAAGTTTCAAGAATTATTAGGAGAATATGATAAAGGACAAAATGTTGCATTATTAGTGGAACCTGATCATTCTAAACCTCTTTATAGAATTGAAAATGAGAAAAATATAATAAGGAATTTCAAAGGAAACACAATTCCAATGAATAAAGTCCAAGCCAATATGACTAGACATAAAGCGATCTCTGAAATTATAAATCAAATAGAAAATGAATTTGTTGTTTCTAACTTAGGTCATCCAAGTAGAGAGTTACATCGGTTAAAAGATAGAGAGAGAAATTTCTATCTTACATCGTGTCTAGGACATTCCTATACATTAGCGCTGGGACTAGCGTTAAGTACAGAGGATATAAATCAGAAGATTATATGTTTTGAAGGTGATGGAGGGTTATTGATGAATGCTGGGTCTTTATCGATCTTAGCTCATAAAAAACCAAAGAATTTGATTGTAATACTTCTGGATAATGGAGTATGGGGATCCACCGGAAATACTGAAACTTATGCTTTAAATGAAGTAAATCTAAGCGGTGTAGCACAAGCATAAGGATTTCCCGAATCTAATATAAAAATTATATCAAAAGAAGAACATTTAGCAGAAAACTTGAGAAATGCACTAAAAAACGATGGTCCTTTTTTATTTCACGTTATTATTACAGATAAGTATGAAAAAGTTCCTATTTTGCCACTTTCTGTTGTGGAGATTAAAGAACGATTCATGAAATCAATTGAGGATGCTAGAATATCAAATAACATTTATAATATTTAACTTATAAAAAGAAAATGAATGAAGAAAAATCACAGGTTTACGGGTATCGTTGGATTCTTTTGTTTATCTTTATGTTAGGTAATTTATCGTTGCAGATTTTGTGGATTTCTTATGCGACAGTAACCTTAGATGCGGCGGCATATTATAACGTAAATGAATTTGAGATACTTTTTTTATCGACGATTTTCATGATTACTTACATCCCTGTTTCATTTATAGCGACTTGGTTTATTAATAAATTTGGCTTTAGAATGGGTGTAGGGTTAGGAGCTATAATTAATGGCGTTTTTGGCTTTTCGAGAGCTTTAGCTGGGCCAAATTATCTTTTAGTTTTATTTCTTACGATCATGATTTCTGTAAGCCAACCGTTTTTCTTAAACAGCGTTTCATTACTATCCGCTAATTGGTTTCCAGAGTCGGAACGCACTAAAGCAACTGGTCTTTCAATAATTTCTCAATTTTTAGGCATCGCCATTGGGATGGTTTTAACACCAATTTTAGTTGTAATTTACAGTTTTGAAGTGATGTTATTTATTTATGGGTTATATTCTTTAATAATCGGTATACTGTTTATTATATTAGCTCGAGATAGACCTCCTACACCACCATCAATAAAGGTTCTTAAAGAGGATGATAAATTAAAAGGAGGCCTAAAAATGCTTTTTTCTAATAAGCAGTTCTGGATACTAATGATTGTTTTCTTCGTAGGTCTGGGCGCATTTAATATGGTGACAACTTATATTGAGCTTATTGTTGTTCCCAGAGGTTTAACTTCTATCGAGGCTGGTAATCTTGGGGGGATACTGCTTTTAGGTGGTATAATAGGAGCCCAACTGATGTCAATATTAGCAGATAAATTACGGAAAAAAGCAATATTAATAAAAATCTCGCTAGTAATTACTGTTGCTTCTTTTTTTCTAATATCGTTTGCCAATACTACAATTATGTTATACGTTTCTGGATTATTATTAGGGTTCGGATTATTATCTGTTGGTCCTGTTTTAATAGAATATGCCGTTGATATTACGGCACCTGTTCCGGAAGCAAGTTCAAACGGGGTGCTTATGGTGATAGGTTCGATTAGTGGAATTATATTTATTGTAGCTTTTGAAAAGTTAACTACTCCTTCAGGAGATTATCTCCCTGCCTTGATTGTATTATCCATCCTTTCATTAGTAGCATTTCTTCTCTCCTTCTTTCTTAAAGAGACGAAAAGAGAATAAAATCAATTCTCATCCATATTTTCATGAAAAATATTGTGAAGCTTTTATTCGAGATTATGTCCAAAACTAAAAAACCAATCTAGTATTTTTCTATCTAAGTAATTTGTTTACGCATCTACGAATCTGAGGAAGTCATTTTTTCATGAGAAGTTATGATTTAGGAAGTTTGATAACTAAATTTAAAAATAAGGACAAAATTGCTTTAGCAAGATTAATTACCCTTATCGAGAACGAACCTGAACGAGCACACGAGGTTTTTAAGCATTTTGAAAGTGTAAAGCACGAATCTTATATAATTGGACTAACTGGCTCCCCTGGGGTAGGAAAAAGTACGTTAACGGGTGCCATAGCTCAAAAAATGTTGGATGAAGGAAAATCTGTAGGAATTATATCCGTAGATCCAACGAGTCCTTTTAGCGGAGGAGCATTTTTAGGGGATAGAGTTAGGATGACTAATATATCCTTACACCCTAACGTTTTTATGCGTAGTCTTGCTTCAAGAGGTTATAAAGGTGGGATATCAAGAGCAGTTTTCGACATCAGCATGCTATATGAAGCTTTTGGAATTGATATTATCATTATTGAAACGGTGGGAGTTGGACAAGCGGAGTTTGATGTCTACAATTTAGTTTACACCGTTGTAGTTATCTTAGTTCCTGGTTACGGTGATGTCATTCAGATGCAAAAAGCCGGTATTATCGAGATTGGAGATATCTACGATGTTAACAAAAAAGATTTAGGAGGAGAAGATATTGCAGTACAAATTGAAATGATGCTCGACGATTCGATATTTCAGAGTGGATACAGACCGCCAGTAGTATTAACTGACGCTATTAAAGGTGAAGGTGTAGATGATTTGCTCCAATACATTTGGGATCATAAGGAACATATTGAATTATCTGGTACTATAAAAGAAAAGCAAAAAAATCGGTTTAATTATAAGATAAAAGAACTGGTTTTCACAAAAGTCGAAAAACTAATCTCAGAAGAAGTTCTCAATAAGAATAAAATTACGGAAATAATAAATGATGCGTTGGATAATAGCAGCTTTAGAATTTATGACAAAGTTCACAATCTTTTTGAAAAACTGAATTTTAAAATTGAAGAAGAATGATACATCTTCCTCAATAGTCTCATTTTATTTAGAAATCGTTTAAAGTAAGGACCAGTCTAAACTACATTATTCCCTCAAGAATTAAATCACCGTCTTTAAAATTTAGAGGGTAAAACTTATAACACTTTTTTTCTAACTCGTGACTATGCTCCATAAAAATAAAAGAATCTCTCTCGAGGGGAAAATGGATGATTGGGGTCCCTTTGGTAAAAACGAGGGGAAATGGTTGATATTTTCAATTGGTAATCCTGTAGAAGGTCATGGATACGCACTACCAAGAAATATTGACGATCTACACTCGCAACGAGTGGCTCATCTTATCTCGTGTAAAACGGGAGGGCGATATGTTGGACATATACCATGGACAACAGATAATTTTACTTCAGTCGCAAAAGATTGGGCACCAAAATCAATTCCAGTGGAAGAAATTGTAAAAAATATAATAGATTTCATAAAATTCCACACTGAAATTTATAAAAAAATGGATTTACCAACATCGAGGGTATTTATATATTCAGGGCACGGGGGAAACGATCCTCTTGTTAATTATACTAAAGAAATTCAGGACGCACTACACTTAGAGAGATTAATTATCTCTACAACAGAAGGAATCGCTGAAGATAATATCGATAGGATAATGGTAGAATTAGAAAAACTTTCTATAGAACTCGCAATTAAGGGTGGAAATCCGAGACAGATAAAAAGGATTTTAATTAAAATATTATTAAGTGCTGCACATGCGGGACATTTCGAACATTCACTTGGAGCAGCTTTAGGTGTTTTGGACGAAGAAAAGCTTAAGATGATGAATGAAGAATTGGAAAAAGATTTTGAATCTGCTCTTAATAAATGGCCTCCAATTGGAGGATTGGGTGGCTTTTTAATTGCTGGTGGAGAATATACAGAAGCGTTAGGGACAAAAGATAACGATAAATTTGGATTATGGAATTGTTTGAAGCGGCTTCGCACACTTGATAACGGTAAAGTAAGAATTTTTAAAGAATTAGGGGAATTGATTATAAATTTGTTAGTAGAATATTATTCTGAAATAATTTTAAGTAATTAATTCTTTGTTTATGAAAAAAAATCATTTTTACTGAATTTGTTTCGAATTTCTATCACATAAAATATAGCTTTATATTATATCGCAACGTAATCTCATTAATTTGAAAAATTTAACAATAAATAAACTACTCTAATTTAAAAAAAGGTTTTGTAAATGGAAAAAGAAATTGAAACGGTTGAAATTAAACACTCTAAAAAGAACATGGTTTCATATGGTTTTGGTTGTTATATAGCCGAATTTTTTGGCATGGCCTTCGGAGCGTATGTTTTCTTTTATTATGAGACCGTGATTGAATTAAATGTTTGGTTAACTAGCATAGGATTTATTATTTTCGCAATCTGGAACGCAGTGAATGACCCTTTAATGGGTTGGCTGACGGATCGTGTCTTTAAATTTACAAAAAAATGGGGAAGACGACTTCCATGGGTTATAATTGGAGGAATTCCTTGGATTTTTAGTTATTTACTGCTATTTACTCCTCCAGAAGTAGATCCAAATAGTGGAGCTCTCATTCTATTTGTTTGGCTCGTTGTTATGACATGTTTGTACGACACATTTGCTTCACTCTTTAGTGTGAATTTCTATTCTATCTTTCCAGATAAATTTCGCGGTGATAGTGAACGAAGATTAGCTTCTACTTTAAGTACTCTAGTAGCAGCTCTGGGAACAGCCACAGGATCGATAATTCCAAGTCTTATTATTGTACTTGGGGAAAGAAGTACGTATACCCTACAAGCAGGAGTTGTTGTAATTGTATGTTTATTAGCATTAGTAGCTGCAATTCCTGGCAGTCGTGAAGATCAAGTGCGTATTGATTGTTACCTAGAGAAATGCGAAGAAGACATGGAAAGAACGCCGTTTTATAAAGAATTTAAAAGTATCTTAAAACACAAGAACTATATGGCTTATGTAATATCCTTCATGTTTTACCAGTGTTTAGTGCAAACAATGATAGGATCCATTCCATACGTTGCAAAATTTGTATTAGACGTGGAAGGTATCGATATCACGATAATAATGGCAGCTCTTCTCATAGGAATGTTTGTATCGATGCCCATTTGGAGTAAGATCGCCGATAAGACGAATAACGACAGAAAGACAATAATAATTGCAGCTACTTTCTTAACAATTGTTACCATACCGCTTTTCTTTATCGATAATTATCCCATCATGATCATCGCAATCTTGATTTGGGGAATGGGTGAAGGTGGTTATTGGGTTATGCTTTCACCAGTTAGATCGACTGTGATAGATGAAGCTGTGGTTATGTCTGGTAGGAGAAATGAAGGAATTTACCAAGGTTTTCAAACATTTGTCAGCAGGGCAGCTTTAGTTGCTCAAGCTCTTAGCTTCTCTATAGTACACACTATAACAGGCTTTATAGAAGGCGGTGACCTTATTGATCAACCAACATCTGCAGTGCTAGGTGTTCAAATACATTTTGCTCTACTCCCTATGGTTTTCATGTTCATAGCAACGATAGTCATATGGAGATTTTTCAAATTAACACCTGATAGAGTTAAAGAGAACAAAGAGAAACTAAAAGAAATAGGTCTATAATTAAACCAATCAAATATCTATTTTTTTATTTTACCATTTTTAATATTTTAATCTAGTTGTAAAAGACAATTTCCTTGATTTTCTATGAAAAAATACTTCTTTATAGTTTAGAATTATTTTGTAAACATCACAATTTTTTCAATTTTTTATTCTACTCTTTTTTAAGCCATTCTTTAAGTGCTGCTTTAACAGAGCGACGCATTTCTAGGGAGTAATCCGCCCCTAATTTACCAAGATAGAGTTGTTGTCCAATATTTTCTGCTTCTTTTACTACGATTTTTCTCTTTTCATCCTTTAACATCTCGTTAAAATCCTTCTCGCTCAACCTTGAGTATTTGTTTGTGAACTGTATAAATTTCTGAGGAAAGCGTGTCGTGAGGGGAATTTTGTTTTTATCTCCTTTAGGATACCCAAAACATATCAAAGTTATGGGAAATACCCATTTAGGAAGGTTAAACATCTCACGGTGAATTTCATAGTTTTCCATAATGTCTCCAATATAACAGGAACCAACGCCTAACGCTTCAGCAACGATTACAGAATTTTGGGCTGCAATTAATGCATCACAACAAGCAAGAAGTAAGTCAGATTCTTGAGGTGTTTGAAACTCTTTGCTTATTTCATTGCATTTTTCCTTGACTTTGCTTACTTCAAAGTAATCCCACCAACGCTGCATGTCAGCTAAAAATAGTAACACTAACGGTGCTTTCGCGATATGTGGTTGATTATCGCATGTTTTTACTAATTTTTCTTTTAAGTTTTGGTCCTTTACTTGAATAATTGAGTACATCATTAAATTTCCTGCAGTTGGAGCTCTCATTGCCCCTTGAATGATGGCATCGGTTTCTTCTTGAGTGAGAGGTTTAGGATCATAAGCACGAATCGTTCTTCTATTTTTTATCAAGTCTAATGTGTGATTTTTTTGGTTTTTCTTATCCATAGTTAATTTCACATTATTTAGTATTATTCATTGTTAAAAAGTTTAGGGAACCCGTATTAGTTTGCTCTAACTGGAAGAAGTTAACTATAAAATAAAAGAAAAAAGTAGATTAATCCTCTAAGATTTAACTTTTTACCAATTAGAATAAGAAATTAGTGTGGAACTATGTCTATTTTAGGAATTGATTATGAAAAATGCAATCTTTGCAAAAACTGCGTAAATGAATGCCCCAGTTATTTTAGTTTTGACGTAGATCAAAAAAAAATAGTTTTCAGCGATCCAGATAATCTATGTAGTCGATGCAATCGTTGTAGATGTAGATGTCCAGAGGATGCCATCCTTCATGAAAATATGGAGGATTTATTGACTTTTGAAGGGGTTCAAGATCCTAACACTTTAATTTCATATGAAACACTGAATAATTTCATGACGGCCAAAAGGTCGATTAGAAGGTACAAAAAGAAAAAAATACCTAGAAATGTTATGGAAAAAGTTTTGACTTCTATGACTCATGCCCCAACAGGTGCTAATATTCGAACTTTAAGATGTAAAATAATTTCAGATGATAATACAATTAAGCAATTATCTGATTCGGTTATGGATGTACTTATTGCTTCTGGTAACGCTAAATACGGTGAAGGTGCGAAAAAAGCTAGAGAAATGGGTTTTGATACCATATTTTATCAAGCCCCTCATGTATTGATTATTCATTCAAATAATCCAGGTGACGCTATGAACGCCACCATTGCTTTAACTCGTGGAATGTTAAGTGCTCAATCTTTAGGATTAGGCTCCTGCTGGATTGGATTAGCTCATGGAGTTTTAATATCAAATAAAGAAATTAAAGAAAAAATCGCTGGCGTAAAAGGTAAAGTTTGGGGTGTAATCATTCTTGGATATCCTGCGCAGAGATTTTACTATGCTCCGCCCCGCCCCATGATAAGAACAAAAGGATTAGATGAATTAGAATAAAATTCTTCTAATTTTTTATTCATTTCTTTTTACTTAATTTATTGTTCGAAAAGTGCACCTTAAAGCTTTATAAGCGACATTTTTTCTTATTTTGTAGATACAACAATAATTTTATTGGTAAAAGTGAATGAGTCGAAATTATAATAAGTTAAAATATAAAATAAGTTCAATATCTACTAGTGTCACTTCCGTTTTAATACCATTTTACCAATATGTGCCTTGCCTATCTATATGGTTCGGTATTATGAGTGTACCTTTAGTATCATACTTAGCTTTCTTTTTTCAGTATCCTAATATTCTCCTAATAGACATTCAATTCTTAACAAGCTCATATGGGTTCAATTTGGTATTATTTGGCTTCATCCTTTTTATTTACACAGTTGTCTATCAATTGACACATAGAAAACAATTGATGCGGACGGGACCATATAAGTACATTAGACACCCTCAATATCTTGCTTTCATTATTATGACTTTGGGTATGACGTTAGTAGCTTTTCAAACTGGTCCCGTATTCGATTTTCCAGTTTATAATGTTGACGGCCACACAATTATCTTTTTAATCTGGATTGGTGAAGTACTGGCTTACATTTTTTTAGGCAAGATCGAAGAACTAGCCTTAAAAACTAAATATGGAGATGAATTCTTAGAATATGCAAACGATGTATCCTTTATGTTTCCTTTCTTAAAATTAAAAAGGAATAAAATTGAAAAAAATTAATTCTCAATAATTCTACAGAAAGCTAAGATGGATTTTCAAGGAAGTAAAATCAAAAAAAAAATTGAGGCAATTTCTACGAGAATTTCTTCAATTGTCATTCCAATTTTTCAATACGTACCTTGCTTATCCATATGGCTTGGCATAATGAGTGTTCCATTAATAACTTACTTAACCTTTTTCTTTCAAAATCCCAAAATTCTACCAACTGACTATTTTTTTTTATTTCAAAATCACGGTGTTTATTTTATTATATTTGGTTTTTTGCTTTTTGTTTATTCATTAATCTTTCAATTAACTCATAGAAAGCAGCTGATTCGATCCGGACCATATAAATATATGAGACACCCTCAATATCTAGCGTTCATTCTTATGACCTTTGGAATGACATTAATAGTTTTTCAAACAACACCTGTTGTCGAATATAATCCCTTTCATCTTAATGGTTATACAATTATCTTGTATACTTGGGTCATTGAAGTGTTGGCATATATAATCTTAGGAAAAATTGAAGATATTGCGTTAAAAGCTAAATATGGAGATAAATTTTTAGAGTATAAGAATACTGTATCTTTTATGTTCCCAACCGTAAAATTAAAGAAAAAAGACTTTAAACATGGAATCGAAAAATAACAAACTGATAGGAAAAGTGAATTACTTTTATATAGTAAAATCATTACTCATAATTTTTTCATTAATATTATTATTAGTTATTTTATTTCAGCTTATTGATTTATATAGAGAACCATCCTTCGGAGAAAGAGAGGTTATCGAATCAATTATCATTTCTCTTTTAATAACAGCGATTTTATTTATATCTACTCTATCTCTTCTTACATTAAAAGAATTTAGAACCTATATTATAAGAAGAAATTATCCTCAAGAAGGTAATTCTTATTTAACTCTTACAGATATCTTTGAAAATGAAAACCGCTTAACTATAATTAATCAAATCTTGAAGAATCCTGGCATTCACCATAATGAACTGTTGCGTAACTGTGATTTACAAAAAGGACAGCTGCAGTGGCATTTAGAGGTTTTACTTAAAAATAATATTATAAAAAAAGAGAAATACGGGCAATATACTATCTATTTTCCAATCACAATTTCATTTGATGCTGAGGATTATTTAGCAAACCTACTCACAAAATCAAAAACAACATCAAAAATCTTAAGAATTATTCAAGAAAATCCAGGTATTAATCCTTCTGAAATTTCTCATAAATTAAATCTCTCTCGCAATTCCATCAAATATCATATTGATAAGTTACTAGAACAACACTATATACGATTAGAAAAAAAAGGACGGGTTAAAGAATTGTATTTATCTTATCCCTAAGATAGTAATTTTGGAAACTACTGCTTCAAAGTATAGATTTCTAAAATTACAGATAAAGTAAAATCACTTTGATAATAGAACAACTTAAAGATCTCAAGCTTAAACGTATTATTCAATAGATATCTTTAAACCTTTAATTCCCATTTATCATTAGGCATAATCGTGGATTAATTTATGAACGAGATAGGTATTGGAATTTTCTGGCTCTAATTTTAATTTCTAGTGTTTCGTTTTTTTAAAGAAAATTACAATAAAAACAGCTATAATTGTGATTAAAAACATTATATTATAACCAGATATCACAGCGTTAGATTCGTGGTCAAGATCTTCACAAGTATTATTAAAAATAATGTTCCCGGTGCATTCAACCTCATAAATACATTTTTCAAAAGCCGATAAAAAATTTCCACAAACTGTATTGTAATCGCTGTGATTTAAATATATACCATACTCATTATCGTCGGCGGTATTGCCCGTTAAGCTGTTATTGGTGGATTCTACTAGATAAAATCCCATTTCATTATTAGTGGCATTATTACTCATCAATGTATTATTGGCAGAAAAACTAATGTAGTAACCATAATAATTATTAGTAGCGTTATTGCCTGTCAAGATATTATTATTAGAATAATGTTGAATGTGGAATCCCGCTAACTTATTGGTAGCTGAATTGTCCATCAAGATGTTATTGGCAGAGTTATAGAAATAGAAACCTTTATAATTATCTTTGGCAGCATTATCTGTCAAGATGTTATAGTCTGAATACCAAAGTCTAAAATCATAAAAATTATTTATAGCAGTATTGCTCTTTAGAGTATTATTATTTGAATAATGGAGATAGAAACCTACCTCATTATCAGAGACAGAATTACCCGTTAAGGTATTATTGTTGGAATAATGGAGCGAAAATGCATCACCATCACTATTAGCGGTATTCTCCGTCAAGATATTATTGTGTGAATGCTGGAGGGAGAACCCACTACCATATTTAGTGGCATTAATGGCGTTATTGTTGATCAAAATAATATTGTCTGAATAATTCAGGTTAAAACCTTCATCATTTTCAGTAGCGTTATTTCCCATCAAGATGGTATTAGTTGAGTTTTGGAGGTTAAAACCACAAGTATTATTATATGCATTATTGTACCTCAACTCCCCATTTGAAACATTATAAAAAAAAAATCCCTCGTTATCATAGAGCGTACCGTTAGTTATGGTCACATTTTGAATGATAAAATATACGCTAGAATTCTTAATATCAATCCCATTGTAATCCGTAACTGTATTATTAATGATATAGTTTTCAATAATATATGGATTACTCTCCGTTCCATTTCCAAACCATCCCTCATTACCTGCTTGAGTCTTAAAATCATCATTACCGTTAATTAAAATGGGTACGTGAATTGCTGCTAACTTCGGATGTTCAGCGAAATAATCCTTATCAGTTTCCTTTCCCATATGGTACGCATCGAGTGTATAAAATAAATATGAAGATAATATTAATGATCCGAAAATCAAGCATAGGGTTATAGATATTCCCATTAAAAATGATATCTTATTTGTTATTGTTTTCACTTTTTTTAGATTCCTATGTATGAAATGAAAAAAGCTTATATTTAAATTTAATCTCTCTAAATTTTTCGTTTCGAAGCTAAATTAATCTATTAAATAGTGGAGATAAAAAATTAATTAGTTAGTAATTTTGGAAACCTCTGTTTCATTGCTAATTCTTTCTGGATGATTTCTTTCAGTAATTCTTCTCTTTCGTTACCAGATAGGATTTCCAACTTTCTAATTTTTAATGGATCTACTTTTTCTCTCAATACATTAATCTCTTTCACTGTTGGAGGATTTGTCTCTTGAACATTCTCAGGGATGATCAAATCAAACCCGGTCGACTCTTTAACAATATCGATATCAACGCCAGGATGAATTGATGCTAACCTCATATGGTTGGTTTTTTCATCAAAGTCCATATAGGCTAAATTAGAAATCATACATTGTGGTCCTGCTCCACCACATATTGAAGGTTTACCATCAGGGAACCCCACTCCAGAAATAAAGTCTAATTTTTCGGTTGGAACAAATGTTTGGGAATCATGGCGAGGTGTATATAGAAAAGATCCTCGAGCGTAGAACATACTAAAGTCAGCTATCCCAGCACACCCCGGTAATCTTATTTTTGGTTTATTCCAGTCTCCAATACAAATATTATTCGTGTTACCATATTGATCTACTTGTGCTGGTCTAAAGAATTCAATAGTTGTAAGTTTATCTGAAGGAAGGGACTCTACCGTACATTCCCCTGAATTTTGAAAGCGGTAAGCTCTGGCTGTGTTCATTTCTAAATAAAGTAAAGAAACTTGCCGAGGTTCGAATACAAAAGTATTCCCCATAATATAATGATATATGGCGTTTGGTGCGTGCGTCATTTTTGCTAAAGTAAATGCTGCCCATACGCAAGGAGTCGCAACTCCAACGATCATAATGTCATCATCTTGAACTTCTCTTGCCATTAAAACTGTTATCATTTCGTCTACGGTATAATCTTTAGAAGCCTCACTCATCACTTTTCCACTTTTACAAGAGTATTATAAATTTTTACTTGAGAATCCAAGTGTTATATTTATTTGGTAATAAGAAAACATTTAAGATTTTCTAAGAGTCTAATCTGAAAATAATCATAAACATGTTGAAAAAAGTAAAAATTGAAAAACTACTTGATATTTATCTTAGTAATTATGTACATTGTCTGTTTTGATTTAGAAGGTGTTTTCACTCCTGAAGTATGGATAGCGGTAAGTAAAGCTACTGGAATTGATGAACTTAAATTAACCACACGAGATATTTCTGATTATGATGTTCTTATGAAAAATCGTATTGCAATATTAAAAAAAAATAAGATCACCGTTAAAGAAATACAAGAAATTATATCGAAAATGGATCTATTACCTGGTGCGAAAGAATTTTTGGATTACATTCGTTCTGTAGCTCAAGTAGTTATTGTAACTGATAGTTTTATTGAATTTGTAATGCCGTTTATGAAAAAATTGGGTTTTCCTATGTGTTTTTGCCACAATCTCGAGATAAATGAAGAAGGTATAATTACTGATTATAAAATTCGTATTAGCGAGATGAAAAAAAAGACAGTTTTGGCTTTTAAAAAGTTAAATTACGAAGTGATTGCGGCAGGGGATTCGTACAACGATGTATCCATGTTATTAGAAGCAAAACATGGTATTCTGTTTAGACCACCAAAAAATGTGGTTGAACAATTTCAAGAATTACCGGCTGTAAATGAATACGATGAATTAAAAAATTTGATTTCTAAATATTTAGGATTTTCCAACTAGGTTATAATAACATGCTCTAACTTGGAAAATTTTCTAACAAAAATTCCTTAAAGGCTGTATACTCCCCAATTTCCTTTGAATTAGGGAATTCCGACTTATCTTGTATTATTTTTAGTGAATATGGCATTTCTGGAACGACATCAATTAATTTGATGATTTCTTCAGGAAATTTTGAAGGATCCGCAGTTTCATAAGTTATTGATTTAATATCATTATTCTTCGGATAACTATTACGATATTGCTGGAGTGCAGCCCACCCAACAGCTCCGTGAGGTTCTATTATTTTTTTATATTTATTATAAAAACTGACGATTGCATCTTTCGTTGCTTCATCGCTAATGGAATATGAAATTATATCATTGCGAAGTTCTTCCATATTTGGTACTCTATGTATAACTCCTTTTTCATCTATTTGACCTTCATACAGATCAAATATTCTTGCTAAATTTGAAGGGTGACCAACATTCATAGCATTAGATATACAGTTTATCGAGGGATCGACTTTATTATAAATTCCTGTTCTTAGAAATGTTGGAAATTCGTTGTTTTCATTTACAGCTGAGATAAATCTTTTTATAGGGAGTCCCATTTTCTTGGCTATTAAACCTCCGGTAAGATTTCCGAAATTACCTGAAGGAACAGAAAATATGACCTTTTCGTTCTTTTTACCAACAATTCTTGAATAACTCCAGAAATAATAAAGCGTTTGAGGCATCAAACGCCCAATATTTATAGAATTCGCCGACGACAAATTTACATGGTTTAACTCCTTATCGGCGAAAGCAGTTTTTACTAACTTCTGGCAATCGTCAAATTTACCCTTTATCCCAAAAGCAATTATGTTTTCACCTAACGTAGTCATTTGTTTTCTTTGTAAATCACTAATTTCATTTTTTGGATACAAGACCACAACTTTAATTCTAGACATTTTATAAAATGCTTGAGCGACAGCACCTCCTGTATCTCCTGAAGTTGCCGTTAATATTGTTATATTCTTGTTATCAGCTTCGAGAAAATGTTCCATTATTCTTGCTAATGTTCTTGCTCCAAAATCTTTGAAGCTACATGTAGGGCCACGATCTAAATAACATATATAATCATTATTTGCAATATTTTCTAATGATATTTCAAAATTTAAGGCTTTATTAACGATTTGCTGAAGTTTCTCTCCCGATATAATATTTCCAATGAATTTTGAAATTACAATATTAGCAATATCAATAAAATTCATGTTTTTGAATGAATCAATCGTTTCATCAGTTAGGCTTGGAATGTTATTTAGCATATATAATCCATTGTCTATAGCTTGGCCTTGTAAAACAGCAGTTTTGAAATCTACATCTAATGAATTATAATTTGTGGAGTGAAAACTCGTTTCAAAAACCTCTTCTTTTTTTGACAATGTTAATAAGATCGTTTAATATAGCAGATGCTGCTTCAAAACCACCAGCTCCTTTACCTATTAAAATTATGGATCCAGCGTACTTCGTTTGAAGTTCAATCAGGTTTAATGTTCCTTGAATATTTAGAGGTGAATCTCTTTTAACCAACCTTGGCTCTACAGTTAAATTATTATCTTCAGCAATAGCTAGATGTTTTATCACATAACCATCTAATTTAGCTAGTTCTAACGCATGTGGTGTGATTTTAGTAATTCCTTTAATTTTTACATCTTCAATAGATTTTGACCATCCAAGTAACTCGTTTGAAAGAATTACTAGTTTCCCAGCTGCGTCATAACCATTAATATCTAAAGTTGGATCCGTTTCTGCGTATCCTAACTCTTGTGCCTCTTTTAAAGCTACTGAAAAAGAAACTCCCTCAGCTGTCATGCGACTTAGAATGTAGTTATTTGTACCATTTAATATTGCTCTAATTCGAGAGATAGTATTTCCTATAAGACTTTCTTTAATAGATAAAGCAGGAACGCAACTTGCTACCGTTGCTTCAAATTTCACTAAACAGTTCATCTTTTCAGCTAAATTTTGAATTTTAGCGTACTGTAAATAGAACGGTGCTTTATTTGATGAAATTACATTGATATTATTCTTTAATGCTTCTATAATGTGTGATAATGCGGGTTCTCCAGTATTTGGATTAGTTGGTGTAGTTTCAATGCATATCTCTATATCTAAAGTAGAAATTAAATCCTGAGCTTTCACATTACTTGTCCAATATTGATTTTTTCTTAAATTAGTGTAATCCTCCAATACACTATCTAAATCTATTCCACCGTTATTAATCAGAGCGCCGTCGTGTTCGAAAATTGCCACTAATTTGCAATTGAAATTAAAATTAACTCTAATATAATCTTGTTTTTCTTTCAACAATTGAAGAAAACTTGTTCCAACATTTCCCATTCCAATTAAGCAGATTTTTACTTCCATACCCTTACACATAACTAATTTATTAAGATCGTATCAAAAAAAGATTCTTCTCTTTACATATTTTTTCAATTTCATTAGTTAATTCGAATTTTGTCATAACTTCAGGAAATTCTACTTTTATTAACACACTACTTATTTCATCAACTTCAGTAAATTTAGCGTGTAATTCAAGAACTTTAATTTTCTTTGAATCCAACCTTTTAATTGTATTTGTTATATCTGTATCAAAAACATGCCCAGTTAATATAAAAGTTAAAATTTTATTTTTAGATCCTACTGAAATTTTAATGAGTTGTATATTTTTTTCAATTAACTCTTTTTTTATGTTTTCTAACGATATTTCGATTAATTCCTCGCTTAACTCAAACCAAATATCAACTGGAATCGTGTTATTAATTTTTTTATCGTGATGGTGTAATATACCATAGATATTTCCCCCATTTTGGGAGATTGGTTTAATTAATTCTACTAAACTTCCCGGAATATCTGGTAATTTAACTTCTAAGTAAATCATTTTTGAAATAAATCCTAATTTTTTTGAGAAATATATTCAAAGATTAATATCATAGATAAAAACCTATCTGGTTTACAAATACCGTATCAAAGGAAACTTTTTAATTTTTCTACTAATAAACTGAAATTGAAGGGCTTGAAAAAACAATTAAGCTCTTATAAAATTATGCGAAGGAACTTAAAACCGGGCTAGGTTTTTACAATAGAATGTTTAATATCATTTCTGCGCCACCAGCATTATCCAGATATTCGGCGTTCGATTTTACATCAATGAATTTACGCTTATATTCGTTAAAAGGCGTTTTAAGATATTCTTGAATGTGAAGCGCATCGAACGTATAACGATCATAGCACGAAGTAGGATGAGCTCCAAAAGGCAATTTTACTACAGCATTGGTTGTTTGCATTGGTAACTGTGCTTTTCCTTGCAAATATCTAATATCTTCTGTTTCAAGTAATCTCTCGCAGGTAATAATTGTTTTTTTTGCAGTCTTAGCCATATCATCATCCATCCAAACTGCTCCTGCTATATTTCCATTACCAAATTCATCCGCATAGGGGACATGTAAAATTGCAACATCTAAGTCTATTTTTGGGATGGCCATAAGTTGAGTGCCTGAACCCAAAGGATCTTCGAACTGTTTTATATCATTCCTGACTTTAGGGAAATCAGTACCTATCATCCCTTTTAAAGGCATAAATGGAACTTTTAAATACGAGCTTTTCAATCCTAGAGCAATTGATGCTTCGCTTTCCTCAGAAATACTTACTGAACCCGATTCAACAGCCTTTCTATAATTCGGGGCCATACCAAATATTTCCATACCAACAAAGCAACTTTTTACTTCTGACACGCAACCCCCACCAATAAGCATATCAACATCTATCCCACCAACAAATGTACATAAAGATAAATTTTTCTTATTCTGTTTAATCATTTCTTTACAGGCACTTATTGGTTTTCTCCAAAAGGAAAGCCCTCCAATTCCAACCAAATCACCATCTTGAACATAAGTAGAAATTGCCTCATCTAAGGTCATTAGTTTACTTTTTTGAATTTTTGATCTCCTCACGTCATAGAATATTGAAATTTAGATATTAAAACAATATTTAGAAACAATTTTTGTTATGTTAAAAATATAATATATTACACTCATTGGAATATAGAAAAAAATGAGATAGAATTCAAAATAATTAATATAATGCCTTATTTTTTTGCTTTTTCTAATTGTTTCTTTAATTTTACAAAGAATTCTGGGGTCGACATTTGATATGGTATGGGGTATCTAGTTCCTGCTCTGTGAGTTTTTTCCATACCTTCTATTATTTCGTTAATAATTCCAATAGGTATTGAGGCAATTAAATCCGTATCAGTTGCCATAGCAAAACGCCGATCACCAAGACATGGAAACGCAATTTGTAGTTCACCAGTAAGAATGGCATTTGAAATAGTATCGGCACAAACTCCATCACAAAAAGTTGACATTGAAATCCTCCCTCCTTTTTTCCACAAAGAGCCTTGAATTATTCTCATAATCTGAGCAGAATTACCCCAAATTAAGATCAAATCGGGTTGAAAATCAATTCGGCTTAAAGCGCCCGAAACTATCGCAGTATATTGTCCGAATGGTAGTTGTGGCATCGAAGCTGTAGTTTTTTTAGCCGCTTCTTTTGTTTCATTGTATCGTCCCACGAAAAAAGCTCCTTCTTCGAAAAGTTTATGAGATTTTTCAAATCCAAGAGATATCTCGGCTAAAGGACATAAATTATCCTCCTTTACACACCCCATTGTCCAACCATAATACCTAGCATAACTAAATATTTGACAAAGTGCAATTTTTTTTTCTGTTTTTTTTAAAAATTTTATATCATTTAGTTCTTCTGGATTCCGTAGTAATTTTACGGCAACGGGGAAAGTAGCTAACCGAAGATATTTATTCAGTTTTTCATCTAATTCTTTGTATTTACTCATATATAACACTACTGATAAGTTTTCATTGTAACTTCTAATATTTATTGAACTAAACTTCTTATAAATATTAATTCTCAAATAGATTTATTATGATGGTTTTTAATTAACCAAGTATTACATCATAATATAGTAAGCTTAGAGGTAATGCATCATTAGAAAAAGATTAAAACAAGGGCTAGTGCAAGTTTATTTTGGTCGAGGCAAGGGTAAAACCACTGCAGCTTTAGGACAAGGTTTTCGAGCTACAGGGCATGGATTTAAGGTATTTATGATTCAATTCATGAAAGGATATCCTCAATATGGAGAAGTTAAGGCTATAGCGAAAACTCCTAACTTCGAATTGAAACAGTTTGGCACACCAGACTTAATAGCAACTCCTGGAGATATTGATTTCGAAGAAGGAAGGAAAGGCATGGAGTTTGCAGAGAAAATCATTATGAACGATGAATATGACATCGTAATTCTTGATGAAATTGGGGTAGTCGTTGAGTATGGGATTGTAAAAATCGACGATGTATTAAAACTTATAGACAATAAACCAGAATTTGTCGAAATAATTATAACAGGCGGCCCTAAGATGCATCCAAAAATCAAAGAACGAGCGGATTTGCTTACTGAAATGAGAATGATCAAACACTACTATTCTTCAAAGGGTATTAATGCTCGGATTGGTATAGAACATTAACGAGGTATAGTGAACTTAGATATGGGAATCAAGAATTATATATCTTCATTTATCTTAAGGTTCTCTAATGTAAAGTTAAAAGAAATTCTTGTAGATCACCACAAATATCTTGGTAAGCGTGAAAATCCGCTCAAAATTTATGACCGCCCCCCAAAAAACATGATTTTATCACCTTTTAATATGATTTTTGATCCCATAGATCGATTACTTCTAGTTAATTTCGAAGAGGATCCAATTTATTACAGTATAGAGCTCCAAATTTTTCACAAATTAGACATTGATTACCCGCTTGTTATCATGTATCGAAAGGATAACATGATGGATATCTATTATACTAATGAAATTGTTATAAAAAATAGAAAAAAAATGGTCACGGATTTGCTTACAAGTGTCTCATTCAATCAGCTTGACGATATTGAATATAAATTCCAATTTGATGAGATGGGTTTGGATGCTTACCTCTTTTTAATAGATAAGTTAGAAAAAGAAATTGAATTTAAAATTAAAGAAAGTACTCCTGAAAAAGAATTGACTTCGATTTTAACTCCAATTAGTGCTGTAAGTAAGAAACCTGAGTACTTCCCCATCGTTTTCCTCAAAAAGTTCGGTATGGTAATCAAAAAAAACACAGAAATTTTTGTCAAAATTCATGGCTTTTTGAGAAAAACTACTGAAATGCCTATTCAGATGAATAAAATGAGTTTTTATCTAGCTCACTATTCTTTAGAACCAATAATTTGTAATTGGAATAATATTTTTAGTGGTAACATAAATCCTATAATTCTAAATCCACCAACCCTAAATATATCAGAAGAAAATATAACTTTTATTCTTATAAGGAACTCTGATTACTACGAGATAAAAAAAATCTCTGGAAAAGACGAACAGGACTATACTGTTTCATTTGAATTTTCTCCAGCAATTCCAAATTTACTATCTCTAGGAAGTAATTTGAAAACAAAAGGTAGATTTTCCTGTATAATTGATAAAAAAAAGGGGATTTTTGCAGGGGAATATTATTTAACTCGTACTGGAGATACTATTGAGTTTAGTATTCAACCAACCAAAGGATGGCAGCTATTTCCTGGGAAGTTGTGGCTAAAAACTTATAAATGGGTTTCAGAAATACAAATCAAAGATATCGGATATATTTTTATCAATTCTTATTGGCAAAGAATAAAAGGATGATATTTTACTTGGAGTATTTTAAGAATACTTTCTTTCTGGAATAGTTTCTATAGTGTCTCGAATTTTATTTTTCATTTCATTAAAAATCTTTAGTGAACTAGTAAATTTATTCGATACTACATCTTTTAAATGCATATCAAGAAATGATTCCATAGATTCTAGTTTTTCAATATTTCCTTCTGTAATACAATATAAAAAGAACTGATTTTCGAGTTTTTTAAACGATAAAAAACGATATTTTTGGAAACCTGATTTTATTGAAATCCATCTTGGATAACCTTTCATGTTTCCAAGAATTATTGCTATAATCGCTTCAATTTTTGCAGTCAAGACTGATTCTCTAAAATCATTAATTTCAATTTCTTTTTTCTCTCGTTCTTCTTTAGAAATATTGTTTTCAGAATCAAGTTCAAATTGTTTTTGCTTTCCAAATTTTAAAATATCCTCTTTATCTAACAAAAGCGAAATAACACCAACCGTTTCAGATGATATCCCAAAATAATCTAATCTGAGCCAATTATCTATATAATTAAAATTTGGTTTCTCGAATTTGACTTTTAATTCGACTGCTTCTTCTATATAATTTAAAAATATATTTATTTTAATTGAAATCTGGCGTATATCAATTTTAGCCAATTTTTTAATATTAATTTTATCCTTATGTAACATATCATTGAAAAACCATGAAACCTGATTGAATATCCAATCGCTATCTTTATCTGAAAAATTTCCTATGAGAATGTGTATAACTCCATTTTTCTCAAAAAAACGAGCGATTAACTTTTTTTCTTCAATTTCGTCCTCGTTTCCTAAAATTATCAACATTTTGTCAAGCGTTCCAGATAAAGTACTCATAGAAATAAAATCTAAATTATTTGTTAACTCTAAAATATACTTAGATTTTTTATTGTTATAATATATAGGAATTCTCTCTTTTGAAACAATTCCGTAAAAAAATAGGTTCTTGGGAATCTTTTTCTTTTCTGTTCTACTAATATTTTTATTCGATATGATTTTAAGAGCTTTAGGTTCTATTTTTAGAACCTTTTTCTTTTTTGTTCTATTAATATTTTTTTTCGATTCGATTTTAAGATCTTTAGGTCCTACTTCAGTAAATAAATTGTACTTTCCGTACATAAATCGAAAAATTTTTATCGAAAAAAGATTACAATTTCTACAGATACAATCTTTTTGATAAGGCGCTACAAAAATATATCCACAATGTTCGCATTTTAACATATTATAAATTTTATCTTCATTTTCCATTTTCTATTCTCTTTTTTCAACCACTTTAGCTATTAATAAAATCAAATTCTACAAATATTTACTTTTGTGTTCATTCATTAAAAATAAAATATATGAAATAATCAATTAACCAAAGTAGAAAAAAAAAAGAAAAGAGATTACATAAATACTATTGTACCTTCTCCCGAAGTTACAACTTCATCATTCTGATTTTTTACAATTGTTTCAGCAATGATAAATTTTAATTTTCCATCTTTTTTAGTAAATTTTTTTTTTACTGTTCCAATAGCGGTTAATGTATCACCAAAAAACACGGGTTTTATGAACTTAACAGTTTGTCCACCATATAATATGCCCGGACCAAATAATTTAGTTCCTAAAACTGCTGAGATTAATCCTGAGCTCAAAGCTCCATGAGCAACTTGTTTTCCAAACATTTGAGTCTTTGCATATTCAGGATTTACATGAATAGGATTGAAATCCCCAGTAACTTCAGCAAATTTCATTACATCTTCTTCTGTAATAGTTTTTGTGAATTTTGCAGAGTCGCCAATCTTATAATCATCAAATTTTACAGGTTCTAAGGACATAAATTCAAATAATGAATGGACAGATAAAAATTTTGATGCTGGAAATACTGGTATTTATTAAAAGTTAATATCGACCCATTTTAGGTATTTTAGAGCATCTATCTTTATCACAATTTGTTAATGAAACAGCTTAAACATAAACCAAAACATTCTTGAGATACAAAATATTATAGAAACTTAGTTACGGGGATTAATGATTGTCTTTGAATGAATTGAGTACTTCTAAAGGAAACACAAGAGTTAAAAGTAGAAATATTTTAGCGTTATGCATCGCTAAATTAATTCATGGATTTGGAGCAAGTATGTTTAACGTTGTGTATCAACCATTTCTACTAGACCTTACAAATTCACTATTTATTACTGGAGTTTTAGTAACTTTAGGCAGTGTTATGCAATTTCTTCCCATGCCTTTAGTAGGTAAGTTATCTGATCGGATAGGGCATAAAACAACAATTATCGCAAGTATTCCACTATACATTTTAGGATTAGTGTTAATTTTCATTTCAGATTCAAATAATATCCTTTATTTAATTTTTGGAATAGTCGTGTACTTTTTAGGATTTACCCTAAATAACATGAATGGTCAGTTCTTAGTAGCCGAAAATAGTGGGTCGTCGAAAGGATTGATGTATAGTCTTATATTTTTTTCATTCTTTATTGGAAGCATCGGTGGAAATGCTTTTGTGATTTTTAGTCAATCAATTAATACACGCGTTTTCTTTTTAATATTTATGGGAATATTAATCGTAGAAGGCTTAATATTCACATTTTTCCTATCAACTAAATGGAAAGAACAAAAAACTGACGCACTATTAAATGAGGATCTTCACAGTAAAAAAGAGAAGATTTGGCTGAAATTTTTTAAGAATCCGAGGATGAGATCGATCCTTATTTTTTTTACATTAGACATTTTTATTTATGGAATCTCTCTTTCCATTTACAACGGAGGATTAAATGACTATTACCATTTAACACCTGTGGAAATATCTTTCATAATTATTTGGATGAATATTACAAATATGTTATTCCAGATTCCTGCTGGACGTATCACTGATAGGCTCGGTAAAAAGAAATCTTTAATTTTAAGCGCAATAACGGGTTTAATTTTTTTTATCATAAATATTATAGCCTCGATATTATGGTCTAATGGAATGACGTTTGTTCTAATACCGTCTCTTGTCGTTGCTCATATAATCTTTGCTTTTTCAATAGTTACTTTTATTCCATCAGAGCAGATTATCCTTACAGATTTAGGAAAAAATAAGAAGGCGGAATCGTATGGAGTTGTCACATTTATTAGGGGGGTAGCATTTATTCCAACGGGTATAATAGGGGCTCTTTTAATAGAAAATGTCCATTATTTAGCCCCCTTTATAATCACATCTATAGGGATTCTTGTTGAAATCTGGTTTCTGTTCAAATTCTTCCGCGAATAGTGGTTCTGCTTTTTTAATTTACTTATCGTAGAAGTGTAAAAAAACTATTACGAAGAGAAAGAATAAGAAATAAAATAATTCAAAAATTCAATTTAGTAGTTTTTAAAATAATAAATAATAATTAATTAAAGGTAGAAAAAATGGGAAATTTATCAAAACGAGTTGCTATCGTAGGGGCTGGGATGTCGCAGTTTGGACGTCTATACCCCCTCAAACGGAATCCTGATCTCTGGGTAGATGCATGGGTAGATGCAGTTAAATCAGTTGACAATGGTATAGAACCAAAAGATGTAGATGCATGCTATGTTGGAAATTATTCTTCAGATTTATTTAATCACCAGGGTCATTTGGGTCCTCAGATGGCTAATCTGGTGGGTTTAACACCAAAGCCCGCATCTAGATTTGAAGGAGCATGTGCTAGTTCCGGAATTGCTTTACGACAGGCAGTTATTGCAGTAGCTTCCGGTATTCATGATGTTATCGCTGTCGCAGGAGTTGAATGTATGAATGAACTTCCAACAAGTTTAGTAACAGACGCATTAGCTACGGCAAGTGATACACTTTTTGAATATCCTGCGGGAGCTACATTTCCAGGGTTATATGCTACTGTTGCAACAGCTCATTTTCACAAATATGGAACAACTTCAGAAGATTTAATGAGAATAGGAATTAAGAATCATGAAAACGGAGTTGAAAATCCATTTGCTCAAATGCAAAGATCTATAACACAATTGATGCAAAGTAAATTAAAGAAATTGGAACAACAAGGAAAAGAACGTCCTGATTGGAAAGATGAATTTGACTATCTTAAAAGTGCTTCAAATCCGATGATTGCTTATCCTTTAAGACTTTTTGATTGTAGTTTAGTCACAGATGGAGCTGCATGCGTCTTTGTAGCTGCCGAAGAAGTTGCTAAAAAGTATACGGATACCCCAATTTGGATTGCTGGAACAGGTCAAGGAAGTGCTGCGTTATCCATTCACGATCGAGATGATTTAACGGGTTTCATAGCCACTAGAGAGGCAGCAAGGCAAGCATATGAAATGTCAGGATATGGACCAAAAGATATCCAAATAGCAGAACTTCACGATTGTTTTACTATAGCAGAACTTGTCGCTTTAGAAGATTTAGGATTTTATGAGAAGGGAAAAGCTGCTCAGGCTGTAAAAGAAGGAGAAACTAAACGAGATGGAGCAAGACCCATAAATACTTCCGGGGGATTAAAATCAAAAGGTCATCCTGTTGGTGCTACTGGGGCTGCCCAAGCTGTAGAGATCTTTAAACAAATGAGAGGGAGAGCAGAACGTAATAGACAAGTAAAATTTGACGTCGAACGGGCATTAACACATAACTTAGGAGGTAGTGGCGCTACATGTGTTGTCACTATCTATGAAAAATAAGGTGATAAGAAAAAATGACTGAAACAGAAGAAAAGGAATTTACAATTCAAAACTATTTAGAATTTATTCAAAATAAGAAACTTATGGGCTCAAAATGCAAAGATTGCGGTGCTATGTATGTTCCCGTTAGAAAATTATGCATAGCATGTAATTCACTTAATATGGAATGGGTACCATTATCTGGAAAAGGCGAGCTTGCGGCATTCACTTCTATTACAGTTGGTACGCCCTACTTTATAGAATTAGGATACGATAGAAACAGACCCTATTGTTTTTCAGTAGTTAAACTAGAAGAGGGTCCAATGGTCTCAGCTCAATTAGTTGGTGTAGATGCAAGTAACCCCGATACTATTAAAATCGGCATGCCCTTAAAGGTTAAGTTCTTAGAAAATGAACTTAAAGGTGAAACCAAAACAGATTTAGGTTTTGAACCCGCCTAAACACAAATTTTTTATTTTTTATTTTAATTTTGTTAGATAATATTTAGTAATTTCAAGCAACATAATAGTGGTGTTATTAATAAAAAAAAATTACAAACTTACTATAATCGCTTTTATTGCGTTAATGGTAGTTATTCCTATAATTATTCCAATTTTCCTTTTTTTCAATGATAGTGAGTTCACAAACATTGATATTGAATTACGCTTCAATGGAGATACTGCCTACATTTATGTAGCTGACCAAATGAGCATAAATACCACACACTATAGAATACCTGGTACTCAAGGGAGAGAAGATTGCGCACAATATTTTATCGATAAATTTCAACAAATTGATCCTCTAATTGACTACAATCTTCATAATTTTACTATTCAATCAGTTGAATGTCAGAACGTACTCTTTAAGATGAACGAAAACTATAAGAATATTGTAATTTTAGGTGCTCACTACGACTCTAGAGCTAAAGCTACAAAAGATTCGACAAATCCGGATTTACCCGTCCCTGGAGCAAATGATGGCGCTAGTGGATGCGCTGTTCTTATAGAACTTGCTGAAGTTTTGTATAGCCGAATGAATAATCTGTCTGTTCAAATATGGTTTCTATTCTTTGACGCTGAAGATCAAGGTACCGATTTAGGAGTTGGAATTTCTGGATGGGATTGGATCGAAGGTTCTAAGCAATTTGTTCTTGAAATTGACAATTTTTACAATTCGTCAAAAGAAGATTTTGACGCCATGATTCTGTTAGATATGGTTGGAGGAACAAATTTGCGTTTTATTAACGAGCAACACTCAACATCCTCATTATTGGATGAACTCTTTGAAACTGGAAGGCAACTGGGATATACAAGCGCGTTTCCTTCCGACCCAATTGTTAGTTCCATATCCGATGATCATGTACCCTTTCTAAATTTTGGGATACCTTCTGCTGACTTGATAATTAAATTTTGGAATCAACCTGTTGAATGGCCTTATCATCATACTACTGGTGATGATATCTCTCACATTTCAAACTATAGCCTAGAAATCACAGGTAAAACTGTAGAACAATTCATCTATAATAATTATTATGTTATATCCGATCAATATCAAGGAAATTTTCCATGGAGCGATGATTTTAACCTTCTAGATAGTGAGTTATTTATATTGCTAATGATTAGTTTGCCAATAGTAGGTATCGCTGTTGTTGTATTAGTCTTGCGTTCACGATCAAAAAAGGAAAACATTTAAATTATAAATAGTATTTCGAGTAAAAATATTACTTTTAAATTTTCTGACCTAAAATTGCACGATGGTTAGTTTCATCGATATATATTTCAGATAGTTTAAAAGCGCTGAAAACTTTTTTAATTTCTGCGATTGTAAAAAAATGGTGTGGAAGTCCCTTTTCTTGACCTGTTAATGGAACGTAAGTTCTTATTTCGACTTTCTTCATATTCTTTTTCTTAACATAAAAACTTTGACTCAAAGGAAATGTTAGAAATATGAAGCCTTCTGGTTTTAAAATGCGTTTTATTTCATTGACAGTAAATAAAATTTTCTTCATTAAATTATGGTGAATTACTTGAATTGAGATAACAGCATCAAATATACCATCTTTGTATGGAAATTCATGCTCAATTTTTTGACATGTTAATTCTGAAGATAGGTTCTCCTCAGTTAACCAATCTTTTGCGATTTTTAAACCGTTTGGAGACCCGTCAAGACCATAAACTTCGAATCCTTTTTTCAATAAAAATAAAAGATGCCGTCCAGTTCCGCAGCCTAAGTCTAAAATTCGCCGTACCCCTTTTTCACTAAATAAGTTCGCTAACCGCTCCATATCAGGGTGTGGTGTGGTAAAATATTTACCCTTTTCAGCAAAGACTTCGTCCCAGTCAGGCATTATACTATTTAATTTAATACGCTCAATTCAATGATCACATTCGTAAAAATAATGACCGTATTTTTCTTTAAAGGCTTCTGCGACTTCATTGGTTTTTGGACGAATAAATTCATAACCATCTTTAATTGTTTCATAGGTAACGGGCAATGGACCTAAAACTTCACCGTCAACTTGGCAAAGATAAGGATCATCTTCCGATTTCGCCATTTCAATTCGCACATTTTTGCTCTGATACTCAAACACATCAGGGTGTGGTAATAACGAGGCACTATACATTCTTTTAAATTGAAATAGTAATTTAAACTTACCAATATCAACAACGCTTATGTCAAATAGTCCATCTTCTACACTTGCTTTCTGACACACGTACATTCCTCCTCCGTATGCGCCTCCATTTCCTACTGCGGTTAAGTTAGCCATTCCTTCGAAAGTGTCGTTATCCATCACAACTCTTATTTTTTTGCTTTTCCATTTGAATAGTGTCTTAATAACGATAGAATTGTAGTTTTTTTCTTGGTTTTCGTTTGCCCTTTTCGCTACCTCCGCATCGAAGCCCTGTGATCCAATACCCAAAAAATATCGCTCAACACCTTGATCCGTCTTAGCAAATCCTATGTCTGATTTACTTGAATAACCTTCTGCGATAATTTCACATGCTCTCTTTATGTCTGGGGTTATCCCGATAACTGCCGGAATGTCATTTCCTGAACCCATAGGAATGAACCCACATAAAGCTCCAGAATTCGAACTAATGACGCCGTGCATAACTTCATTACATGTGCCATCACCTCCCGCACCAATAACTTTATGTCCTTCTTTAGCTAATTGACTCGCTAATTCAATGGCATGTCCAGCATACTCCGTCTTGAATAATTTATAAGACAGTTTAAGATCATCTAAACATTTTTTTGCGTATTCTATATCCTGCATTGCCTGTTTAGAACCCCCAGCAATGGGATTATAAATAATCGCTAAATCTGCTTCCATAATTTAATCACGCAATTAATCCTTGATACTTTAAATTCAATAAAATAATATAATATAATTTTAAATCTATAACTATATAAAAATTATAGTTTTGATATAATCTAAAAATCAAATAACTTTTTTTTTTAAAATCGAGAATTTACAGCAACTTATTGAGAGGATAGTTAATATTGTGATTTTATTTCTCTTTCCAAACGCACGAACAGCCACTACAAATGTATTTCTTTCCATAAATCCTCGGATAGTCGCAGATGATATCATTTTTATCAATTAATTCGTGTATTTTATACCAATTTGCATCGTCGCATATTGGACACAACCGACGACCTGAAGGTTTTGGAATTGTTAAAATTTCTTCGGATCGGCCAAAAAGACCTTCATTTTTTATAGAATTAAGTAGTGTATTTTTCTTAATGAATGTTACCTTCGGAGCTTCAGAGGATTCAGCTTCTGAAGACTTGTGAGGTGTTTCTATAATTTCTGTTCTAAATTTTTTTGTTTCGAGAGTTTTTAGGTAACTTGAAACTATCGGACTAATTTCACTCTTTTTTGGTAATCTTTCATACTCGCTAATAAAATTGTCTATAAAAAGTTCAACATAATCTTTTTCAATGCTTAAACCTTTTTCTTCAACTTCTTTAATAATATCTCCAATGATATAATCCTTTAAAATTGGATCTTCCATAATCATTTACGAACACCTCACCCTGATGACATCACAATAAATATGACGAACTCATGAAATCAGTAATTCTAGATTAAGATTTTATGATTTAAAATACTATCTCAAAAGGGACTGGCATTTAAATATCTCAACTGTAGACACCTTCTTTTATCAGAATATGCCAAATCTTTGATGGATTTAGAACAAAATTTATATTAACATCTTTATTTAATTAGACAAGGAAAAGTGGAAATGTCAAAAATATAAAAAAAAAATGAAGAACACCACAGAGAAAGAAAAAAAGCCCGTTTCTCGTAAAAAGATTATAATAGCTGTTGTAATGATTAGCATTGCGTTCTTTGGATCTTTCCTAGTATATTTTATCCTTCAAGTTTCATTCAACACAGAAACCCCTATAGTAGTCGTAGTCAGTGGCTCAATGGAACCTCAAATACATAAAGGTGACTTGCTGTTTGTAATGGGACGCGAACCAGAAAATATAAGAAACGGCACAATCATAGATAAAGATGGAGATATAATTGTATTCAACGCTCAGGGATTGTGGCCCTCAGCTCCCATCGAACCTATAGTTCATCGTGTGATCAATAAGTACCAAATTGGCGACACATGGTATTTTAGAACTAAAGGTGACGCGAATTCTATTCTTGACGCAGCCCCAGTTCCAGAAGATCGTGTTATCGGTGTTGTAGTCGGTGGTATTCCCTACATAGGTTGGGTAAAAATATTCCTAACAGATTCTGGCTTATTAATCCCTTTATTAATCGTTATATCGGCGCTTCTTATTATCAGTATAGTGAGAGATATATATAAAGGCGATGACGATGACGATGCTCAAGATGAAAAAAATAAAGATGAGCAAGAAAATACTGAAGAAGAGCGTTAATAAATAAGGAAAGTAAAAAAGACACTCTGATTTTTAACAAGGAATTATTAATATCTTTAAACCGAAATCTCAAATTTCTGTTTTATAAATTAAACTTTAATATTGATGCAAAGTTTATAGTAATCAACAATAAAATATTGATATTGGATGATATAAATGGCATGGACACCACCTACGAAATTTACGGTATTTTTCAGCTTTTTACTTTTAGCCGGAGGATTGTTCATATTAATTGAACTCTTCTTTTCGCTTACTGGCATTCTACCCGTGTTAGCTTTAGGAACTTTCAGTTCCACAGAAACATGGGGTATCATTGGAATGGGATTAGTTTTTCTAGCTTGGTTTTTTATGTTTTTAGGAGTAAGAGTGAAAGGTTTATAATTAAAATCAACTTTTTTTTTAAAAAAAATTCTTTATTAACCAATGTTAGGGTTCAGCACTGGTCGTAATATTAAGACTCTGAGAATACAGTTGTTAGACGTAAGGTTGGAGATGTTATTATTCAAATGAATATATATTAATAAGATAATAAGATTTTTATGAAAAAAAATATTTTAAAAGGATATAATAAAAATTCGTAATAAAAACTTACGAGAGAACATTAATACAGTATACAAAAAATACAAAATTAAAACAATACAAAATAAAACATAGAGGTAAATAATATGCCAGAAGAAACAGATAAGCCAAAAGATAAACATCGGTCAAAAGAAGTAAATAGTGTTTTTGTCGGACGACGCCCTACCATGAATTATGTAATGGCTACAATGATGATCCTTAATACGGGTGAAGATTGTACCGTTAAGGCCAGAGGTAGAGCTATTTCCCACGCAGTTGACGTGTGTGAAATTTTAAGGAACCGATTCTTAAAGGGAACTGAATACAAAGACATCAGGCTCTCCACAGAACAATTAGAAGGAGAGAATGGACAATCAAACAATGTTTCTAGCATTGAAATTGTACTTGCTCCACCAAAATAAATAGTGGTTTTATAATCTAAACTCACTTCGCTAAAACAAAAAAATCTCTCTTTTTTTTATTTATTTTACATTAAATTTTTCATGTCATAATTTAATTGGTTAAAGTCATTGAATCTTATCGTCCAATAGTAATTTTAGAATATAATATAAACTCTTGTTTTATGATTTAATGAGGTCAAAGGATAGTAGAATTTGTAGAATTATTAAGGAATGTCAAAACATTTAAAAACTTAAATGTAAATACTTTATATTAATAAAAAATCAATTTAAATCCGATTTTTTAGGACTTTACTAAAATTTAATCAAAGTATAAGAAGAGGAAGAAAAAATAATGGGAAAGGTTGACACTTTATTTGTAAAATCTAAAGTTCGAGAGCACATAAAAGCCAATAACCTCAATACATCCTCGGGTGTGCTTGATGGTGATACGCTGAATAAGTTGATAATTGCGATTCTTGATAATGCCTGTAGACGCTCTAAAGCCAACGGTCGTAAAACCGTAAAAGCGCGAGATTTGTAAGCGAACTTATAATATAAACTATCTATCTTTTTTTTATTATTATTTATCGAATTTTCTTGAACTAAAAATAGGATTCTATTAGTTCAGTAATGTTTCTATCGCTATTTTCTCCTGTTTGAATATTGCCGTGCTTATTCCTGTGGTATGATCTTTACTTACGATTATTTTATGCGTATTAATATCTGCCGGAATAGATGTGTGAGTAATCAAGAAAATCTGTGTAAAGGTTTTTGATTTTATCAGATGCTTGAGTATTCGTTCTCTTCGAGTTTCATCAAGTGCTGCTAACGGCTCATCTAAAAGAAGTATATCAATTTTAGGATTTTTTTTAGGCGAATTTTTTATGGGGCGTATTTTACTCATTAATTCGGAAATAGCTAATCGTAAGGCAATTCCCAAAGCAGTTTTATCTCCTCCAGAAAGAACTTCTATTGACTCAAGAACACCGTTGAAATTATCCCTGATTTTTAGCGACAACCCTGTCTTTTTTGTTCCAGACAAGTCAATAGTTAAATCGCTATATTGACCTGAAGTAAAATCTTTAATATATCTGTTAGTTGTTAATGCGATATTTTTGACTAACCGCTTTACAACCATATATTCGGTGACAAACCTCCTAACTAATTCTTTAGCTTTACTGATGTGATCAATATCAATTTCGAATTCTCCGATTTCTTTCTCCAATTTCTTCATTTGGTTAACCTCACTGCGCAAATCTACAATTCTATTAAAATTTCCTTCGATTTTCTTTTGATTTTCTTTTGATTCTTTAATAATGGCAGTTAATTCCATACTGAGTTTTTTCTTCTCAATTGAAAGCATTTTTATGTTGGCAGGATTTATATTGGCAAATTTAGATTTGTGTTCTGCTAGAAAAGCAGTGGTTTCTTCCTTAGCCTTATCAAAATCCAATGTTTTTTTTTGGTAATTCTGATAATCGTTCCTTAATCCTTGAATTACAGTAATCTGTTTTTTAACGTAATCAAGTTTATTTTGTTTTCCATTTATATCTAAATCCAGATTTTCAATAATTTTCGAAATGGATTTAACTTTTTCTTGACTTATCTCAATTTCCTTGTTAAATTTATCCACCATTTCGTTATAATGTTCTTTAGTAAGCTCATTTTGGCAAGTAGGGCATTGTGCTACTTCTGCATTATTCTCGTTCGTAGTAAACAGTAAGCTATCTTCCATTTTCTTTATTTTTTTTTTACTATCATCAATTCTTCCTTTGGTTTTCCCTAAACCTTTATAGGTTGCTTCTCTTCTTTTATCCAAAGTTTCTCTTAATGTTTTGATATCGTTTTCTTCATTAATTAAAAGCGATATTTTCTCATTAATGTTAGATAAGGGTTCAAAGTCTTTGATATTTAACTTTGTATTTTTGATTTTTCGTTGAAAATCGTTTTTGTAAGCGAGTGAATTTTCTTCAAGTATTTTTTGCTGGTCATAAAGACCTCCTAACTTAGAAATCAAGTCATCTGATGGAAAATCAGAAATTTGTTGTTCGTGTTCTTTTTGTGCCCTAATATTATCAGTGAGTTTTTTTTCCAATTCTACATTTTCGAACTCTACGTCAGTGATATCCTTTTCGATCCGGTCTATTGGAACTCTTTTCCTTTCCAAATTTTCTTTATTAAATTTAGCATTTTTGGATTCTCTATCAAGGAAAGCGAGCGCATCATCGATTATATTGAGTCTGAAAAGATTAATTATCATTTCTCTTAGGTCAGCACCTTTTTTGTTTGCTAACTCTTCCACCTCTCCTTGTCTTACGAAGACTGTGTTTAAAGCTTGCTCTGTAGAAATTTCGAAAAAGTTTTCAATATTAAAGGTCTTAATTTCACGATAAGAAGTTTTAACCCATTCAAACAATTTCGTAGTCGTGGCTCCAGTTCTACGCCATTTACGATAAATATTATATTTTATGTTATCAATAGTAAAATAAATAGTTAGTTCGGCTTTATCTTCTCCATATGTGATAAATGAAGCTGCATTTCTTCCGCGAAATATTTTAGATCCGAAAAAAGCGAACAAAACCCCTTCTAAAATAGTAGATTTACCGTATGAGTTCTTTCCACTAATTAATATTAATCCTTTTGGAAATTCTTTCAACTTTTTTGGAAGAGTTAATTGCTTATATCCCATAAAGTTTTTAAAAATGAGCTTCGTAATATGCATTTTTATACCTCTTTCTCCTTTTCCATGTATTTTAATGCATTTTTAAGAGCTCTCATCCCCAATTGGCTAAGTTTATCTACATTGAAATGGGATTTATCTTCAGTTAACTTCTCTGAAACAAAAGATTTAAATTCTTCATCCGGATGTTCTAATATATAGTCTTGAATTATACCAGCACTTATATCATCTTCAAAAGTTTCAGACATATCAACAATCTTCCAAATTATCTGCAAGATATTGAATTTATCAGGTTGAGAAAAGCAATCTCTCCGTATTCGTGACATCATTTCATTTATTTGCCAATTTCTTTCTATCGTTACTTCTCCAGTAAAATTGAATTTTAATCTCGCCGCAATTTTTGGGTTAAAACCTTCATCTGAGATAAATAACTTCAGTTCATTGTTGATTAGGTGTTCTAAATCGGATGGGGATTGATCCGGATTGGCTATTATTTGTAAGATTTTAAAGGATCTTTGTAACAATTTATTTGTAAAGACTCGCTCTACATTTAACAATTTAGTGTCGTTATTTATGTCTACTATTAAATAACCTTGGTTTTCATTAATTTCTTTAAAATTCATTGGAAGCAAGCTTCCTGAGTAATAATGATTTTTTGATAATTTTTTTAATCCATGTTCGTGCCCTAAAGCGACATAATCGTAATCAAAATCATTAGAATTAATCTTCCGATGTAAAGTATTATCACCAGCAGAACCATGCGCAACTGCAATATTAATATTTCCATCGTTTTCAATAGGATGTTGATTTTCTATCCAATTATCGTAAGCCGTTTCATATACTTCATAATCTTGAAATTCAAAATATGGAAATAAATAGAAGCGCACATTTTTTGCTGGAAAATCCAACTTCAATGGTTCGTTATTTTTTATCGCTGTCAATAGGTCTCTTTGTTTATAATAGTGAAGATTTGAATATCTTTCGACTTGAATGTGTGATTCAAATGGTGTATATTCATATCCTCTGAAGATCCCATGATTTCCTTCGACATAAATGAAAGGAATTTGATTGCTTGTATTATTAAAGAAGATATCTAAACCTTTTTTAAATGCTCTCCTCGCAGGTTCTGGTGGAGGATACGAGCTGTATTTAGAAGGATGGTGAAACATATCGCCACAATGAACAACAAAATCTAAATTCTTGATTAGGGAGATATCTGTCATGACTTTTAAAAATAAATCGTAGATCTCTTGTTCATAAGGTTTTGAGTAGTTTTGAATAGCCCACTTGTTTATAACGCCTCTTCTCGTTCGATAACCTAAATGAGAATCTGATATTTGTACAATTTTTACCATATGCAGTCCTTATCTTTTTTTCATGAAAAATAAATACACATTATACCCCTAATACTTTATGTCTCCATTTTTGAGCATATTTTTTTGTGTTTTTATTATATTGTAATTCTAAGAAAGCAGCTTCTAACTTATTAAATTCCGATGCTAATAAAGTACTTGCTTCATGAGCTCCTACTAGACAAAGGGGATAACCACGTGGGGAAAATGGAATCAGATTTTTAATTACATATAAAGCATCCTTCGTGTCTAAATCGTCGCAAATATCAAACCTCAAAGCAGAGCTATCTTTTTGCAGTCTCGTTATGTACGCTCTACTTTTTGTGTACATTGAAAGATCTGGCATATCCACAAGAAAATTCTTGTTTTCATATATTTCTGACCAAATTGGTAGCAAAAAGTTACCCTGAGCATCTCTTAACCGGCAAGTCTTTGAGAAGCTATAGTATTTTATCTTATATAATTGAATAAATCTGTAAAAAAATTCAGTAAAAGCGGTTGGAGGAAAAATATGTTGGCGAAACATTTGAATTCCATCTCCAAGGAAGACTACATTTTCATTTTTGCCCCAGTTGCTTATTTCCTTAATTCTGATTAGTGTTTTTAGTATCTCATCAGCTGTTCTTATTCTATCTACAACATGTCCTAATGTTGGATAATAGAAAGCGTGAGAGGTGATGTGATCATCTATTTTTTTTTTATAAGTTGATTCGAACCATTCTTCAAGTTTATCAACTTTATCTTTTAAACTTCCCACATAGAACTCTCGTTTAATGGTTTTTACAAAATTTTCGATTACCGTTTTGTAAATAATAAGTTTATGCTCATTATCTTCGATATATGTGGTAATAGGTTTGTACATTATTTTTTCTTTTTGATATTCTCCATTCTTAAAAGTGAGATGACATTCTCCAAATTTAAATGATGCAAGTTTTGCATAAGTTCCACTAAAAGTATTTGAGCTCTCATCAAAACCTATAATTTCGTAATCATCGCGTACATAATTCATAGACTCCTTCCCAACTGCGAGATGTGGCATTTCACTAAAGAGTAAATTAGTGTTTTTTAAACTTTCATCATTGTCAAATTTATCAGTCTCGAGCTCGATTTTCTCTTCTTCAGTCCACTTAGCTCTTCTTTCCTGAATATATTCTTTGAATTTTTGAACATCTTCGTCAATAGATATTTCAGGTCTTTTTTCAAATGACTTCTCTAATGAGATCAATTCGAAATTAAAAGAAATTTTTTATCACCTTAGTTTTTTTTATCTCTTATATTTATGGAAGCGAAGTAGGTGGGGGGGCTAAAGACGCGACTTTTTTTGCAAAATTTTCATAAAATCTTTTAGAGTGTTGTTCAAAGTATTCATCATACAGAGGTATTTTTAATTTTTGAAAATTGGTAAGCCATATTCCCGAAATTAACGCTATCCCCCTAGTCCCTGTTAATGATTCTAAATCGCTACGTTTAATGCCTCCTCCTAGCATTTGGCCTGCAACAGCTTTTTCTTTTTCTGATCTTAAGGGTAAGTTAATAACGGTATTCATATTAGATAAAATGCTCTCATCTATGGGTGAATATTGCTGTGAAATCACTTCTAATCCTAGATTGAATTTTCTTCCTTGGCGCGAAATATCTTTAAAGACATTATTATGTCTCATCATTTCAGGTCGTAAAATACTTGGAGCTTCTTCGATTGTAAAGATAATAATTGGTAATTCTGATGGATCTTTAACGGTAGTTCCGGTTTTAATATAAATATTTTTCAAATTAGCTTTATAGTTTTCATAAAAGTTTCGAGGTAAATTCTGGATTAATTTTTTCTCAAGAGTAACCATATCCGAAGATGATTTTAGCGATTTACGAATATCAAACAATGTTCTAGCCAAGATGCTATTAAAAAGGAATTGTTCTAAATCGGATATCATGGACGCATTGAAAATAATTACATTCCCTTTTTCCAACTTTAGCACGATTTCAGAAAGTTTGCTTGCGGCATTAGATTGAAACATATCAGAATACTCCAACCAGTGCATTCTTCGTCGTATCGCAGCCATAGTTTTTTCGTCATGCCCTCCGGGAGGACGATAGCCATCAGTTAGTAAATTTTCGATATAATTTTCTTGATCACTTCTATATGCTGAATAAATAGCTCCAGCTTGAAGATCATTAAAAGAACCCGTTGCAAAAAGGTCTTCTGGTGTTATCTCTTGATAATTTACTAGACAAGGAGTTGATAGGCTCTTTAATTCTGTTGGTGGTATCCCTTTATTAGGATAGAGGTAAAACCATGAACCAAATAGATCTTTGTTGTACCCTGATGTTTTACATATATCGTTAACTCCATATTTAATACATCCCAAGGCATACTCATCATGCATATCAATAGCAAGCATGGAGATTTTAGTCCCTTTCTCTCCGAGAATTATCTGAGCGTTATGTTGTAACAAACCGTCTATAAAAACTTGGTTTAAATTTGATTTCCCCATACCTGTAGCACCTGCAATAAAAAAGTGGTACATTAGATATTTAAAGGGAAAATATACCTCTACTTTTTTCTCAGAAGCTAAATTACCCATAAAGAGTCCATTAGGAGGGAAAATATATCTCAAATCTTCATGGATGTTGGTTTGATCCTCTGAAATTTTCATTAAATGAGGTTGAAGTGTTTTATTTTCCATCAAATCTTCTATTAAAAAGAATACGTTGGTTACATAGTCCTTTACTTCTTTTGTAATCTTATCTTTTTCTATGCAGAGGATAGGTCGGCCTTGAATAACATACTGTAGTTCAGATTCTAATTCTGCCTTGATGTAATCTGTTATTTGAACGTTTCTTAATTTCTGGCGTGTAAATATGTAGTCTGATATTGTTTGTTCGCTAAGGACCTGAACTATTATAGTATATAACTTATTCTTTTTATGATCTTCAGCAGACAATTTTAAAAAACCATGAAGATGGACATAGTTCTTGTAAAAAATTTCAATTGTACTTTCAACAGAATTTATTCTAATAATCATGATATTTGGCTCTTTTTTCAGTGATCACTACTTTATTTTATAGCTAAAAGATTTTTTGTTCTTTTAAAGTTAATAGTTTTTACATTTTATAAATCTCATGGACTTTAGAAATTTAATAGTTTTTAAAATAACTATTATGAGACTAATATAAAGAAAAAAAACGATAGGTTATGATTTCACTTAGTTCTGTCGATTACTTTAGAAACTCCTCAATTAAGTTATATACTTTTTCAAGTATTTTTTGTTCAGGCAAGAAGGTTAATCTCATATGTCCTTTTCCATATTCACCAAAACCTGAGCCATAGACTAAACAAACGCCTGTTTCTTTAAGTAAATCAACAACTAATTCTTTATCGTCTTTCCATTTCTTTAATTCCTCAAAATCTAATTTAGGGAAAAGATAAAAAGCACCATTAGGTTTAACGCATGTAATTCCTTCAATTTTACGCAACCTATTATATGAATAATCACGCCTTTCTTTAAGTTTTCTAACCATATCAATTGTATGGCTACTTGGAGTTCTTAAAATGTCAATTGCTGCGAATTGTGCAATCGAACTAGCAGATAGACGCGCACGAGCCATTTTAGCGATGCCGTTTTTTAATTCTTCCAGTTTATTTTCTGGATCGTGATAGTATAGGTATCCAAGCCTCCATCCTGTTACTAAGTGAGTTTTTGAGAACCCATTTAATCCGATTATCGGAACATCTTTAGCTAACGACGCAGGACATACATATGGTTTTTCATAGGTGATTTGATCGTAAATCTCATCTGATAAAATTGGTAGGTTATACTCTCCGGCAAGATCGATTATCTCTTTGATTTTTTTTTCTCCATATAAGACACCCGTCGGATTATTAGGAGAACATATTAATATCGCTTGAGTTTTCTTAGTAATTTTTTTTCTTAAATCTTCAATATTGGGCTCCCAATCTTGTTGTTCATCAAGCTCATATTCAACTGGCTTACCATCATAAAACTTAGTATAATTGATATATAGTGGGTAAGATGGCCCCGGTATGAGTAATTCCTTACCGTTTTCGATAATACTCGAAATAACAAAGTTTATTCCCTCTGTAACTCCTGATGTTACAACGATTTCATCAGTACTAACATTGAGATTTTGTCTCTTAAGGAGTTTACTTATCTCTTCTCTTAATTCAATTACTCCTAATGAATTTGCGTAAAAATTCTTACCTTTACGACTATAAGCAGATAATGCATCTGAAATAAATTCTGGAGTCTGAAAATCGTAGGTAACTGGATCGCCTATGTTTAAATGATACACTGTCTTACCAGTTTTAGCAACTTCTTGAGCTACAGCTGCGATCTCTCGAATCGCGTACTCTACACCTTTTACTCTATTAGTAAGCATACTAATTATCCATTAAATTTCAAATTATAATTAATCTAATACAATTAAGTTTATAGAACGAAAAATTAAATAGCTTATCTTTCTGTAGAATGAGAGGTACTGAAATAAAAAAAGTTAAAACTGGAATTCCCTATTACGTAATTTGGAAACCAGATGACCACGACTAAGGAGCTGGATCCCAAATTGGGAACTATAGTCGCGCGAGAAATCTGTGGCGATGTTACATATCATAATTCCACCTTCTATTTCTGGGATATCAACGCAAGCTTTGTGAAGTTGTCGTAGTTGTGTTATAGAAATTTCTCTTTTCCAATCCCGAACAAAAACGCCATATTTCCCAAACTTACCATTCTTAATAACAGCGTTAAATGTCCACGTTTTTCCAGAATCGCCCTTTAATTTTTTAGGGCCATTAATGAATTCATATTTCTCAGAAAAGACCTTTTCAGTTAATTCTGTTAACGATTTATCTCCTAATGACATAAGATCACTTGTTTTTTTATATTAATATAGATTGTAAGTAATATATAAGTGTTATTTAGATAGATATAGAAACTAATCTTAAAAATAAGTAATACACAGATATTATCGCCAGAATATGTGCAAGCTTGAAGATTACTTAACTTCATATGAAGCCGACAAAAATCTATGCTCGCACAATTTAGGTATTATGAATATAAAATTTTATAATTGAGTAATTTATACAGAGGATAGTGGCCCTCTACATCAGGACCCTCCATTTTTATGTAAGTATCAAGGTTTAACTGCAAAAAATCAATGAGTTTACAGGCAATCTCATTGCAAATCTCGTTACAATTAATAAAATCATCAACGAGAAAATGACACTTACTATTATATTTAACACAAAATTTTTTCATTTGCAAAGATAATCCTTCTGCAGAAAGAAGATCTAAATGATCCCATTGATCCTTAAATCCTCCTAAATTTTTAGGAGCAATTCTTCTGAGTTCTTTATATAAAAATTCAATTTTTTTACTTGAGACATCATTAACTAAATTTCCTAATCGCTTTGATATTCCTTTTGATTCCTTTTTCGCTTCAACTTGACATAGAAAGACGTACTGTTTCAAGAGGTTTTCAGCCTTTTTTGCTTTAGGATAATCGATTATATCCCACCCTGATATCTTTTTACAACTAATTTCATTCTTGCTTGGATTTGAAAAATCAGTAGGATATATCCAACATTGAGGTGGTTTAATCCCCGAATTGTGAACTAAACATCCATTTAAAACTTCATTGAATAAAAAACATTTACCTGTGTCTGCGTCAAACCTCAACTGAAAAGAGAAAATATTACTTCTAATAAAATCAGACTTTTCAGCATATCCTCTTTTAATATATTCTTCAGCCAGAACCTTTGGTACATCAATCTTAATTGAACAGCATTCACCTTTGCAAATTGATGGATCAGTACAATTAGGACCTTGTATTGCCGACTTCATTAAATTATTAAACTCTTCGACAATTTGCCAAAAGTAGCTATTTTTCTGACCTATCAAGATTGAAAAACCTTTGTTTGTACAACGAGATTAATGTGTAGAAAGAATTTTGTGGGAAATAGTATTATTTCTTCTTGATTTTTTTTATTTCTTCTTTTATATTTTTTTGAAGAATCTTAACATCCCGCATTTGTTTACCAATTACATCTATTTCTCTCTTTAAAGGAGTAGTTTCTGATAGCTTTCCTTTCTCTAATTCCTTTCTAATTAAATTATACGACTTTATCTGATTTATGTTATTTATGAAATACTCTGTCGCGTCATTCCTGTTTGTTTTTATTCTTTGTAGAGTATCTAAAATTATTTTAATATTATCAATAGAAGTCGTCCAATAGTTTAAATTTTCGTTCTCTCTTAAAGAATCAATCGTTTGATCAATAAATTCTAACGATATTAAAAATACATTTTCAGGGTTAATTTCATGGGTCTGACTTCTTGAAAAAGGTTCTAACCTTACTTCATCTAAAATATCAGAACTATAGTTAATTAAAACATCTTCGGTAGAGAATTGATGTTCATCTTTTGGATTGATTTCAGTGATTTCTGTCACTAATTTAAGTTCGTCCAACTCAATTTTGGTCATCAAGGGAGTGAAACGTACCTGAAGGTGCTTTTTCCCATAAAATTCGTTTCCTATACGTATTATTTGAGTGTAGTTTTGTATAAAATTTTCACCAATGGGGGCGAACAAAACCCCATCTGAAGAATCAAGCTGAAGTAACAATGGAATAATTCTTTCCTGCTTTATAGCACCTGTTACAAGAATTTTTTGCCAAGGTGTTAATTCAGGTAGGCCGTTTAATGGATTATCTACAATTACTTTCACCTTATCTTGAAGATTATTTCTCTCTAAATTATCTTGCGTAATCTTGGCAATCTCTTGATTTGCTTCTAATATTACGATTTTCCCTTTGGGGGCTAACTTATGTGCAAGTGCGGCAATATACCCACTTTTAGCCCCTAAGATAAGAAGATCGTCATCTTCTTCTAATAATAACTGTTGTAGCATAATTGAAATCATGTGCGGAGCAGATATCGTTCTAAGCGTTTCAGGGTTTTCCTTATTCAGGTAAAATAATACTGGAGCATCGGTATAAATTTTAAAATGGGAATGTAATTCTTTAGGTATAAATTTCTTTAGAGGGACGTCTAATATGGCTTTAACCAATCGGATGTCTCTCAAGTACCCATTATAAATTAGGGTAAATAGGAGCTGAATTTTTGACCTAAATAATTTACGACTCTCCATGTAAACAACAAGATAATGATAATATTTATAGCTATTATATCTTTTTATATTAAAATATTAAATCATCGTAATGATGACATTACTTTAGGTTTTTACTTTTATGTTTGTTTTGGATGCATCAAATATTAAGAAAGCTAGAATAACTATATTTTTGATAACTTTCAATACACTCCTTTACCTTTTCTTCTCTTTTGGAAATTTAGAAGATCTATTTTATTTATTAGTCCAAATCAACAGTAAAGTGGTGTATGATTTAGAACTATGGCGCTTAATAACATCAATGTTCTTGCACGGAGATGCTCTTCACCTTTTCTCAAATATGGTTTCTCTATTAATTTTTGGATCGTATATCGAACTCAGTTTTTCAAAGTTCAAATTTGTCCTAATATACTTCGTTTCAGGATTTCTAGGAAGTTTGTTTACTGTTTTTCTTTTACCTCTAAACACGATTAGTTTAGGAGCCTCTGGAGCAGTTTTTGGCTTAATAGGGGCTGCTCTTTCGATTCTAATAGTAGAAAGAAACAATCCATTAATTATTTTAGGATTGATTTATGTTTTTTATTTTGTATTTTCTTCGTTTTCTCCCGGAATCAATTATTTTGCACACATCTTTGGCTTATTAGGAGGTTTTGTAACAGGATTTATTCTCCGAAGAAATAAAAGTAATGAACAACTGTATTGAGCCTATAATTTTTTTTTCTTTTTACTTTTCCTTGCTAACTCCATTGTAAAATCTTTTGGGCATGTGGCATTTAATGGGCATGAATCACATTTAGGATGAATCGGTAAGCAAATTTCTTGACCAAATCTTACAAATAAGCGATTCACCCTAATCCATTGGCTTTTTGGTATGATTTCCTTTAACCTTGTCTCAGTTTGCTCTGGTTTAGTTGTTTTAATCCATCCTAATCTGTTTGGAATCCTATGTACATGCGTATCAACTGGGATTGCAGGAATATTAAACGCATATACCAACACACAATTCGCTGTTTTTGCGCCAACCCCTGGTAAAGAAATTAACTCGTTGAAATCATCTGGTACTTCTCCCAAATAATCTTCTGAGATGATCCGAGAGACTTCTTTTATACGAGCAGCTTTAACCTTATAAAATCCTGATTTATGTACTAATTTTTCTAAGATTTCAATATTTGCGCTAGAAATTTCTTGCGGAGTTTTATATCTGGAAAATAAATTCTTGGTAACTTCTTCGGTACTCGAATCTCTCGTTCTTGCAGAGAGAATTGTCGATATTAATATTTTAAAAGGGTCATTTCTTTTCTTTGCTAGTTGATCTAAATGCGCTTCTCCTTCGATGGATTTCTCTATTTCGTCGAGAATGTCTGCGTAATTCATGGTTTAGATTGATTCATCGATTTTTTCGAACACATAAATTTTTCTTTTGACAATTTGATTTTTTTTAGCATCAAGGATTGCTCTAACATGGCCTTGTTTAAATTGGAGTTTTCTATTTGATTTGTTTACGATTCTATTTAAATCTAGCGCTGGTATTAGTTTAAATTTGTAAAAATTAGCCATTTCTTCTATATTTAATTGTACGTCTCCTCCGTCGATAGTGCTAAAAATGGGTGCGATTATGCTAATCCTACCTTTTGGAGCTAAAACTTTGAAACTTTCCCTAAAAGTAGCTTTAAATAATGGCTCTAATTTGGATTCAATCAAGTCAATAACTTCAGTATAATATGGTTTTTGTTTGTAAAACGGACCCAATTCCGGTTCAGTACAAATCCCGTCAAATCTTTCAGTACTAAAAACTGAGGATAGTTGATTTATATCAACTCTTTTAATTCTCTCGTTTAGCATATATGGCACTGATTCTTCAAGTTCGTTTAATAACCAGTTAACATTTCTTTCAGTCGCCGAAACTTTAGCTTCGTCAATGTCTGTTCCAAAAATTTGAAAATCTTCAATTAAAGCAAATAATAATATGGTTCCATTACCAACGAATGGATCCAGAATTGTTTTTCTTTCTCTCTGTTCAAATAAGTTTAAAAAGTTTAACAATATGAGAGCTAATTTGGGTGAAATAGCGCTTTTAAACTCTTTAAATGGTCTTTCCTCATCAATTCGTTTTTTGAAGTTAGGATCGTCACAAGTAAGCGTTCTTGCAACGTAACAACCTTCCTCTGTGAACCCGAATATAATTTCAGCTCGATCTCTATTGAACAATCCGTATTTAATAACATGATGAGGGAAAATAGGGTTTAAATTACCAGCATCAATATTTTCTTGAGGGTATTTATAATATAAAGATTTCTTAGCTCCATTTTCTTTTAATAGGGCCATGATTTCTTTATTTAAAAACGGTAGGAAGTGTTTTATGAGCACATCAGAGTAATAATTATCATCATAGAGATTAGGATAAATTGAAACCGCAAAAAATAAACTTTCTCTTGCAATACTAGGAAAAACCTTTTTTAGAGATGAGTCGACAACTTTAAGAATCTCTTTCCTCTTACCTAAAATTTTCAATAAACAATAATGATTAAAACAGAAAATGTCAATATTTTTTTCCTGTAGGAGCTTGATTCATCAAGCCCGCACTTTTTTTGACGTAAGGACTTGTTTTATTTGTAGGGGCTTGATT
>JAGXNS010000070.1 GCA_019894855.1 Promethearchaeota archaeon
AGGAAAATACATCGCTGAAGCAAATTCTTTTTGAAAATCTTTATCAACTGCAATTTCGACATAGTGTATTTGTTCCTGTAATCTTCGAGCTTTTTTTCTTAAATCTACATTCAATAAACAATTTTGCGCTCCGATCCCGGCAGCATTTCCAATTTGAAACAGTTTTTCGTCAGGTATATCAGGAATCATCCCAATAAATTTTGCGTTTTTTTTATTAATGTAATTTCCAAATGCTCCAGCTAAAAGGATTTGTTTAATTTCTAGGTTGGAGTTGTTTACGCGATTTAGGTGGTTTAAAATCAAGCGCGCTCCAGAAAAGAACGCCCCTTTTGCCATTTGTAATTCTCTAACATCACTCTGTGAAATCGTTATGTGTCTCTTAATTGGGGTGTCATCTTTATTTACTAAGATAAATTTAGTTTCTTTCTCTTCTTTTACTATACGCTCGTGGTTTATGAATTCTTTATTAAAGTTACCGCTTCTGGTAAGCAGTTTTGCCCTTAACATTTCGGCTACTACGTCAATAATACCAGAACCACAAAAACCTATGGGTTTTTTGCTATTAATCGTTGTGTATTCAACGCTAAAATCACTCGGGTTAATTTTTAGAGTATCAATAGCTCCTGCTGCTGCTCGCATACCGTGTTGAATATGAGCCCCTTCTAAGGCAGATCCAGCTGCACAAGATCCCGTAAAAAGTGCGTCCTTATTACCAATGACCAATTCACCATTAGTTCCAACATCAATCGCTAATGTTAATTCTGTTTCTTTATCAATTTCGGAAGAAATAATTACACCCATCGTGTCAGCTCCAACGAACCCAGCAATTACGGGTAATACATAAACATAACCGCTTCTTGAAATCTCAAGATTAACATCTTTGGCCTTTATATTTAAGTCACTCTTCAGTGCGGGCACATAAGGACTTAAACCTATATATGTAGGATTTATATTGAGGAATAGATGATGCATGACCGAATTTCCAACGATTGTTGCTTCATATATTTGACTAGTTGAAACATTAGCTTTAGTACAAGTTTCTTTTATTATTGAGTTCAAAGAATCTACCAGAATAGAGTTTAATTTTGGAAGTCCTGCGGGATTATCTTTTACGTATGTTATACGCGAAATAACATCTTCTCCATAAGCTGTCTGTGGATTAAGAGCTGATGCAATTGAATATATTTTTCCGTTGTGCAAATTGATTAAATACCCAACGAGAGTTGTAGTTCCAATGTCAAATGCGATTCCGAAACAATCTTCGGTTTTATTACCTGCTTCGCAATCTATAAATTTTTTATTATTGTATAATGTTAATGAAATACGATGCTGGTCTTCTCTTAAAACTAGGGGAATTTTTCTTATGGTATCGATTTCAAACGAAATACCGCTTTTAATTCCTATATTGTCCTTGATTGACGAAATAGAAGATAATATTCTTTCAATATCCGGAACGGGGTTTTCTAAATTTGGTTTATTAATTTCAACATAAATTTTCTTCACATTCGGATTAAGGTTTATTTTTTTAGATTTTCCCGACGTCAATATCTTAAACTCTTCGCCGAGTATATCTTTGGGAATAAATATCCTTAACTGGGGTGTCTGATGCGTTTTAACGGACTGAATTTGGGGTTTTTTTACTCTACATTGACAAGCCAATCGCCAGTTTTCTCTAATCTCCGACTTTGTAAGATATTTCGTTTCAGAATTTGTTGGAGGATTTAAAAATTTCATTCCTTCTTGAACCAGTATTTTACACTTTCCACATGTTCCCTTACCACCACAAAGGGACTGTACACGGATACCTGAATTGATCAGTAATTCATAAAAGGTTTCATTTTCGTTGTAGAAGAGTCTTCTTGAAATCGGTTCAATATCGACTGTAATCTGATAATTATTACTTTTCACGAAAGGTCCTCTTCTTAACTTTTTCAAAATGAGGTTAAAGGTTAGTTTTTAATAGTAAAATTAATCATCTAAATATAAAAAGTTTAATTAATAAATCGGTTTAATTTATTGTAGGAACTACTTTTTACTAAATATTAAAAGAGGGTTTTAGATAGAGATGATAGGAAATGAAGAACTTGCTCAAGAAGCTTTAAAGTATCTCAATTTAGCTCAAAAATTTGAGAATGAAAAAAATTTAGAAAAAGCTGTAGAGAATTACGAATTAGCAGCAAGTTATCTTAAAAATAGCGGCTTTATGATGGATAAAATAAGTGATATCTTTTCTAGGATCGAAGAGTTAAAAGATTTTGCAAAACAAGAGATGATGTATGATCAAGCAAACGCACAGAATCAACTTGAGCAATTACAAGACCAAGCGTTTTCTTTGTTAGATGGAGCTCAAAAATTAGAGACAGATGGATTTTTGGAAGATTCAATGGAGCAATATCAAACAGCTATCAAAATGCTAATTCAAACAGGTTGGTCTGAAACTCAATTAAGTAATTTACAAAGCAAACTAATAACATTATCAGAAAAGTTAAAACACCATAAAACAGTAACCAATACCAAAATTGGGGAAGTTCAAGAACAAGATATCCTTCTTAAAGAAATCGAACCGCAGGTTGTTAGCGCTTTTGGAGAGAAGAAAAGTGCCGTAAAAGCTGAAGAACTAAGGAAGTTTAAAGAAAGAAAACAACGAGAGCAAGAGATACAGAACGATGCGTTTGAGTTTATTGATAATGCAAAGTTTTTTGAAACCGATAAGAATTTCGATAAAGCAATCGAGAATTACGAAAATGCTGTAAACTTATTGAATTCTATAGGGTGGCACGACCAAACAAAGAATATTAACATAATTATTGAAAAATTAAAAAATGATAAAAAAGAGAATGAGCAATTTAGATCTCATAAACAACTAGAACCAACATTTACTAAAGAACAACCTGATGAATACGAAGAATTGAGAACAAATATCTATAGAGATGAAGAGAAAATACAAATTGAAGCATTTAATTTAGTGGATATTGGTAAGAAATTGGAAAGAGAGAAGAAATACGATTTAGCGATTATTAAATTTAATGTAGCAATTGAATTATTTAAATCCATTGATTGGGATTCTTACATTCAACCAGTTATCAACTTTATCAAAAATATAGAAAATAAGCAAGCCCGCGAAGAAGAAGAGAATATTACGAGACATAAAAGGGAGGACCAGTTAAAGAACCTGCAAGATACGATATATTTTAAGGAAAAAGATGAAATTGTCGAAACCGCTAGAGAATTGGATAAGAGAAGATTAGAATACGAACAAAAAAGAAAAGAAAATTTGAGGAAAGAAGAAAAGCTGTTTATAATTTTGGACGACGCTGATAGGATACTAAAAGAAGAATCTGATTATAGCAAAGCAATAAATAGATACACAGAAGCATTAGGATATTTAAAGAATTTAGGAACAGATTGGGAAACACATGCTTCTACAATTGAAGAGACTATTTTAAGTATTAAAAAGTTAGAAGAAAACAAAATTGAAGAAGATTTAGAGCACCAGACTAAGTTAGAACAACGCAAAAAAAGTGATCTAGAATTTCAGCAGCTCACTTCAATGGAGTTAGCAAAGGAAAGAGAAAAAATAAGGCAGAGAGAAGGTATTTTAGAAGAGAAAAGAGAAGCTTTAGAACAACGCGAAAGTCGTAAAGCTGACGCGTATAAAGCTTTAGATGAAGCAGATTACTTCGTAAAAAAATCTGAGTTAGATAGCGCAATTACTGCTTATCAAAAAGCGGGAAATATTTTCGCAAGCATACAATGGAACGACGAATTACATTTAATTGAAAATTCTATACATGAATTAGAAAATAGGAAAAGAGAACAAGTGTTTTCAAAACAAAAAGAATTGATGAAATCCATAGAGAAATTTAAGGTTGAGCAGCAGTTTCAGGAACAGATATCAAAAAAACTCCAAGTAGAAAAGGAGAGTCTAAAACAGAAAAAAATTTTGTTAAGAGATCAGAAAACGGAATTAATTCATCGAGAGAAGAGAAAAGAAGAAGCTTTTAAGATATTGGAAGATGCTCATTTCTATCTCGAAAAAGGCGATTTTGATAAAACAATTGAATTCTATCAGCAGGTAACTAGTATTTTTGCTGAAATTCAATGGTATGATGAAATGGAAAGGATAGGGAACGCTATAATCGAAATCGAAAATAAAAAACAGGGAGCTAATCTCAAAAAACAAAGAGATATGGAAATTCTTATAAAGAAAGAGAGAGAGGATAGAGAATTTCAAGAAAAAATAATCAAAGAGATGAACGAAAAACGAAAACAACTAGAAGAAAGAGAGATTGTTAAGAAAGATCGCACTAACGAAATTAATTTTAGAGAAAAACAAAAGGAGGAAGCGTTTAAAATCTTGGATGAAGCTCAAAACTATCTTTCTTTAGGAGAATTCAATTTAGCAATTGAAAGTTATAAAAATGTAAATCAAATTTTTGCTCAAATTCAATGGATTGAAGAAATTGTGCTTATTAACCAGACAATTAACAAAATCGAAAATGAAAAGAAGGAGCAGGAAATTAGGAAGCAAAAGGAGTTCGAACAAATAATCAAAGAAGATGCCGAACACAGACAATTTCTTATCAATATTAAAATCCAAAGAGAAAGAGAAAAAAGATTAATCCAAAAAGAAAGAGTGATTTTAGAAGCAAAAAAGGAATTGAGTTCCCAGAACATTTTAAAACAACAAGAAGCGTTCAAAATTATTGACGACGCTGATGAATTTTTAGCGCAAGAAAATTATATTAAAGCCATAGAAGCGTATCAAAATGCGCTCAATTCACTCAAAAATGTAGGGTGGACGGGAAAGTATATTTTATTATTAGAAGAATCAATTCGAAATCTGCAATTTAAAAAGGACGAAAAAGAGCGTCAAAAATTACTCGATAAAGAACAACTACGAAAAACCATAGAAGAAGAAAGAGAATTCGAGAGAAAAGTAACAAAAAGTTTTCAAAAAGAAAGAGATAAGATGCTATCAAAGAAGATCGAGCTTCTTAAAAGAGAAGATATGAAGAATTTGATGGAGATAAAAAAGTTGGAAGCCTTTTCTATAATGGATAAAGCAGAACAACTATTAAAAGAAGGGAAGTATGAAGAATCTATAGAGAAATATTATAACGCAGAATTAATCTTAATTCAAATTCAGTTTCCTACTGAAATAGTAAAAGATACTATATTAAAAATACAAGAAAAAAAACGGGAAACCAATAGTGCTAAACAACAAGAGTTAGAGTATGAAATTAGAAAACAAGAAAAAGAAAAACACTTTCTTCAGACCGTTGCTGATAACATGAAGTACGAAGAAGAACAAATGAGAGTTAAACAGATTAAAATTAAGAAACAAGAAGACCTTAAATTGCATTTAAAGAAACGCAAAGAAGCGGCTTTCGAATTGTTTGAAGAAGCTGAAGTATTTGTAAAACGTGCAGATTACGATAAAGCGTTAGAATATTACAGAAGCGCGGAGTTAGTGCTAAATGAAATTAACTACCCTACAAATTCGATTAAAGAGTTAATTCTACAATTTAAGGAGAAGAAGAGAGTCCATGACTTCCAAAAACAAAAATTACTTGAACGAAAACTTCAAAAAGAGCGCGAGGAAAATGATTTTCAAAATAAAATTGCGAAAAATATCAGCAAAGAAAGAGAGCGCTTAAAGTTAAAAAAGGTAGAAGTTGAAAAATTAATCTTAACGCAAGCACTTATAGAAGGAAAAAAAAATGAAGCTTTTAACATTTTGGATGACGCTGAACTACACATTAACAATTCTAAGTTCGAATTAGCTATTATGAGCTATCGGAAAGCGATGTTAATTCTTAATGAGATAAATTTTCCAACAGATTCCCTTAGCGGTATGATCGGAAAAGCGGAAGAGCTCAAAAGACATAGAGAACATGAGGAGGGGCAGAAGTTAAAAAGAGAATTAGAACAGCTGAAAGAGGAAAGGAATTTGGAAAGTATCTTAACAGAAAGAAGACGGCAAGAAAGAGAAAAGAAGAAAGCTCAGCAGATTGCAGCTAAACAAAGAGAAAGAATTATTCAAGACCAATTGACATTTAGAGAAGCAGCATATTCTCTCCTAGAAGATGGTGGAAAATATATTAAAATGAGCATTCCTGATTACGACAAAGCAATATCTTTGTATGTTCAAGCAAGAAATTTATTAGCTGAAAAAATAGGTTGGGAACCCGAACTTACTAATTTAAACACGTTAATCAAGGATTTAATAAATGAAAAAGAAAAATATTTAGAAAAGAAAAAAGCAGAAGAAGAGATTAACAATAAAAGACAACAGGAATACGAGCTTTTTCGCGAAGAGATGAGGAAACAGCAAATGGAAACTGAATTTAGAAAAAGAGAACAACAAAAGAAATTTAAGAAGTTATATGAAACTCAGAAACATGCTGAAAAAATTAAAGAAGAAGGATTAAAGCTTATAGATGAAGGGAAAGAATTAACAACTAAATATGAATTTAAGGCTGCTTATATGAAATTTAATAACGCAATTACTAAGTTTGAGGAAATTGGTTGGAGCGAACAAACTAAATTTATTACGAAAGAGATTGAGAACGCGAGAAAATTCGAGCAAAGAGTAAATGATAGTAATCGGAAAATAAAAAAAATTCACCAAGAACTAGAAAAACAAAAGTTAAAAGAAGAGCTTAAAAAGAAAGAAGAAGAACAAAAAATTAAAGGGACAATTAAAGAAGTAAGCGTTTTATCAGGAGAAATTTCAGAATTAATCAAAATTAAAAAAGAAAAAGAAGAGTTGCGGTCTCGGCAGAAAAGAGAAATGGTCGTATCTAATTCAAAGGAATTCCGTAAAGACATGCTAAACTTATTAAATTTTAAGCAAGATTTAACAAGGGAATTGTCTGAAGCAAAAAAAGCAATTGAAGATAAGAAAAAAGAAGCCGAAATAACAAAGGATAAAGAAAAGGCAGAGGAAATAAAGAAAATGTTGAAGGAAGTATCAAAAAACAAATAATCGTATTCTCTTAATCTATATCTCTTATATTTACCTTTTTATATAATATTCTTGCGTAAACTAAACCTACAATATTAATTCCTAACCAACTAGTTAAGTGTAAATCGACTTGTTAAAAAATATTATCTCTAAAATTACCAATAATTAAAAATTGGGAAATGGGAAGAGCTATGAAGATGATAAAAATTAAACAAGGTTTTCTCAAAAAGAAACACTAAAAGAATTTAAATTTTCTTGTAGGATAATTATTATATATTATAATAAAATTATGGGATACTTAAAATGACAGTAAACAAGGAAGAGATCAAAAAATCCCGGATGTACGCCCGCCAACAATTAATCGACGGTTGGGATCAAGAAATTGTAAGCGAAGGCTGTATCATGATCGTTGGTGTGGGAGCTTTAGGGTGCGAAATAGCAAAAGATTTTGCATTAATGGGTATTGGAAAAATAGTTTTAGTAGACCTCGATACCATTGAAACATCTAATTTATCTCGCCAAATGTTATTCAAGCCAGGGGATGAGGGACGTCCTAAGGCAGAAGTCGCAGCTGAAAGACTGAAAGACATGAATCCATTCTTGAAAGTCGATTTTTACTTTGAAAAACTCCAGAAATTAGCAATGTCAGTGTACGAAGAATGTGATGTCGTCATTGCCGCTTTAGATAACTTTAATGCAAGGTTAGATTTAAATAAGATTTGCCTTCGGATAAAAAAACCAATGGTAGAGGGAGGAACAGTAGGTTTTGAAGGTCATGTACAAGTAGTCATCCCTAAAGATTCAGGGCTCGAATATAAAAACAGAGAATTTGAAATCGAAAATGTAGTAGACACGAAAATGTGGGAATTTGATAATCCAGAGTACTTGGACGCACAAAAAGAAATTGAACAACTACAATACTTGATAGAGAGATTGAAGCAAGAGAAACTCGAACCATTTAGAAGGTTAGTAAGAAAACAGGTAGAAGAAGAATTTGATAAAAAATACGCTGAGGATGTTTTGAATGTAACGCCTTGTTACCGATGTTTAGTTCCAATCCCTCCTGCAGATGATAAATTAGTTGCGGCGTGCACTTTAAAAGGGCTTCCAAGAAATAGAAACCATTGCGTTATAAAAGCGGAGGTTATCTTCGAAAAAGAATATGGTTTTAAACCTGATATGAATGTTGATGACGACGTGGTAAAATTAAAGTCTTTAGCTCAAAAAGAATTGGAGGCTTTAAGGGGCAGAGTTTTCAAAGAGAATGTTTCTGAAGAGAAGTTAGAAACGCTTACATCAGAAGAAATTACTGAGTGGAAAGAAAATATTAAAGACACATTCGGAGAAAATTATAAATTTGAAGAAATGGAAAACATCTTAGGTAATAAAATTGCGGCAATTCAATCAGTAAGCTCTATAATTTCTAGTATTCAATCGCAAGAAGCATTAAAGTTATTATTTCGATTACATGGAAGAAATATTGGTCCACCAATGGATCCTCCTTACGTTAATTATAATGGCGTTTATGGCCAATTTGATCAATTACATATTACCAAACGGGAAGATTGTTTAGCGTGCGGAAATATTGAGGGCGAAGAACATGTACAATTAGTCGTTCCTTTTGATGCCGATATAGGCTATATTTTCAAAGCTATGAGAATAATAGGTCAAAATCTAGAACCCATTCTCTGGATGATCACTAATCCAGTTAATAAGGAAATGTATTGGAATCCTTATATGAGCGGTGAGTTTAAGGATCCAACTATAAAACTAACGACACTAAAAATTAAAAGCAACGATATTATAACTCTCAGCCCACTTGGTAAGGCAAAAGTAGAATCAGAAATTAAAAAATACAACGTGATTATTACTTTCATGTAAAAGTTGTTATTCCTTTATGTAAAGTCCAATCAGGGTTGTCATTATTTTTTTATATTTTTTACATGGTTAATAAGAGTGTCGATATAGTACGACTCTACACCAGCACTAGCTCCCGCTAATAAGTCTTTTTCTACGTCGCCAAAATAAATCATTTCTTCAGAATTAACATTGAAATAATCTAAAATTTTCAGTAAGCCCTCGGGTTCTGGTTTCCACTTTCTAACGTCTTCCCGTCCTACAAAAAACTCAAATTTATCGAGGATACCCGCCATTTCAAGTGATTTGAGAATAGTTGATCGAAAGTTTAGCGAAAAAACCGCCAATTTAGCGTTAGGAGATACTCCAAATAACTCTTTATTATTAATAAAATAAATTGTTTCCCTAATTGGCTCGTTTCTCGTGATATTTTCAAGTTCGTATTGCCGCATAAGGTTAAAATTTAGTTGAAGTTCTTTTTCATCGCCCATCTCAACGATTTTAGATAAGATTGTCGACATATTTTTGAAATTGATAACTTCTCGATTCTGTTCAGTAAATCGGGCAATTAAAGCATTACGTAATGAATGCCAATCAGCGGCCAATCTTACAATAGTACCGTCTAAGTCAAAAACAATAACTTTCTTACCTGTAAATGAAAATGGTATCTTTTTTGTCATGTCTTGTGCTCGAAAAAATCTTCCTCTATTACTAAATATGCTAATTTTATATCCAAATTAAGTTTTAATAAGTTCATAAACGAGCATAGAATTGTGCCTTATATCCTATTTTATGAAAAGGACATTCTTTAATACACACAGAACACCCCGTAGTTTTGTAAAAGTGTTCTATACACTTCTCACCGTCGATCCGGGTAACAACGCCGTTTTCTTTTACAATTGGCTCGTCGTAAATTGCGTTCACAGGGCACAAATTAACGCACCTTTTGCATTTTTTACAGTATTGTTCGACATCAACATTCTCTTGAGCAACTTCTGGAAGAGGAGAAATATTAACTGAAATTACAGATAATCTCTGTCTAGGACCGGATTTTTCTAGTGATTAAAAGACCTTGTCTTCCAATTTTACCTAAACCTGCTTTTACTGCCATAGCAGGATACAGAATTGGGCCTCCAAGAGGATGGCATCCAATTGCTCGATATCCTTTTGATCGAATAAAGTTTGTTAATTTATTCGTGGCTTCGCCTAACTCCGCATAAATATTTAGAGATTCAATTCCCGCTGGAGGTTCAGGGGCCGTATCTATAGCCTCGTAGGCCATCTCCATCCCTAAGACGATTGCGTTCTCATACAAGACTTCGATTCCACCCACATGATCGTTCTCAAACATAAAATCTTCAACTATTGGAGCAAATCCTACAAGGTCAACCCCTAGTTTTTTAGCTTGAACTATTAACTCTTCCCAAAACTCTTTAGGGGCAGACTGAACGCTTTTAAGGAGGTCTTCAATCTCCTTTTTATAGGTTGAAATCGCTTTCCGAACCGTTTTAAAGACTTTTGGAATTATCCTCTTTGTATCTTCAGAGGATGAACCTTCCATATCTTTTATATCGAATTTGGTCAGTTCAATCAATCTTGACTTTAATCCCTTTGACTTCTTAAGCATTGCTATCTCGCAAATATCGACTATTAGGTTTAATCAAATTAGTTTTATGAAAATTATTAGAAAACTAAAATAAGGGATAAAAAATAGTTATTAATTTCAATCACAAGCATATTTGCTAGTCCACGCTTTTGCCTTGGCTTCAAACTTCTTTTGAGCTCTGAAATATTGCTCACCCGCCTCGTGGTTAAGAGGATCTCCTGGGTTAAAGAAGGGAGGTTCGACATGCATCATGCCTTTTAAGGCTTCTACGATATTAGTTAAAGTTTTTGAAGGAGTCCAGCCTGATGCGCCAGTTGAAGCGTCTACCTTGCCAACAAGGTCCGGATTAATCAGATCTAAACAGATATTAAGTTTTCCTGGAGGTATGCTGCTGTCTATATTAGGGTGCCACATTAAGGTAACTGCGTAAGCGTATGGTGGGGCAAAGGGATAATTTTCCGGGAATTTAACTTCGAAAATGAACTTTCCTTTATTATAAGGCGTTCCCTCCTTCCCTATTATTGTAAGTCGAAGGTGATCGATACTACGCCCCCATGGTTCGATGATGATATTAGCATCATCTTTGTAAGTTTCAATAGCTTCCGTATAATCGGTTTCTTCTCGCATTAAATTTCACTTTTTAATTGATTATTTTAAATCGTTATAAATATCTAGTTAGGGTTTTCTTTAAAAAAATTTGTGCTATTTTAGATTTTTTTACTAGAACATATTGCAAAATCTACCTAGATTGAAAAGTTTTGTTTTTAAAAATTATAAATTCCATTCATTCATGCGATATCTAGTAGAAAATCGTAAAAATTATATTGCTATATTAATTAAAAAATATATCGAAACTTTGCCCCCCTTAGCTCAGCTGGTCAGAGCGCGCGGCTGTAGATCAATATCGCATACTAAGGTTTTTGCCTATGAAGTATTGTCAGCCGATACCGTGAGGTCCTCGGCTCAAATTATCTATTCTTTGTGGAAGAAATGAGATTCCGAGAGGGGGGACTATTTTTTTCCTATATATTGATTTTAATCTTCCTTCTATGTTCAACAATTACAAAACCAATTAAAATTAAACTAAGCATTAGAAGGAATGCCATTTCATAGCCCGAAATAGCTGGATCGTCACTTTGAACTATTGAATCCAATGTAAGACTAAATTCATCTACTAATTGAACTATAACATAATTATTATAATTTAAGCTTACTCGATTGGGTTGATTTGATATAGTAAAAGACAATTCAGTTGTTCCATTAATCCAGATTGTTTGGCTAAAAATTAAAGAATTTAAGGCATCATATACATTTAAAGGAACTTGCTGAGAATATTCGTAATCGTTCAATTGTTTGTTTATATCTACAATAGTTAAAATTAAATTCTGAGTTTCAGGGTTGTAAATGTTTTGTGTAATTGAATATTTTGGAAGGAAAAGATTATCGAACCATGGGAAGAAAAACCAATCTAACGACTGCCCTACTACATCCTCGAATGCTTGCTGTATATCTGATAATACGACGAGCTCAAATTGGTGCCTCTCAAAGTATACCTTTAATCCTTCTAAAAAGGCTGTAAGTCCAAGAGTTTGGCGTAACTTTTCAAAAATTAGTGGAGCTTTTGTATAGGCAACATAGTTAAAATTATATATATCTATATCTAGACATTCGTAAACTGTTTGATTTATTTTGGAGCTGAGCTCATTTAGGGCATAATATATTCTCACATCATCAATATAGCGCGTATATTGAAAATATTCCCATTCTCCATAATAATATTCACCGTAATAATCAGTTGACCAACAAGTTAGACCTTCGTCTAAAAATCCCACATCAACTTCGTCGTTTCCAATTAGATTATACCACCATTGATGACATACTTCGTGAACAATTACTTTTTCTAAGAACCACCTTGCTACATTTAGAGGATTCCCTCTATTACCAAAAATTTCTGATATGTATACTTGATTGGGGTATTCCATACCACCAAAGTACGTGTACTCTTCTACGATATTAGTGTTGGGTAAGGATATGCTCCAAAAGTGTTATTGAAGAGAATTAAAGCATTTTCTGCGTAATTTAAGGCATAAGTATTCCATAATCCATCATCTTTTGGAAGGAAATAGGTTGAAACATTCACTC
>JAGXNS010000071.1 GCA_019894855.1 Promethearchaeota archaeon
TTTCTGCCCATTCTATCTTTACTTTCATTCCAATTTTTACATCACTAGGTTCTAAATCCAAAAGCCTATAAACAATGGATGTGTTGCTCCCATCTATTTGTACCATTCCAAGTAATAAATTCTTAGCTTTTCTATGAGTTCTCTCGTTCACTCTGTAAGGAGTTATTGTATAATTCATAATAGTACCTGTGTCAGGTAAATCAACCCAATTTTCTTCGAGCGGAATTACAATATTACATTTTCCACAGATTTTTCTTGGAGGGATAAATACAGCCCCACACTTTAAACATTTATTACCAATAACTTTTTTATTCTCTAAATTGTCAAAAAACTTATCTAAGTAGCGACCGACCCAGAAATTAAAGTCAGCGCGAACCAATCCCTTATTTGAAACAATAACTTTATCTTCACTCATTTTAGTTCAGATTTTATTTTAATTTTTATGAGAATTAAGTTCCTTATTCTTTAAATATTTATTATATTACGAATTCTGTTTTGAAATAATAGAGGGAAAATTGTCGAATTTTGAATAGATAAATAGGATTAGTGCACAGTGCGAAGATTTATATGTTTAAAGAATAATGGTAATAATGTTGATTAAGTAGGGTGAAAAAGAATATGTAGTTTTAGACGAAAATAAGATATATGTTCAAGATGGAAGTGAACTTTCGATTTGTAGTAGCCGTTTAAAAAGCATTCATGAGATCAAGGGATTGGATAAGCTCACCCGTCTCAAATCTTTAAATCTCTATTGCGAGAATCTTACATCATTAGAAGGTTTGGATAGTCTGACGAACCTAGAAGTTTTGAGTTTTATAAATAATCCTATTGAAGTAGCTGGGAAATATTCTATCGAAAGAGATGTAGTTATGTCTTTTCTCAAAAATTTAAATAAATTAAAAAGACTTAATGAGAATCACTATCCACAATCAGAACGGTACCAGATTATTTAAATCTCTTTTTTAATGATATTTATTTTAGATTTAATATTTTTACTTTTCTAAAACATTGAAAAAGTTATGTTAATATGTTAAAATTTATTACTTATTAAAATTCAATTTTCTTTTGATTTATTATAAAAAAGTAGTTTTTTTTTATATCTTGCCTACATTTTTCGTTGAATAATAAAGATCAACACAAAATAAATGAACGCTCATTCAGTGAATGAGGATTCGGTAAAAATTAAGAAATTTTAACCATTGCAAGTGTAGGAAAACATTTATAAACTAACCTATCTTTTAATTAACAAAGTATTTGAGTAAAAATTTAATAAATAGAAAACAAGTGAGCATAAAAATGAGTGATAATACACCAGAATACTTGAAATTCTTTGGCGAAATTAAGTTCGCGGAAGAAAAAAGTTTAAGTGCAAGTGATTTTGAAAGCTCCCTTACAAAACATTTTTCCAAAGAGGAAAAGATACCAAAAGGGCGCTATAAATTTGCTGAACTGAACAATTCAAGCATAAAGGATTTTGAAGATTCCTTTAATAGCTATTTTGAACAATAAATTAAGATTTTTTTTAAAAATTTCTTCAGATTTTAATTTTTCTCTATTTATCCAATTTATGAGATATATTAATTTCTAGAAGGTTAATTTATATTAGAGGAAAATCAATAGAACATAATTTAATCTAAACATAAAGCAATTGGTAAATAAAAATGGAATTGTTTGATGAAATAGAAGAAAAAATGATCGAAACTAATGGGATAAAACTTCACACTGTTATCATCGGGGAAGGTCCGCCCTTAGTTTTACTTCATGGATTCCCAGATTTTTGGTATGGTTGGAAAAACGTAATTAATGGTCTTAAAAAGTATTACAAATTAATTATCCCCGATATGCGAGGATATAATTTATCTGACAAACCAGAGGGTGTAGAAAATTATAAAATTAAGTTTTTAATGGATGACCTTAAAGGTCTAATAGAAACTTTAAAATTAGGAAAGATTTTTCTTGCGGGGCACGATTGGGGTGGCATAGTAGCTTGGGCGTTTGCTGAAAAATATCCTGAGTTACTCAAAAAATTAGCAATATTGAACGCTCCTCACATGAAGATATTTCAACAAAAACTGAGAACAGACAAAAAACAGCAAAAAGCCAGCTATTACATATATGAATTTCTTAAACCCGATGGAGAAAAATTTTTATTTGAAAATGACAGCAAATGGTTAAAATTCGCTGTTTTTCAGAAAAATTTTACTGAATTCGATAAGAAGCAGTACTTAGGTGCGTGGACACAAGAGGCAATCTTAGGCGGCGTGAATTATTATAGGGCAAACATCAGCTTTAAAGACTGGAAGGGAAATATAACCGTGCCTACTTTAGTAGTTCATGGTATGAAAGACATCGCAGTGTTATCCTCAGTTTTGGAAGGTTTATCCGATTATGTTGACGACTTAAAAATTGTCCGTGTTGAAAATTCATCACATTGGGTAATGAACGATCAACCAGAGTTAGTGGTTTCCGCCTTTAAAGAATTTTTCTAACTTTTTATTCCTTTTTTCATCAGACCTTACCTCTAATTTAATTTAAAAAGAAAATTTATACGATCTATTAATTTTTTCCCAGCTTTTCGATTCAATAGAACATAAGGCATAGATTTATATGGTTACATTTTCATGGAAAGTCATAGGAAAACATTTAACAGTTATCCGAAATTACAATAATGGAAAAATCACATTCTAAAAATTATGCCAGAAAAAGAAGCCTGGGTTTACCAGCTTGATTGGTCAAATATTATAAAAATTTTGGGATTAGATAAAATTGAACAAATCCCCGAAGATAAAAGAATTAGAGTAACCAAAAAACTCTCTAAACTATATGGTTCAGAATCTATGCTATCGTTCAATCCTCAAGAATTGGATGAATTGGTAGCAAGCGAATTAAAAAACCTTATGGAAAAAGAATTAAGGAGTCATGCAAAACAAAAAGAAAAAATGGAAAAACAAATAAAAGCTAGAATGCCTTCCATGAAGCGACCAGGAGTAATTCCCATTGACATGAACGATATAAAAGATTTACCTGACGAAATAAAAAAAATGTTTTCTAAGATGTTTATGCAGAATGAAGGCGATGACGATAACGACGACGATAGTGACAAGTATAACGAAGATAAGAACTCTTATTATATTTAAACTAAGTTAATAAAATAAAAAAAAGATTTTAAGAGATTTTATTTATCAAGCGATTTATGTCTGCTTTTTTAACTTTTTTGTAGAATAAATAAAATACTAAATATATACTTGATGACCACATAATCCAAGAAAGTGCTTGGTATGTATCTATGTTTAAAAAATAGTTAATAAAATCTTCTAAAACATAGAATCCTAAATCTGTTAACTCTCCTGGAAAATCGACAATTTTAGGATAAAATTGAATAGCGATAGTTTTGTGTGTATTGTTTTTCAAGTTCTTAAAAATGTTATCTAAGGTTTTATTGCTTGAATCGTCGAGTTTTAGTTTGGTAAATGTGTTTAAATCTTCATTTGTATGAATATCGGACCCGGCTATGCAAATTAAACTGTTATTTATGCAAAATTCACGAATTTCTATGTATTTATTATAGCTTCCCCCATTGATAATTTCAAAACCATCAACACCCCAATCTCGTAATTGTTCAAGAGTATAGGGAGTACCAAATCCATCATAATGATAATGGTTTACTGTTATAAAACCGCCATTAGCTTTTACATAACTGATTAACTCTGAAGCATTCATAACTTCTGGACCACCAGGGGTGTAAGATTCGGGAGGAACAATTTCTTCCTCTAATCCAAAATAATTCATATGAATCTCTGGGTCAGTTTCATGATTTGTCCATTCTTCCGCAATCCAAACTGTAAAATCCAGTCCATTTTTTTCAACAAATTCCCGAGCAACTAGAGCTCCTCTAATATTATCGTGATCGGAAAAAGCAGCTCCTGATATTCCATGTTCAATATACCACAAAACTCTCTCCTCAGGAGTAAGCCAACCATCAGAAAAAGTCGTGTGAACGTGAAAATCAAATAAAAATTCATCGTCCTCTAAAGGTGTAGTGGGAACGATTCTGTGAGGAGGAAATTGTATTGACAATAAAATAACATTAGAACCAAGCAGTAAAAATAAAATCCCCGCAAAATACACCAACTCTTTTTTCAAATTATAGGTAATTCTTGTATTTTTTGATTTTGCCCGGCGATCGTTCCTCTCAATTTTTCCAGCAAGGTTAAGGTTCAGCCTAGGATGGACTAGTTTTAATAGAGTGTACCCAACCTTGATCCCAAGCAAAATAAAGCACAGGTGTATTCCAACTTGAACAGGAACCATGAAATACCGACTGACAAAAAAAAATCCTTGAAATAAGTACCCTATTATGATTATTAATAAGATTACTACAAGCGTAATTGAAAAGATTTTAAATGCAAAATAAATGATGTCATTTAAGACATGCTTAAGTTGGTTGTATTTTTTTGATTGTAATTTACCCCTCTTTCTTGAGAACACGTATATAACTCGTAGAATTGGATAAATTATTAAAAATAGCAAGAGCCAAGTAAATTCATATTCTAAGATAAAGGCAATAATTGCAAAAGGTTCGATGATGTATCTAAGCCATGGTAAAACGCTAGAATATTCGACAGAAACATCAATTTGTCCAAGAGCATCGTAAAAAACTATCGTTCTCGTCCCTATTACAGCTAAAACAAGCAAAATAACAATCCAAATAGAAAAGAGTAATGTTAGTAACGAAAATACTTTATTTTTTGATAAAAAAGACTTTAGACGCATAAATATTACTTTGTTCTTATCCTTTAAAATATAAACTATACCAAGTTCTTTTTAAAATTTAAAAAAAAGTATCTAGTGTTTTTAGAAAATCGGAAAACTTTTGATATATTCTTACGTCCACCACGGGCAGGTTTTCACATATTATTTGAGTTAATTCTTTCTTATCTATTTTACATCTATAAAAAGGCTTTTTTCCTTTCAACACAAGAAAAAGTACAGGAGTTTGGATATTAAATGATTTTTTATTTAAATTTTTGTCTAAATCAAAAGACTTTTTTAACTTTTGAATAATGTATTCATACATTTTTTCTTTTTTGCTAAATTCTGTTTTGAAATAGATGTGTTCCCATCGGGAGGTTCTATTTGTTAATCGAATTTTGTTAACACATTTGGTATAGGAATCGTTTTTGGTTATTGTAACTAAAAATACTCCTCGTTTGAATGAAAAGTCCGAGGAACACGAAGCTTCAGAGGATCCCGGATTAAAAATCCAGTCGTCCAAGATAAATTGTAAGTGAAAATGACCGAGCGCTAAATAATTTACTCGGTTCTTTAGAATTTGGATTCTTCGGTAATCAACACCCGGAACTTGTTCCATTTGGCCTTTAATCCCAAAATGCTGAAGAAGAATGTGAAAGAGATCGTCGTCTTTTTCGATTCCGTCTTTCAGTTTTAAGAGATATTCCACCGGATTTTGCCCCAAGTATCTTGTACCGTAAATAATTACATCTTTTATTCTGATCTTGCCCCCCTTCCGCGTTTTGAAGTCGTATTCTTTAAATATTTCATCGGACGGTAAATCTACATCTGCATCTAGCAAAATTATTAATCCTAAACTGGCTAATAATTTCAACCAAGACTGACCCCGCTGTTTAAACTTTTGTCCTCTCGAAAATTTACGAATATCGTGGTTTCCTTCAATTGCTATTATTAAAATTTGGTTTTTCGTGACTTTTTTGAAATTCGTTAGAAGATTAACTATTTTGGTTAATTTCCCAGGTAACATTTCCAAGGATGTAAAAACATCTCCCCCCAATAACAAAAAATCCACTCGATGGATAACTGCTATAGATAAAATTTCCTCAAAAGCAAAAATAAAATCGTTCGCACGATAATCGTTACGATATTGGTGACTGCCTAAATGAATGTCGCTAGCATGGATAAACTTTGTTAAGTGATTATTACCATATTGATTCTTTGTTAGATTCTCTAAATTTGGTTCAAACACTTTTGCACTCGTCATTAACATCAATTAGAAGACATTATTTTATTATAAGATAAAGTGTCAATAAAAACATTTAAACTAAAAAGGACTATAAAAATAGTAAAAAAAAGAGACCTAAATTTATTTCAAGTAAAGTATAGCTTTTCTTTTAAAGAACTATTTATTTGTGTAAGCAATTGTCGTTTAACTCCGCTGTCAAACTCATAGTGTTTCGTATTTAAAAATTCCTCAAGCAATTCCTTATTTAAGCTTGGATATTTGTTACTTTTTACCCAACTAATTGCTTCTTCTATTAACTTTCCATCTCCACCACCAATAAAAGGGGGTAAGTAAAAGTCTGCAATTATTTTAGAAGAATAGAGCGTTCGAACGTATAAGCCTCTATGCTCTAAATTACGATATAAGTGAGGTACTTTTTCCGAAAGGGTATCTATTACAATATTTTTACCTGCTTTTTGGATCTTTTTGTATAGGGGGAACCACTCTTCTGATCCTTGCGGTTGTCGACCTGCCCCTGATACCCATTGGATACCTGTTAAGTGTGAGATTGATAAAAAATCGTCTAAAAACGGAATTTGATTGGGTCCGTCCATATGATAAATAGCGTAATCCATATGTTCAATTTGAGCAATTATATCTGGTAACGCAAACCTTTTAAACCATTTTGGGTTAAGCATGGCAATAAAGTCGCATTGAACAGGATACCAACTTTTCCTACACCAAACATTAAGCCAAGCATTAAAACCTTTGCAATCCCTCTTAATTATTTCATAAAGCTTATCGTAGATTTTTATTAACTTTTCAAGAATTATTTCTCGGCAAGTGTCTATTATATGTGGTTCACGTTTCATAGTTAGCAATAGATTAGTTGGCCCTAAGAACGAGGAAAGAATATCTAAAACTCCTCCAAGATCTGTAATTGAAACCTGGTAATCCTCTTTCGCCCTATTCGCGGCATACTCCGTGATTCTAAGAATCCTCGAATACCATTCGTTATTCTGGTTTAATTTTACGCTTTCAAGTAGAGATAGTATTTCTTCTGGTTTGGTTGGGCGACTAAACCAAATAGTTTCAGATTGAAATTTCGGTTCAACGCCAAAAATAGCCGCAACTATGCCCGGTCCATAATTTGGAAGAAAAGAAGGTATTGCTTCTCCACCATAAAAAGTTTTTTCCGCATTTTTCTCAAATTTATCGAGAGCTTCCTCGATACCCTCTGGATTTTTTGCCAACCTCCAATCTTGCCCCAAGGCGTCTATATAACCACCAATGGATACCCTTTTCTTCGAAAAATAGTACGAAATAACCGGACGATCAATTACTTCGTGATCCCACCACGCATCCATGCGTTCTTTCGATTCTTCAATATCCTCTTTTAATAACATAATAATAAACCTACCGTCAATTTGAATATTTCATATGGCAAAATTATTAATCTTTTTTGAATTATTCGAATTATTTTATTATGACAAATAGTTAATTAGAATGAAGCAAGATAAAGAAACAAAGTTCGAAATAGGGGTAATTCACGGAAGGTTCCAAATACTTCACAACGATCATGTGAAATTTCTCCTCGCAGGAAAAAAACTATGTGATCACTTAATCGTGGGAATCACTAACCCAGATCCATCTCTAACTAAAGCCCACGATTCAAATCCTCATCGCAGTACGCTCATCGCTAACCCTATGACTTATTATGAACGATATGTAATGATAAGAGAAACTTTATTAGAAAATGGATTGGAATTATCAGAATTCTCTATTGTACCGTTTCCTATTAACGTTCCTGAGTTACTGAAGTATTACGCCCCCATGGATGCGGTGTTCTTCCTTTCGATTTACGATGGTTGGGGAAGACAGAAAAAAGAATATTTAGAGGAGTTAGGGTTGAAAGTTCACATTCTATGGGAAGTACCGTTAGAAGAGAAGGGATTGAGTGGAAGCGATATTCGCAATTCAATGCTAAAAGGAGAACCTTGGGAACATTTCTTGCCCACCGCTGCAATCAAGCTCGTAAAAAAATGGGACATTATAACACGTATTAGGGAATTAAGCAAAAAAGAAATTTAATCTAACAAGATTAAAAGATAAATTAAAAAAAAGATTGTAAGAAATTTTGCCGCATATTAGCCAACTATCAAATTTAATTTATAACTAAACAATTAAAGGAAAAAATATGAATGATACTGAAGCAATTAAATTTTTACCCCAACTAAAAGATGGTAAACATATTAACATAAAGACCTTCCGTAAGAATGGGGAAGGTGCAGCTACGCCTGTCTGGTTTTTAGAAGATAAAGATAAATTCTATGTTTGTACGGGAGGGACGACTTATAAAGTTAAACGAATTCGCAATAATCCTGAGGTTCAAATTGCTGCATCTGATGCCAGTGGAAACCTTAAGGGCGAGTATTTTGAGGGAAAAGCCAGAATTCTAGCAAAAGATGAGGTAGATCCGATCTATCTCTTATTTCGGAAGAAGTACAGCGGATTTAGAATGTGGAATCTCTTCGCAAATTTAGGAAAAAAGGAAGAAAAGAAGCATATTTATCTAGAAGTCACACTAAAGTAAACTAAGGAGATTAAGATGATAAAAAATGTACAAATTAATTTTTTATTTACGCTTCCATTTCGGATCTATCTTCTTGACTGAAGATTTGAGGATGCAATTTCAGAATTTCTTTTTAAATTCTTCAAATAAATAAATAAATATCTAGTTTATTTCTCTATTATCGAATGAAATTAATACAAAAATTAATACAAAAGAAAGAAACTATCAAGGAAAGTTTCTTTAAAAGCGTAATATATAGGATAATAACAATCTTTCTTGGAATGCTCGTTATATTAATAGTTACTGGGGATGCGTTTGCTGCTTTTTCTATTGGATTTGCCACCGAAACAGTTCAATTTATTTATTATTTTTTCTATGAAGCAGTATGGACTCATTATCACGACAAACGATTAAGAGTCAAAATTGAAAGAACAAGGAAAGTTGATGTAAAGCTAGATTTTGATCTATTAAAAGAGATTTCTTTCGAATTCTCTCAAACAGATACTTATGTCAAAGAACCTTACGAGTCCATAATGTCTTTTTTTGAGAATTTATTAAAAAACAAGAATTTAGCAGAAATACACGAAGAACTTCAAAGAGACAAGAATTATTTTGAACTAAAACATAAAGATAGACAATTTATGAGATAAAAAATATAATCCTAATTTAAGCTTTAAAAGCTAAAAATACAAAAAATAGTAAAAATAAAATAATTGATGATTAGTTATTTCTTCCGTTTGGTTCGAGGTTCAATCCTTTTTATGATGATTGATTCTGCGTGAATTTTGCAATTCTTTAAGATAATCTTGAATCCACCCGATCCACCTACTCCAGGAATAGTAAATGCTTGTGTTCCCATTGGAACCATTGCGCCTTCAGCTTCAAATTCGCCTTCTTCTTCTTCCTCTTCTTCACCTAATGCCTCTGCCCACGTCTTCACTATAGGATGATCCACATCCTCTAACCACTTCTTTAAGTTGTTAATGTCTGGAACATCTTCTTCAGTCGCAATTTTGGGTAAAAGGTCTTTTGGAAGGAATTCACTGACTCTATCCTTTACTCCCTTGTTCATCCACACGACAGTTTCAATTCCTTTATCTAATCCTTGTACTAGTCCATCATATCTTTGGTATTTCGGGGATACGATGTATTGAATGCTGATACCATTAAATCCAGGCATTTGTTTACCGCCGCCAGTTTGATTTAGACGATTTAACCGAAAAGGTTAAAAATTTGCCATCGCGCTGAACGGAAGTCCATTAATTGCTACATCGTTATAGTTTCGATCGACAATTCCATGTCCATTTACTTCAGGAATATAGAAGTCAATAGCTTCGAAACAACCACACGATGTATGAGGGAATTCCATTCCTGAAAACAGATAAATTCTATCAATTTCACCCAACGAACGCTTTTTTATCATTTCATTTATTCCAGTATATTCTCCGGCTTCTAGGTTTAAGCATTCACCCGGGGGGATTTCGAATAAAGGACCTTTTGGATCGACTTTTGCGGCAGCTCTAGCATCAAACCAATTAATTGAACCACATAAACTTGTTCGATCAGGAGTGATACAACACGCATGAGTAGGAGCGAAGGATTGGCACAAAACACATCCATAGAACATATCTACATCTTCGTCGTGAATTGTTCGAGCTCTTTCGTCTCTCTTGTCGTAAACACTCATCGCAAATTCGTGAGGTTTCTCAATATCTTTCGCTTCGGTGTATATTGTTACTTGAGCCTTTTCAATTATAGGAAGTTCGGCTTTGAAAAGTCTAATTAGAATTGTGCCTAACATTTCGAAAGAATTGAATCCTTTTTCGAAAGCAGCAGTGGAAATCCGCATCCAATTAGTATAGCGTTGATTTAAATGCATTATACCGTTAACGAAGTTACAAAATTCGTGAATCCGTCGTTCGAATACTGCTTCTAGATCTTCTTCAAGCTCTGGACCGGAAACTTCAACTAAAATTCCGATTGGATGAGTTGAACCTTTTTCCATGTCTTTGAGATCAGGACCGTGTAAAGTTACCTCTCCATCCTTGATTTCTTTAGCAGGTTTCACTCGAACTAACTCAAAATGCTTTTCCATTTTAGGACCGCCTAATTCTACATACATTTGTTTAGCCCTGATGCGTTCCCCTTCGTAAACGGGTCCAACATCTACGGGCATGTCTGAAAAACTCATTTATTTATTCTCCTCTTAGTTCTTAATTATAATTTTATTTTATAAATTTTCAATTAACTTTTCTAAAAAATCTTTCCAATCGTCGTCACTCAAATTTGGAAGGCTAAATCTGGCATTTGGATGTGAAAATTTATCCAGTTCAACGAGTCGTAAGTGATTTTGAAAGTTCTTTAATCGACTTAAGGTTTGACTCACGTAATATACGAGATGTCCGCCAAAAATAGCCATACGATATTGTCCTTCGCCATCAAAACCTTTCCAATCTTTATCAACTAATCTACCGGTTATATTTATTAGCGACATGTCCCATAATTTATCGTTAGGGATTTTGTCTTTAAGATACTTGTAAGTATGACCTGTAGATACGATGTGACAATCTAATTTCTTTGCAACTTCGATGAAATAGTCGACTACTTTTTTTCCACTAAGTTCCCAAGTCAAAGACTCAGAGCCTATTACAAAAACCTTCTTTTTATCGTCCTTTAAGAGGTTTGCCATTACTTTAGGATCGTAAACGCTGGTTCCTTGCTCAGGTCCTGGGATATTTGCTTTTTGATACGGTCTTGCCATATTTTCATCAATTTCCTCTGTTAAAGATTTTACATGTAAGTTTTTAAATAATTGCTTTATTTTATTTTATTAACCGTATTTTAAAAAATTTGGTTTTATTTGATTTAACCAATTTAAATGGTGCTAATAATAAATTTAAGGTGAAATTTCTTACATGTGTGAATTTAAGGTAATCAAGAAAAACGACGGCTCGCAGATATTAGAGGATATTGTAATTTTATCGTATACTGAAGATAATGAATTATTATTCAAAGATATTATTGGTATGGGTGAGATTTTAAAGTCTGCTCTTATAGTTGATGTTAATACTTTGAATCAAACTTGCATTGTTTTAGAGCATCCCCTTATACAAGGTTTCGTAGGGATGATAGAGAAAATTAATTCTAAAACCATTACAAAAGCCGATATTGAAAATTTTGAGAAACAGCTAATTAGTCTCAAAGAGAATATTATCTAAGTAGTAAAGAGAATCTTTCGTTAATCTTTATTAATAAACAAATCTTCTTATAAGAGCATGGAACCCCGGTTTTATGACGATATTGAAGAATTTTATAAAGTAGCATATCCTTTTCTATTGGAACATGAGGCAGAAAATAATCTCCCGCTAGCTATTCTTATTTCTCTAAAAAAAAACATAGAAATATATGGAAAAGAGAAGCCTCTATTATTCTCGCTAACTGACGCTAAAATTGTGAAGTTGATAGCTCTAAGAACGCCACCACACGATCTAATAATATCCTACACTGATGATTTAGACACAATTGAATTGCTTACTGAAGAACTCACGAAGCGGAGTGAAAAATTGCCAGGAGTGCTAAGTTTTAAAA
>JAGXNS010000072.1 GCA_019894855.1 Promethearchaeota archaeon
AATGTTATCTGTCATATGCTCTTGCCAGTATAAAACTTGTTTAATTTCGTCATAAGATGTTAATCTCTTTGATATATCTTCGATATTGAATGTATCTGCATCTGTAGTGGCATAGCTCACAAATATTATCAAATCTTCTAATTTCTCACTTGGAGACTTAAACTTTTCTTCATCAAGAGGATAATTTCTAAATTCTTTAATAAAGCCTTGATCTTGAAGGAATTTACCTATTTTTTTTGCTGTGCTCAAATCATATTCCTTTTGTATTACTAAAGCATACAATGTAGGATTAAGTAATTCATGTAATATTTTCGTTCCTAAATTTTCTAAATGTGCTGTTTCAGAGGCTTCATAATCTACAGGATTAGCTATTAAATTTTCATAATATTCTGTTTCTGATATTTCTATCTTGAGTTGGTTAACCATCTCAGCTTTAGTTATATTTCTCTGGTTTTCAAATTCAAATTCTAATATCTTTTTGGCAATTTTTAAAGATTCTTCTGGATCTCTTAAATTTTTTAGTTTTTCGAACGCAACTGCTTTAATATCTTCAAAATTACATACTTCTGCGGTTTCCAAAATAAAATTCAATTGTTCAATAGCTTCTGAATAATTATTTTTAACGATTAAGTCCTCTACATTTTTCAATTTGCTTCGAAGCTCTTTTAGAAGTTTTTCTTGTTCTTCCAATAATAAATCCCAGATTAAAACGTCACCTGAATCATAACCTGCAATAATTTGATTTGTATTTGGAATAAATTTTGCTGAATTCACTTTTGATAAGTAATAATAGGATGTTTGGTACTTTTCAATGAAATCCCATATTCGAATAAAATTATCTTCTGTACCACAAGCAACATATAAACCATCAGTAGAAAATGATACTGAGGTGACTGGGCTATTAATTTTTTCAAATGTATAATCTAGTTCACCAGTATTAACTTTCCAAATTTTAACCGTCTGATCTTTAGAACCACTCGCAATATATTCTCCATCAGGCGAAAAAGCAACTGAATTTACAGCTTCTTTATGTCCATCAAGTGTAAGAATAAGTTTTCCTTTTTTCAAATTCCAGATATTAATGGAATTATCTTCTAAACCACTCACAATATATTCTCCGGTTGGTGAAATGTCGATAGATGTTATTGCACTCTTAGCTCCTTTCAGCCTTTTAAAAAGTTTAAGCATCTTTGGCTCCCAAATTATAATTGTCTTATCTCTTGAACCACTTACAATATATTTTGTATCATGAGATGCAGCTACGGAAGTAACAGCTTCATCGTGTCCACTCATTGTCCATAATATTTCACCGCTATTGATTTCCCATTCTATTAGAGTGTTATCATAAGAAGCGCTAACCACAAATTTTCCACCGGGAGAAAATGCTACGGAACTAATAATATCTGTATGGCCCTTAAGAGTTTTAATCAATTTTCCACTAGACAAATCCCATACAATTAGAGATTTATTAGACAATCCACTTACAGCTAATTTTCCGCTCTGTGAAACTGCAACTGAATTCACATTTTCAGAATGCCCCTTAATATTTTTAAATACACCCCCGAATGTAAGAGCCCAAATTTTTAAGATTCCATCACGGGAACCAGTTATACCAAATTTCCCATCTGGTGTAATTACCACTGAAGATACATCATCTCCATGATCTTCAAATGATTGGATAAGTTCATATTTATTATCCCAAACTTTCACCGTTTTATCTTTAGATGTACTAATAAAGCAATTACCGATTGGGGAATAGGCTACACTTGAAACAATGTCAGTATGATTCTCAAGAGCAATAACTTCGTCACCGGTGTAGAAATCCCATATTTTTATGGTTTTATCATCAGAACTACTACAAATATTTGCTCCATTTGAAGAAATCCCAATTGATAACACCTTTCCTTTATGTCCACTAAGATCTTTAATTACATCTTTCGAAGAGTAATCCCATATCATTACATGTTTGTCTTCTGATCCAGTTACAAAATATCTTCCATTCGGAGTGAACTTTATCGAAGTTATTGGACCTTTATGAACTTTTTCTTCCCATATAAAATTCTTATTTTGAAGGTCCCAAATTTTGAGATAATTATTGTGTAAACCCATGATTATATGTTTATTATCGGGAGTAAACGCTGCTGAGTTTGGAATGCTTCCTATATTTGTTACAATGTTATATGGAGCTGTTTGCTTAATATTCCAAATTATAACTTTCTTATCGCCTGAAGTACTGACAATGTAATTTCCATCAGGAGAAAATTCAATTGAATTAACCGGTCTAGTGTGCCCCTTTAAGGTTCTTATATGGTTTAGGTTTTTAAAATCCCAAATTTTGATAGTATCATCATCTGAACCAGTTGCTATATAGTTTCCATTAGGAGAAATTGATATAAAATTGATTCCTTTATGATGAGCATTTATGGTCGCTTCGAGTTTACCTTTCATTAACTCCCATACCATAATATTATTATCTGTAGATCCTGTTATAATATATTTCCCGTCAGGAGAAAATGTAATTGATAATACCTTACCCGTATAATTCTTGAGCGTTCTTATAATTTCACCCGTAGAAACATCCCATATTTTTATAGTCTTATCGTCAGAACCGCTCACAATCAAATTTCCATCGAGTGATATGGCTATAGATCGAACTATTCCTGAATGACCTTTAAGTATATAAATCGGTCTTCCTTTTGAAAGATCCCATATTCTTACCGTATTATCGTTTGATCCACTAATCATGTATTCTCCATTTGGTGAAATTGTAAGTGAAGTTACAGTTCCAGTATGCCCTTTAATAGTACGAACAAACTTACCCTTCTTTAAATTCCATAATCTAATAATACCTTCTTCAGTTCCACAAACCAGGAATTCATTATTTTTAGATATTGCAATTGAGAATACCGCACTTTTATGTTCAAATTTATGAATGGATTTCGCATTTAAAATATTCCAAACAATCACATTTTTATCTTTGGAACCACTTATGATGTTTTTCCCATCGGAAGTTATAGCTAATGATGTAACTGCATCAGTATGTTCTCTTAATTCATTTATAAAATGCCCTCTCTTTAACCCCCATACTTTTATCAAATTGTCAGAAGAAGAACTATAAATATAGTTATCATCCATCGATACTGCCACTGCTAATATTGAATGATCGTGAGCTTCTATTGTTCTTAATAGATTTCCAGTTGGAAAATCCCATATTTTTAGAGTATTATCCTTTGAGCCACTAACTATATAATCTCCTTTATGAGATAAAGCGACTGAAGTTACATCTCTGCTGTGTCCGAAACTTTTAGCCATATGAAAGGCTTTTGCTAAACCTTTTCTTTTAGGGTATAAATGTTGAGGATATTCGAAACTTTCTTTAATTTTTTTCTCGGGCAATTCGGTTTGAATGGAAACCACCTTCTTTTATTACATTATGGATTCTAGAACGAAAAGCTATTTGTTACTAAATCAATATTTCATTTAAACATTTGGACGAAATTGTTAGATTCATAAAAAGCTTTTTCACACTACACATTTTTCTAATAACAAAAGAAAAAAAAAAGAATTCAATCTTTAATCATTTTTTAAAAATTAATCGTATCTTCTACGCGTAACCATTAACCAGATAAATCCAACTACTCCTACTATAAAAGCAACGAGATTTATAATACCTGATATGTCAGCTAAGTCAAAAGAAGCTGGATCCATTATTAATCCAATAACTGGGGCAACTCCAGTAGCGACCATTATACTGAGAACTACTAATGCTTGTCCCATAGCCCATTCTGCCTCTTTAAACATGCCTAATCCAGCAACAATACACCAGAAGGCTAAAACAAGGGAGATTAATCCCTGACCTCCAAGGGCAACAACACCTCCAACTGCACCGCCCCAATCTGCCAAAATTTCAGGTAAAATTAATCCACCTAAAGTTAAAAAGTCGATTATTGCTCTAAATAGAAAAATAACTCCTACAGCTATAATTAAAATATTTAAAATCGAACTAGAAGATTTTACTTTACTTGAACTCATACTATTTTTCACTTTCTATTTATTTGTCAAAATTTTTTTATTGATAAAAATATCCACTCAATAGTATATAAAGTTAATTTTTCTCTACACTCGTGTAAAAATATCGCATGAGACTATTAATATAACTTACCGGTTTCCTTCAATCTTTCGAATTATGAGCCTTTTTATTTCGAGAAATTCAGATATTACTTCAATTCCTTCCATGTTTTTTAATTTTCTATTATTCTTAAGTTCAACATCTCGTATTTTCAGCTCAAGTGGAGATCCATCAGGTCTAGAAGTTATTATAGGTTCATTGTCTTGATCTGAAGGAAATATGTATACTGTTTGCCCCCCTTTAATTGCTTGAGCAACACAGTTAGTAATAAGCGTATCTGCAATACCATGTACGATTTTAGCCACTGTATTTGCAGAAACGGGGCAACATAAGAAGAAATCAAACTTGCCAAGCTGTAAAGGTCCCGCGTAAAAAGGTATATTTGGCGTTTTTTCTACTTTAACTTTTTCTACTACTTCCGTTAAGGTTAGCCACTTTTTGTACCATTTTACAACCGCTGCCCCCTCTTTTGATAATATTACAGTTAATTTGATATTATAATTTTCTTGTAAATCTTTCATTAAATCAATCGACTCTTGAAGCAAGAAACCTGTTCCCGTAATACCCCAGAGCATTTTTACCAATCGATATTCAACTCCTTTAACTAAATAATGTATTTGGAAATATATTTTTTAAAGAATCTACCTTTAAATATAAAACCTAATGGTAAGAGTTTTTAGATTAAGTATTATATTTATTAAATTAGAAGAACCTAAAAAAATTACTCATTAGTTATTATGAATACATCCGGGTACGTCTATCTCGATTACGCTGCAACTACTCCAATGGATCCACGAGTAATTGAAGTAATGAACGAACATTTTATAACATCCTACGGAAATTCTTCAAGTTTGCATTCTATTGGTCAAAAAGCTGCACAAACATTAGTTAAATCCCGAGAAACCGTAGCATCTTTAATAAACGCTAAGAGAGATGAGATAATCTTCACTTCCTCTGGTACGGAAGCAGATAATATTGCGATTTTAGGTGTAGCGCTTAAAAATCAAAATCGTGGTAAACATATCATTACATCAGCGTTAGAACATCACGCAGTTGAAAACACATGTAAAAGTTTAAAGAAGAAGGGATTTAGTACAACATTCTTACCTGTGGATAAGTATGGTTTAATAGATCTAGAAGAACTGGAAGATATGATTACCGACGAAACGACCCTTATTAGTATTATGTTTGCAAATAATGAAATAGGAACGATAGAACCTATTAAAGAAATCGGAGCTATAGCAAAGAAGCACGATGTTGTGTTCCATACTGACGCAGTTCAAGCGTTTGGGAAAGTCCCAATAGATGTTGAAGCAATGAACATCGATTTACTTTCAGCAGCTGCTCACAAAATATATGGTCCTAAAGGTGTAGGGATGCTGTATATAAGGAATAAAGGAGTTAGAGAGGGCTGGGGAAAATATATTGAACCTTTAATGTATGGTGGTGGTCACGAAAGAGATATGAGACCAAGCACTATAAATGTTCCAGGTATAGCTGGATTCGCTAAAGCAGTAGAATTGGCTAAAAACGAAATGCCAAAAGAAATTGAAATACATACCAATTATAGAGATAAGATTATAAAAAATGTGTTAGAAAATATTGGAGATTCATATCTAAATGGACATCCTACTAAGAGATTGCCCAATAATGTTAATTTGGGTATAAGATTTATAGAAGGGGAATCGATCGTATTAGATTTGGATTCAGAGGGTATAGCAGCATCTACAGGATCTGCCTGTTCCTCAAAGTCACTAGAGCCCTCCCATGTTCTATTAGCTATAGGTTTAAAACCTCAAGAAGCTCATGGTTCTTTAAGGGTGTCAGTTGGCAGGTTCACTACAGATGATGATGTAGATTATTTTTTGGAAAAACTACCTCCAATAATCGATAGGCTTAGGAAAATGTCACCTCTTAAAAGTAATAAAAAGAATAATATCATAGCCAAAACTGGGTAATAAAGGAAATGAATATAGAAAAAAAACTTGCTATAATAATACTAATAGGCGGAAAGAACATCAGATTCGGAAATGAATCTGCTGCCGTTATTGAAGTACTCGGAAAACCGTTAATTTTACACCAAATAGAAACACTTTCTAAATTTGACGAAGATGTTTTTTTGGTTGCTAACTCAGAGTATCAAATTAACTCTTATTATAAAAAAATAAATTTTCCACGAGAAATTAAATTCGTCGTTGACGATACGGAAATTTTGGAAGATGCTGAGCTTAGAACTCCAATGTTAGGCATTTATTCTGGTTTTAAAGAATTAGATAGATTAGGGTTCGAGAAAGGGTTTCTTTTATCTGGGGATATGCCTCTAATCAAACCGAAAGTAATTGAACTCATGATTAATACAGTTAAGGGATATGACTGTAATATCCCAAGATGGAATACTGGTTATTTAGAACCTCTTTTTGCGATTTACCCTGTCAATAGTACGTTAAAACTTGCAGAAAAATCAATTCAAGAACGAAATTACGCGTTAAAAAAGATAGTTGACGAATCGTTAAATATTAATTATATATCTGTTGAAGAATCTATAAAACCACTTGATCAAAATTTAGTTTCCTTAATTAATGTTAATGGACCAATCGATCTTGAAAAAGTAATTAAATTATATAAATAAATATTTATTAACATCGTAATATTAAAGCTTCTCGCATCTGTAATGTGATCAAATGAATTTAAAATCCTTAACAAAATTTCTATTCTTCTGTATGAACTTCATTTGGTTTTTTTATCAAAGATCAATCTAAAATCGAAATCGTTTTTTTTCTTGTTAAATTGTTAATCTTAATGGTTATTGAGGAATTTAAATTTTTAGAAAAAGCAATAGAACTCGAGAAAAGGGAAGAACTTGGTTCTGCCTATAAAGTTAGGTCATATAGCGAGAATATAAAATTGATGGAAAGCAAGGAAATTCCTCAAAAGCCAATTTTAGATGTATTAAATCACCTATTCACTGAAAATAAAGAAATCAGCATAAAAACTAAAAATTCCATCTCAAAAATAATATACTCACCAAGCGACAGGATTATTATTTTAAACACTCCTCTCGGACAAGATATTATATGGAAAAGAAACAAATTAATCTATTCATACGGTTGGTTTTTTTATGTTTCCAAACCAAAAACAAAATCTCCTAAAGCAAGAAAAGAAAAAACAAAGAGAGAGCCAAAAAAAGAAGAAATAACTATAAGCAAAGAAATACTCCAACTTGGAGAGCTGTCTATTCCGTTAAAGGAAAAAGAGAATATGCGTTCGTTGTATCATTCTAGAGAGTACATTCAATATTTAAAGCTCATTAAATCAAGTAATATTAAGCAAAAACCAATTAAAGAAGTGTTACAGGATTTTTTACTTGAAAACAAAGACATCCCCTTGAAAGAGAAGAAATCTATTGGAAAAATCATCTATTACCAAAAAGAAAGGGTCATAGTTGTTAAATCCTTAATAGGAGATAAGATGTATGAGCATTTAAAAAGTCTCGTAAAGAAATATGGTTGGTATTTTTATATTACTGGTGTTCCTGTTGGAGAAAGTGAAATCTCGAAAGCTATTGATAAGATCGAAAGAAAGTTTAATGTCGATTATTTTAAAGATTTATCACTTTCAGACGGAAAGAAAGATGGGAAGTTGAGAGTTACCATATATCCAATTGTTTTAAAACCGAATCATAATTGTCACATCTTAGGTTTAGGTAAACTTAATGTGTTATTAGACTGTGGAATTTCTGAACCCAAAATAGAGCAGATTGAAACAGCAAATAAACAATTAGAACCTACTGAACAACTTGATGAACTTGATAATGAAGGAAATCTAACCAATGTAGACGAAGCTAAACAAGAAGTAAATTTACCAAAGTTTGATGATTTTAAGCATATTGAAGATTATCTACAGAACCTCCATCAATTCATTTCAGAAGCTGAGAAGGAAGAATCAGATACTGAAGAGATTGAACCTTTACTTCCTTATTTACCTAAAATAGATGCAGTTTTTATCTCACATTCACATTTTGATCATGTCTCAGGTCTTAAGAAATTAATTAGGTTAAATCCTGAACTTCCAGTATTATGCTCACGAATTACTTTAGATTTATTCCTCCTAAGGGATTCAGACTACTTGAAACAAGAGAATGGAGATGATATTGAAGAAGAAGAATATCAAAATATCATTAAAAATGTAATATATGTGGAAAATGGCGACAAACTAGAATTTAAAGAAACAGAATGTTTTCTTTCTTTTTTCCATGCGGGACATATGCCGGGGGCGCTAATGTTATTAGCAAAAATTAACGATTTTCGGTTCTTATATACTGGTGATTACACTTACTACGACATTACACCGTTTGCTGGCACAAAAAGGTTTTTAGAACAGATTTCGCGCCCTATTGACTATCTCTTAATTGATGGAACTGCTGCACAAGAGGAATACGGTGACATATCTGATCAGTTTCACAGTTTAATACTCTTCTTAGAACAAAAAGCAGAATATGAAGATAATGTATTAATCGGAGCTGATCCTTCTAGTTTAGCGATAAGCTTTATGCTTACCTTTTGGCGTTATTTTCGAAAATTGCAATTAAGAAAAGGATATACAAAGCGTCCTAATATATATGTAGACATGATGGTTAGGAAGAACATACAAGTCATAAACCATCGATACGAGTACATTTATGGGCCCATCTCAAGGTTAATAAGAGATAAAGCTAATCCGTTTAATAGTATTAAATTTAGATGGTTTGATCGTAACGATTTGGAATTCTTGCATAAGAAAAACAACATAATAATTTCTCATCCACCAGATCTTTCTTACGGTTTAATCAGAAATATCATTAATATAGTTGGTCGTAATCCTCACAATTTAGTTTATCTAGCAGGAGCAATTCACGAACAACCAGGTATGGGGTTAATAACGGGAGGGAATGAGATTGAATTCTCAGAAACATGGAAAGCACCTTTTAGAGCATTTTTAATAAATACTTTTATGCCTCAACTCAAAATTAAACTACACGCAGATAAAATTCAGCTCGCAAAAATGATCAAAGTTCTTGAACCAAGAGAAGTATGTTTCTTTCATCAATCTGCAAGACGGCTTATAAAAGCAGTAGAGTATGTTAAAGATTTAGGTGTAGAAAAAGTCTCTTTGCCAATTAAGAGAAAACTCTTGATATTAAATTAAACCTATCTTCTTACCTTAATATAAATTTATTGTGTCTCAAAGTATAATCATAAAAAATTAATTTAAAGGATATTTTTTTTAAGTATTAGAAAATAGTAAAAGCGTTGATTAAACATATATTCAGAAAAAGTTATGGATCACTTTCGTGATCCTCGAAATATGGGGGAAATGAAAGATGCCGATTCAATTGGAGAAAAGGGGAATCCCGTTTGTGGAGATCTCATGTATATTTATATTAAAGTAGATGAAAGAGATGGAAAGGAAATAATAAGTGATATTTCATTTCAAACCTTTGGATGTGCTGCTGCAATCGCAACATCTTCTATGATGACGGAATTAGCTATGGGTAAAACGCTAGACGAGGCTTTAAAAATTACCAAAAACGATGTTGCTATATCTTTGGATGGACTACCTCCAATTAAAATGCATTGCAGCAATTTAGCAGCTGAGGCTCTCCAAGATGCTATTAAAAAATATCGCGAGAAGAAGAAATAAAATCTCTTATCAATGGCTATCACTATTTTGGTTCGAATATTATTATTACAGTAGTATTATTATTTTTAATAAGAAATATGTTTATTATAACAACATCTTTTCATGATTTAATTTAAAATTATAAATACAAGATAAACTACTAAGAAGAGATTTGAAAAATGATTTTACAATATACCTTTAGTCCGTTTCACTGGATTTATATGCTGGTGGGAGGAATTGTTTTATTAGTCGTAAGTCTATTAATTGCTAAGTACATGCATAAGGACGCAATTAAGAGGGGAATTAAAAATAGTGAGTTCTGGTTAATAATTGGTTTTTTTCTAAATGTAATTGGCTTATTACTCTATATTTTTGTTAGAAAAAATTATGAAGAAAGACCATAATCTATTTTCAATTCATTAAATCGATACTACCCTATTTTTTTTTATAACAAGAATATTTAAATATATACTTTTTAATATATATCTTAAAGTATTAAAACAAGAAAAATTAACTAAGTTGATTAAATGAGTTTGACAGTATTACAATCATATGATTATCATATGATGGATTGGTGGTTTAATGTATTTGGGCCATTCGGATGGATTTTTATGATCGTTGGAACGGTTACATATATAGGTTTGGGCATTTTAATTGCTTACTATTTACATAAAGATGCCTTGAGGCGGGGAATCAAAAACTCTGAGCTTTGGTTGTTAATCGGATTAATACTCAATCTGTTAGGATTAGTTATGTATTTACTAGTAAGAAATAGTTATAATCACGAGACAGAAATCAAAAACAAAGAAAGGTTTTAGATTAAAATACAAAATAAGAGGATTAAATTATGATTTTTGATGAAATGCATGAATATATGGGGCACATGATGGATTGGGTTACCCCTAATGGAGCATTAATTTTTCTAGGAGTTATTTCTTTCATAGCAATTGTAGTTATATTATTGTTAGTACTTAATCGACACACGAATCCTGAAGAATCCATAGAATCTACAATTGATGTTATAACTCCTTCCGTAAGACAAGAGGAATTTAAACCATCTGAAATAACTAATTATTGTCCAGAATGTGGTTCAAAATTAGACGATCGTAGTTCTAAATTTTGTTCTTTATGTGGAATAAGACTGTAGTTCCAACATAAAACAAATACTTTTTTTTTATAATTTTAAATGATTTTTACATTTGTTCATTTTTAAATGCTTTTGCACAATGCTTACAGCAAAAATTTAAATCTTTGCCCCCAATTTTTTCACTGTGATAATTATCGTAAAGTCTAACTCCACAACTGGCGCAGATTTCTAATCTTGATTGGATTGCAACTTCTATTAAGTTGTTAAATCTTAAGAATATCCTATCTATGAATTCATGACCTTGAGAAGTGAGTTGATAACCCTTAGAGCGTTTCGATGTTTTAGATTTTGTAACATCCTTAACATATCCTTGAGATTTTAAACTTTTTAAGAAATCATATACATAAGTTGGACTAGCTGTTTTCCCCAAATCCTTTTCAAGCTTTTTAAGAATAAAATACCCTGTAACTGTATCGTTTGATTTTAATAACACTAACATGTAAAATTTAGTGAGATTTTGAATTTTAATTTCAGTTTCTTCAGCCATAATGGCATTACCTATCTTTTTTTAAATATTCATTTAATTTAGTATTGATCTTTAGAATATAAAAATAATATTTAAATATATACTTTTTAATATATATATTAAAGTATAATTTTAATTAATTTTTAAATTAGAAATCATGAGAGATATTTCATTTTGGGTATTAAAAAAAGATCAATTATGTTTTCAAATTATAATCATAATCTATATTTAATTATTACAATAATGAAGAATTAAGAAAAAAGGTGATTTTTGAATGGTAGAAACAAAAGAAGATATAAATTTGAAATTATCAGGAATGACTTGCGCAAACTGTGCGTTGAAAATTGAGAATAAACTTGGTAGTCTTGAAGGAGTCAAGAACGCTGTCGT
>JAGXNS010000073.1:0-11335 GCA_019894855.1 Promethearchaeota archaeon
CAATATATCCATGTAATAGTTCAAACATTAATCTTGCACGGGAAATTGATTTACCAAGAGGATCCTTTGCTATCCCCTGCAATTTTTTATCCCAATGAGGAATAGAAGCCGCAAATTGTTTTAACCCCTGAACACCGTTATTGTTTACTGATGGGCGCAACATATTATCTACCACTTTTTTAATAGCAACTTTTACTCCAGCAGCAAGAGGTGGATGCTTTCCATCAGACCTTCTTACCATAGAAAATTGAGCGTTACTCGGGTGCATGAATTTTGGACCATGCTCAGAACTTCTTGCTTCTTTTAATTTATTTATTGGGATTTCTTGGAATCCTTCAAATTCAGAATCGCCTACAAGCGCTATATTCTTCTCACTATCATAACCCGCTAGAGTTATTGCATGTCCACCAAAATGAATTTCTCCTTCTTCTTCAAAATAGGGTAAATAGCCTAAATCAACTCTGAGAATTAACGGGACATTATGGTTGATTAGTTTTTTTGACTCTTCCCACGCCTTATCTGGGCTTGTAAATGATTGTTTTTTTAAAGTAATTCCCAACAATCGGCAAGCTAAAGAATTTGGCTCAATAGTTCCCTGCTTCCCTCCAAGGAAAAAAGGAATATCTGATTCCGGTATAAATGAAACGCTATTAGTTGTATCAAAAAATCCGAATCCCATTGTTGCATCTAAACCAAATGCCATCGGTTCTGACATTGGAAAACCGTGAAATTCAAAAAGATCTCTCATCGAAGATGATTCACAATGATGACCAACTCTGTGAATAAAATTATTTATAATGTATCTATTTGTCAATAGAATCTCCCTCTTTGATTTTATCTATAATCCATTCCATAAATGAAATGTCGGTTTCAAGGATTTTGATAGGATGAATAAATAACCCTGAAACATTTATTGGGAAATCAGGATTAACCTTGAGCATATTTTCCAGTTCAACTTTATTCTTCTTCATTGTCTCTATTGAATAAGAAAATGCTTTTATTAATTCCTCTGGTGAAAATAGCGGAAGCATAGAAAAAGCGACATAAAAATCCTCATCATTTTTCCCAATAAATCCTTTAATTACGTTATAAACCTTCTCCTTTAGTATTTTTGTGCCATAGTCTGTGATTGTATATACTTTTCTTTCACGATTATCGACTTCTTCTATATAATTTTTGACAAAACCTTTATTTTCTGAACGATCTAATATCCTGTAAATCGTAGATAATGAGATATCTGCACCAATGTTCGTCCAATCTCTCATTCCTCGCTCATTAATCTTTTTATTTATATTGTATGCATGATCTCCACGAGGATTCTCTGCTAATAAACCCAATATTACAAATTCTTTATGTTTCAATACCATTTCATTCATGATATATGTTCATTTTTTCTTAAATGAAAATATCTATATATTCAAAATAAGAAAAATGCATATATAAATGTTTCCATTTTATGAAAAATGAACATATGATTGAAAAAGGGGATTCTTACTGCAACACTATTAAAGCTAATTTTCTATAGGATTTATTGGTGCAATGTTATTACCTCCATTCGATTATCGATATCAGTGGTCTCCAATTCCTTTCATAGTAGAAATTGTGGGGCTTGCAATCATGAATATTGGTCTTATTATCATGGTTATTGCAATGGTTCAAAATGCTTATGCTTCAAAGTTACTGGATATAAACAAAGGCCAAAAACTCATTGATACAGGCTTATATAGTCATGTTCGCCATCCCCTCTACACAGGAGCGATCATAATGATAATTGGATTACCCATTGCGTTAGGTTCATGGTTATCCTTAATTCCTGCAATTATTGGAGCAGTTGCAATAATAATCCGAATAAAATTCGAGGAGAATATGCTCATTGAGGGAATGGATGGATATGAGGAATATCGAACTCGAGTAAAATACAAAATTGTACCAAAAATCTACTGAATTATTGCTAATGACAAAAATAGAAATAAAAAAATAATTATAAGCTAAATTTAATCCCGAAATCTTTTTTCTAATGTTTTCCCATGTAAAATAAACGCTAAAAGTAGAAATCCAAATCCAAATCCTACTAGAACTCCGATATCCAAAAGTAAACCAAGTGGTCCGAAAACGCTAATATCGCCAAGACCTACGTTCACAATATCAACGAAATAGGTCATTGGAGAGATATATGAAATTGGAGATAATGTTATTGGCATGAATAGGGGGCTTATGAATATCAAAGGAAATTTAATTAGAATAGTAAAAACCATGGTATTTCCTGGAGTATCGGTAGAAGGCACGGATAAAATAAGACTAAAACATGCAAATGCTAATCCTGCTACAACCATTCCAACAAGAACAATAAATAAATTAATTGAGAGCTCCATTGATAAGAAAATCATTCCAAATATTAGGGGTAGTGAAGAAAATATAATCCCATAAATAAATGTGCTCCAAACACTCCCTAAAAGAATAGTCTTTATTGAAATAGGACATGTTATTAATCTTTCAAAAGTTCTCCTCATTGTTTCCCAAGGGAATACAATTGGTCCAATTGAGGTTGAACTTAAAAATATTATCATAGCCATTAATCCAGATATCACATAAATCGGTGCCACATTCCTGCCAATAGTCAAAGCGACAAACAATATAATTGGAAAGAGTATCCCTTGAATTATAACAGGAGGCTTATTGTAGTAGATTTTTAAATCTTTTTTAGCAATTACGAACGATCTTTTTAACTGGACAACAAAAGTCTTTAATTTGGTTTCTTCTAATTCTAAACTATCATCAATCAGTTTTCCCACCTCGTTCAATTATTTTTAGAAACGCTTCTTCTAGTTTTGGTTGGTGTGTACTAAGCTGTTTTATTTTGACATCTTGTGTTTTAATGTAATCAACTAATTCACATATAGATTCGTGAATATCCTCAACAATAACATGAATACCCTCTTGAGTTTCTTGAACCTCACTGATATTTCGAAGATTTTTTATTTCTTGTTTATTCACACCGTTTACAAATTGGAGATCAATCGCTTGATAATCCTGTGTTAGTTTTTTGAGGTTTTCAGGTGTGTCTAAGGTAATAATCTTCCCGTGATTAATAATTGCAATTCTATCACATAATTCATTCGCCACATCCATATCGTGGGTCGTCAAAAAGACAGTTACTCCGCGCTCGTTGTATTCTCTTATTAAATCCTTTATAATTTTAGAAGATTGAACATCAAGACCAGCAGTAGGTTCGTCAAGAAAGAGTATTTGTGGATTAGTCATTAATGCCATACATAATAATAATCGCTGTTTCATCCCTTTAGAATATTTTTTGGTTTTGAGAGCCCGTTTTTCATATAAATCAAATTTTCTTAGTAGACTCTCTGCATTAGTGACTCGTTCTTTTTTAGAAATTCCATAGATTTCTCCTACAAACATAAGATTTTCCCATCCTGAAAATGAAAAGTAGACATTTGCCATTTCAGGAACATTTCCTGTCATTTGTTTCACAGCGATCTGATTTTTCCAAGCATCTAAGCCGAGTATTTCAATTTTGCCTTCAGTTGGTCTTAGTACCCCCGTCATCATCCGAATTGTCGTTGTTTTTCCTGCACCATTTGGTCCTAAAAATCCAAAGATCTCTCCTTTTCTTACCTCAAAACTTATATCATCAACTGCACGAACAATCTTTGTTGTTTTCTGTGATTTTCCATCACCCATCCTCTTTTGTCGCCCTCTTTTATCGAGTTCAAAATGTTTAACTATATTATTTACTATAATAGCACTCATTGCGATTCACCAATTCTATTAATAATCTTATTTTTCTTCTTCTAATTGAATGTGCTTTAAAAGCTCGTTGATTGGTTGATCTCCATGACACTTGATAATTTGATTTAAAGTGCATCCTTGTGGATGATCCGTCTTTATTTCGGGTTTATTACAAGTACATTCCCCTGTTTCTTTTATTTTCATCTTTTACTTACTTTCTCATATTATTTATTTTAATCAATTAAATGATAGACTTAACTAATCAAACCATATATTTAAATATTTCTAAAATCTTTATATAATAGGATTTTATTGGTTTAAGAGTATGACGAAAGAGATAGATCTTGAAGATATTGGTACTTACATAAAAGCGTTGCATTGCCAAATTCGATGGGTTTTGATAGATATTTTACGAGACGGTCCAAAATCTTCTAAGGAAATATTTAATCACCTCAAAAGTGTAAGTGAAAATATAGACAATAATAACCAATGTCATGGAATGTGTGGCAAAGGAGATTTTAAGAATTTACAAAAGCCCAAATTATATTACCACCTTAGGGAATTGGAAAGCGTAGGTATAATTAAATCAGATTATAAGCCTAGCGAAAGTAAAAGAGCTCCTGAAAAAGTATGGAAGTTAAATATGGAAAAACTAACAATAAATCTTAAATGAACATAAACTTATTCTTTTTCTGAGTTGTATTATGAATACTAAAGCAGAAGAGATTTTAACAATCATAGCTGAAAAAGCGCGGTTAGCTGAAGGTATTGAAGGTGTACGATCAATCTTATTAACAATGTTTCGCTTTCCTTCTCTCAAAAACAAAAAAGTTTCCCAAAAAACCGGAGTTGCCATACCTGCTTTAGCAGCGGTTCGAGGAGAATTAGTAAAAGCGGGAATTATAGAAAAGAAAAATTTTCTCGGTGAAAATGGCAGAGCTTGGATTCGCGAAAACTTGAAATTAAAGTTTGAATACGAACCTCTTCCAAATAATTTTAACTCGTCTTTAACACAAATTCCGGACGAATTTGCTTCTATTAATAAAATCGAAGAAATTTTAAGCACTCGTCCTGAACCAGATTTTGCTTTAGACCAATCTCATGCCATTTCTTCTACAGTGGTAAAACGCGCTCTTTATCTCTTAAAAAAAGGAGATCTTGAAGGAAAGAAAATAGCTTTCCTTGGGGATGACGACGCTACTTCTTTAGCTGTTGGCTTATTGAACTTAACTGAAGAAATAACTGTAATAGATATCGATCCTAATGTTATAAAATTTCTTTCTGAGAGTGCAAACAATCTTTCTTTAAAAAATTTTAAAGTTATTGAACATGATCTCAGAGAGATATGCCCCACTAATATTCTTAACAATTATGATATCGTTGTGATGGATCCTCCTTATACCAATGAAGGTCTGCGTTTATTTTTAAAAAGAGCAAAACAAGTTTTAAAAACTAGCATAAAAATCGAAGGAAATGTTCATAAAGTTTTAGGTAAAAAATGTCTCTTATGTTTTGGAAATAAACCTCCCAAAACATCCCAAAAGATTCAATTATCTATTTTAGATCATGGATTTATAATAAAAGAAATGATTCCTTATTTCAATCTTTACAAAGGAGCGAGTATATTGGGCCAGTTTAGTCATCTTTTTTATTTAGAATTAGCTGAAATTCAAAATGTGGAGGATAAATTAAGCTTAAATATGCTCCCAATTTATACTGCTGAACTAAAAGGAAGAAAGGCGAATCCCTACCGCCCCATTGGGTATCATTTTGTTGGAGAAATGCGCTTTTCAGACCAAAACTTCCTTTTAGAAAATGAAAAAATCCAAAAATTTTTTCTAGACTCTTTAACTTTCGCAGATTTAATAACTTACGATATATTCCACCACAATTATCAGCCATATGGATATAGTGCTGTTGCCATACTTAAAACAAGTCATGCAGCAATTCATACCTGGCCAGAACACGGCTATATTAGCGTTGATATATTTATATGTGACGAGTTTTCTAAAGGATTAGAAGTCCTAAAATTCTTGAAAAATCATTTCAAACCTGAAAAATATGAGTTTCTTTATATGGAACGAGGGAAGGGCTCTATGATTAAATATGAACCACTTGATTTAGAGAACAAGAAAGAGAATTAATTAAATAAAAAGATATTATCCTAATAGTTAAATCTTTATATAAAAAAGTTGAGAGATTGTTATAAATAATTATATAAATATTTTTTAATACTGATTGTTATATTCTACAAGAGCTATGCGAGGTGCCAACCATGGAAGAAAATAAATTAACAGAATTAAGTGATCTTAAAGAAATTGCAATAGGAAAAATTAAATCAGCATACAATCGCTCGATTGACGCTGAAGCAACACATTCAGTTCTATGGGATATCATTGAAATAAAAAGAAATATGTTGCTAAAGTTTGCTTTATTAATTAGCATTTTCATTATCATCTTTGCCTATTTACCGTTTCTTTTTGGCGAAGTCGTAATAATATGGGTTTTTAGTTTAATTGCAGAAATTTTAGCTTTTGGAATCGCGGGAATAGCAATATATGGGATTTTTCTTGCCAATTATTCGAAAGCTCATAAACAGCTTATTCACGCATCTATTCTTTTACGAAGGCAGAGTCTGGATTTCCTCCAATATAAATTAGATAATTTAGATAAAAAATCATATATTGAAGAATTAAAGTCTTTAGAAGTAAATGATAAGAACCTAAAAGAAAAAACGTTGTTGTATACTGAAAAAATCTCGACTCAATTAATTATGAAAATTACATACAATATTGAAGAACTTGAAAAAGCGGGGTTTAAAAAACACGTTATTACTCAACAAGCAATAGATTCTGCTAATGAAAAACTGCAGAAATTTAATGCTTTGAGAACTTGCGAAGCGTGGCTTAAATTTGATTAAAAGTCTTGTTTGTGTTTAGGTAGTACACTCTGTTAACAAAAAAGTCAAAAAATCTTCATTTTTATATGTTCTATCAACACAAATTATAATCCGTATCAGTCGCTTTTATATAATTTGAAAACAAATAAACATTGAAGGTAGTACGAAATTCGAGCTAACATTGGATTTCGCCCTCTATTAAACTCAAATGTGAGTTTAATTCTCTCTTAACCTAAAATACTTCGGCTCGAATTGACGCTCCTTTTCCTACTTTTTCATAGATTCTATTTTACGAGTGAAGACATACCCTCAAATTTAATGATCGATTTGCTTAATCATCCCATCCCTATATTATGCTTAAATCTTGTTAGAACTCCACGAAAGAGTATAATAAATTATACCAAAAATTTTTATAGAAATTATTTGGTAATTATATTGTTAGATTTCTACATAAAAGTAGATAATGATCAAAAAAAAAAACTGAATCCAGAAAGACAAAATGAAAAATTCCGGTTTAAGGTTTACATTTTTAGGGGGCGTGAATGAAGTAGGAGGAAATCAAATCCTATTAGAAGATTTCACCTATAATGTGAAAATTTTTTTAGATTTTGGAATTAATATTAAGAATTTCAATGAACACTTTGAAAGGTACGAAGAACCATCTTCAGTTAAGGAATTAATAAAGTTAGGATTGTTACCTAATGCAGAACACCTTTCAATTGAAAATTTATATACTAATTACGAAGCTAGTAAGAGCCAGGAATATATTGATTTGGAAACAAATGTAGACGGCGTTCTTATCACCCACCCACATAAAGACCATTTTTATGGTCTATCATTTATTAACAGAAACATTCCCATATATACAGGTGTTTTTACAAAAAAAATTATTTCTGCTTATTCTAAATGTTCAAAGGTTTCGATCTGCAACAATTACGGGGGATTAGAATGGAATCTATTTCGTACTGGAGATGTTCTCAATATCAAAGGATTAAAAATAATTCCCGTGCATGTAGATCATTCGATTCCAGCAGCTTATGGTTTCATTATTAAAACTTCTGGAGGTATTGTTGTTTACACAGGAGATTTTCGTATGCATGGGCCTTTATCTGCTATGACTCAAGATTTTTTGAAAGAAATAACGAATAAAGATCTCGGTAAAATTGATATTTTAATCTGTGAAGGGACACATATTCATAGGGGTGCAATCGAGTCCGAAAATAATGTAGAGAAAAATATTGAACAACTCTTCCTTGAAAATCCTTATGATTTTTTTTTAGTAAAATATGGACGGTTAGATTGGGATCGGTTCAGGACTTTTTCTTTAATTGCAAAGAAGCATGGCTGGAAATTTATCATTACCGAAAAGGATGCGTATTTCTATTATCTTATGAACAAAGATAAAATCTACGAAAGCATGAAAAATCCAAATATAATTGATGACGATCACATTTTAATATTATCTCATGGGAATGCAAAGTACGGTTGGCAAGAACAAATAAGACAAGCGCTACATAAGAAAAAGAAAGGTTCCCGTTTTATAAAATATAATGAAATTAAAGAGTTAGAACGTCAATTTCTCTTTTATATTACATCTGTCCCAAGAGATATTATTAAAAAAATAAATCCGAATCTTAAGGGCGCTTTTATATCATCTAGCATAGATCCCTATACGGAAGAATATATTGATAATAATAGAACATTAACCCGCTATTTCCGTCAACAAGGCATTCCTTCTTACAAAGTACATGCGTCTGGACATGCGATGCCACATCATTTAATAAACTTTATTAATTCGGTCAATCCTGTATATTTAATCCCAGTTCATACCGAACATCCACTTTTTTTTAAAACTTTTTTCAAAAATTCTGAAATTGAGGTTCTAGTTCCAGATAAAAATGATGAAATCGATTTGAATTGAAATCAGATATAGTAAATAGTTTTGGTGTTTCTCAAGTTGAAAATAAAATGCTCTAAATGCGGAATGATCCGTTCAAGTAAAGATATCGTAAAGTTAGAAAGCGGAGATTACATTTGCTTTGTCTGTTGGAATAGAGAGTTAAAAAATAAAGACAATTCACGAGAAAATTAGCATAGTTAGCGATTAGAAACATTAAAATCCATTTTGTTAATAAGAGAGCAGATAGGTATATTTAGTGAGGTTAAATTTTTTAAGCTTAATCTCATTCTGAGTTTCTGAGCCTTGAGGTATTATTGGCATTTTAATTACCCAATCGTAATCTTCTAAATACAAATTATTATAGAAGATATTCGTGTACTTACACCAATCTAAAAACATACTTACCGATACACTCTCGTTTTTAAGAGATGGGACAGTCGACATAAAAAACCTCGTTATATTTATAATTAATTGAATAACCTTACGCAGTGAAACGTGTTTCGCCTAATTTATAGAAGATATACCCTTAATCAGCTTTATCTGTTAAAGGAAATAGCGTAATTGGAAATAATTGATATTTACAGCAACCATCATAATATTAAAAATTGACATATTTATATGTTTCGAAGTTTTGTTCAAATGAATAATTAATCAAAATATTAATATGGCTTGCCTTCTCTTTATTAAAACAAACAGTCCAAAATCTGATGTTATAAATGAGTTATGGTTTTTTTGGAAAAGTATTATGGGTTGACTTAGCAAACGATGATTTTAGGGAGGAAGAAGTACCTGATAAGATGTATCGTCAATTCATGGGTGGATATGGTTTAGGATGTAGATTATTATATGAAAGAATGCTCTCACGCATAAAACCCTTGAGTTCTGAATCTATAATTGGATTTTTTCCAGGGTTATTAACGAGTACTGTAGCTCCTTATTCAGGTAGATATATGGTTGTGGGTAAGTCACCTCTTACAGGAACTTGGGGTGACGCAAATAGTGGGGGAACTTTTGGACCTGCGATTAAAGCTTGTGGCTACGATGGAATTTTAGTCATAGGGAAATCTAAAAAACCAAAGTATCTCTCTATTATAGACAATACAACTACTATTTTAGACGCTTCAGATATTTGGGGAAAAGATATTATAGAAACCGAGAAAATTCTAAAAAAAAGGCACGGTAACTCAATCAAAACTGCTGGTATTGGACAAGCAGGAGAAAAATTATCGAAAATATCTGGAATCGCGAATGACAAGGGAAGAATTGCTGCCCGTTCCGGTTTAGGAGCTATAATGGGTTCTAAAAATCTCAAAACGATAGTTCTTAATGGTAATAAGAGAGTTGAAATCTTTAATCGCGAAAAATTTTATGATTTGATAAAAGAGCATAATAAAGCAGTCAAGATCAAACCTTTAAGCTCTATGAAAAAGTCGTTTCTAGGTAAAATGTTTGGAATGGTAAAATCTATGCGCAGACTTAAAATTGGAATGATTAATGCACCAGATCTTATGCGAACAATTTATCGGAATTATGGGACTAGTATTGGAAATACAATTAGTGCGGAAACCGGGGACTCTCCCATTAAAAATTGGTCAGGAATAGGGATGTACGATTTCCCTTATGAAAAATCAGTCAATTTATCATCAATTAATATTACCAAGTATAAAGTAAAAGAATATGGATGTTTTAGTTGTCCTGTTCAATGTGGAGCAATTCTGAAAATCCCTGAGTTAAATATTGAAGAAATGCACATTCCTGAATACGAAACCTGTTGTGCATTCGGTTCTCTTTTGCTTAACAAGAATTTGTTCTCGATATTTCAGATTAATGATATTTGCAATCGAGCTGCAATTGATACAATTTCAGTTGGAGCTACCGTTGCTTATGCAATTGAGTGTTACGAAAAGGGGCTTCTAAGCCTGGAAGATACAGATGGTTTAGAATTAACATGGGGTAATACTGAGGCTATTTTGAGTCTAGTCAATAAAATTATACGGAGAGAGGGTATAGGTGATTTATTAGCTGACGGAGTAAAAATAGCAGCGGATAAAATTGGAAAAGAGAGCGAACCATATGCTATTAATTCGTTAGGTTCAGAAATCCCTATGCACGATCCACGATATTTTGAGTCTTTAGCATTTTCATATGCCTTTGATCCGACGCCAGGAAGGCATACTACAGCCAGTATTGATTTTGCTGAAATTGGATCTTATGATAAATTCGAAAAAAAGGTAACTTTACCAAAAAAGCGAAAAAAAAACATTAACAAGAAAATTGAAGCGCAAGTTATTACTACAGGGTTTCATCAAATACTTAACTGTGCTGGGATGTGCATGTTTTCAACTTCTTTTGGACCTTATCCTTTTATTGATCTTTTAAATGCTTTAACAGGGTGGAACGATAATATTGATGAGTATATCGCAACCGGTCTAAGAATCCAAACATTGCGTCAAGCGTTCACGTTAAGAGAGGGGATTGAAATATCACAGAATGAACTTCCTGATAGAGTAGTAGGATTACCTCCTGCTAAAAAAGGACCCCTGAAAGGTAAAACTATAGAATACAAAGACTTTTATAAAAAATATTGCATCAGAATGGGCTGGAATCCAGAAAATGGATATCCATTAAAAAAGACGCTAGAAAAACTAGACCTTGAATTTGTGATTAAAGATTTGTATTAAAAATTCACTTTTAAAAACCTAACAATCTAATTAAAGAGAATATTCTTAATCTTATGACTTCTGATACTGATTTACTAGAGAACAAGGAAAACCTACAAAGCTATCTGA
>JAGXNS010000073.1:11345-11672 GCA_019894855.1 Promethearchaeota archaeon
TTTAGCAAAAGAATATAGCAAAAATAATAGATTAAAACTTATCCAATTTTCGATACATCCTCAACACCATAAAGTTGGTTTATTCTCTTTAAAGGAGCTACAAAACAAGGATGCTATTTCGGAAACTGTTAATTTATTGAAAGAGTTCAGAATAGTTTATCGAAAAGATCTTGAAAAACTCACAAAATTAATTGAACGTGTATAAAATTTATCGCTACATATAATACTAATAATTATTATATTATATTAGAATTTGAAATAAAACCTAACTTTGAATAATATGTCATTTAGAGAGAATACTGTTAAAATTGTAAGCACTATTGGTCC
>JAGXNS010000074.1 GCA_019894855.1 Promethearchaeota archaeon
CTACACCACCGGGCTTTAACAATTATTTTTTATAGTTTAAATGGTTTTAAATTTTGTTTAAAAAATGCGTTATCTAATAAATCTTTATTGGTTTTCAGAAATAGAATATCTGCTTCTTCATCTCTATATTCATCCGGTAACATCTGCGGTATAGTTTCGATGATTGGGAACCATCTCTTACATTGAGAACAAAACAATATTCCCCTTTCAATTTCAATTTCAGTTTTGAATTTGTTTAATAAATATAATTCTGGCAAAATTGTATCAATATATTCACTCGTCAAATTGTTTGAAAAAGCTTTTATTTTTTGTTTTATATCATTTTGTATAATGTGAATACATCGCTTACTTAGCTCAGATGAAGATTTATCGCTTATATTATCTACTTCTTTAACACTAGAAATTATAGCATTTATATAAATACCAAATTTACTTTTTTCAATCACGATTTCGTCTTTCAGAAGTAATTCTTCATTTTTTTGCTCAATTTCAATAATATTTTCCTTTTTAATACTAATTATGTCTCTCTTATCATACGTTTCTAATATTTCTTTAAAAACATTTTCGTTTGTTTCAAAAGAAAAGATTATCAACTCTAGCGGGAAAAATTTATCAATCGGACAAGCTAAAATATCGCACAACCACGGTCTCATTTATTCACCGAAATTTTTGTCATTTACAATAAATAACTTCTTAGTTGTTGAATATACTTATCGAGCGTTCTATCTAATTTCTTTCTCCTATTGAAGAAATCTTCCGATAATTTTTGGTAAGCTGCTTTAGAAGGTAATTTTCCTCTTTTATATCGCGTCTCCAAGAGATTTAAGCTATCCGAAATACTAATTCTTTCGGCATCTAACACATCAAGTCTTTTTACAATATTGTTAAATGTATCGTTCGTCTCCATCAATATTTTCTTAAAAGGAAGGATTTCCTCTTTAATCTGGTCTATTTTTGTCGTGTTTTTGCTTAATAAACTTTTATAAGTCTTTTTTGCTAACTTCTTGCGTTTTGCCTCACTTTCTGCTTTTCTAATTTCCAGCACTAATGCGTTTTTTTCTTCGTACAATGAACAAAATTCTCTAATTTCACTTGTGGGGATGAATTCCTTTTTGAAGATTGATACCTGTTCCTCTCTTTTTAGAGTTTTAAAAGCAAGAACGAAAATCGACGACATTAAGGCAATAATCATAGCGAACACAACAGGCCTAAGAAGTATTTCAAATAAATCAATGGTAAAAGTAAGTAGTACATCTTTCTTTACTAGTGGACTTATATTTTCTGTGCTGTATACTAAAACTTTGGAATTCCCCGAGTTATGCAAAGCATCTGGTAATGAAGACATATAATCAACGCTACCACAACCTTCGATAAATACATTGGTAATTTGTTCGTATATTAAATATTCATATTTTGTCGTAAGTAAATTTATTGAAATGGATTGTTGGAGCCAATTGTAGGATATATATGCTTCAGGAGGTAAATAATATTCAAGAAAAAACTTAAATTTTGATGCTGGTGTCAGCAAAACTCTATTTTGGTACAAGTTAATAGTAACAACTTTTGTTGAAATATCATCAATAGAATCTATGACGGAAACTCCTAAGACCTCTCCTAGATCGTCATAAACTTTTACATTCATTGCATCAATAGGAATTTCCATTGATAATCGAGCGATTTCAACAATTCCAGCATTTACAATCGTGATTTCTTCAACATTTTTAATAGTTCCCCAAGGAGAAATGTAAATATCCTTGTCTATCTTTTCTATCTCCATTTTTGATGCAAGCAAGGCTGATACAGAAATAGTTGTTTCGTTATTTTCATCTAAGTTTAGTAAAAAGGGCTCTAGATGGTTAATTTTATCATCATATTCTAAGTCGTATAATACATTACTGTCCCCAACTGGAGTTCCCATACCCCCAATTTGTGTGTGATATTGTAATGCTGATCCTTCTGGTAATAGATAATTAGATACAATAGTTCCTTCGCTCTTGTAAGGTAAAAGAGGAAACAAAGGTCCTTGAAACTCTAAAACTTGAGCGAGGGCTTCTTCAATATATGCAAGCTGATAAGATATTAAATTTGTATATGAATGCAGAACAGTAAAAGTAATTTCTTGTGATGGTAATAGAGGCGTATCAAAATAAATAGTTATCATTTCGTAAATATCCATTATTTCATGGGATCTTTCGATTAACAGTGTGTTCTGTGTTTCACCATGAGCGTTAAAATAAATTAAATTATTTGAATCTTCAACTTTTACTCCAAATAAAATTGAATTAATCGGATTGTTATTATTATTTAAGATTGTTAGCCTATCTTTTATATTTACTAAACCATAGGAACTTAAATTAGTGGTCCTTGTTATACCTACCACTAAAAGGTTATCTGCTCCTTCTAAAGTACTTGATAGCTGAGGGTTTTCACCCGAGGAATAAGGTTGATAATTGTTTGAAAAATCATCTTGAATAGCTGAAAATACGATCATAACGGATAAAAACCCAATTAATATAATGAAAAACCTTTTTCTTTGCATAATTCAATTCCTTTGTAAACTCAATTTAACTAACAATAATTAATACCATTAATAAAAATTTATTATATTTTTTTATATAATTCGAGATAAAACTTATTATTTTTGTTGTTTTTAATTTATTTAATTATAAAAATAATTTATAAAAGTATAAATGTCGTCTCAACGCAGCCAATCAAGACGTAAAAAAAGAAGAAGCGGAAACGCACCAATGCCTTTAGGAGGCGCTGGTTTGATGAGGTTTTTTGAGGATAGTTCAATTGGAATTAAAATTAGCCCGATTACAACTGTAATTATAGCTCTTAGTTTAATATTAATAGTAATTTTTGCTTGGTTAGGTATTTTTAATTGGTTGTTTACCCCCTCCTAACTTTATTTATAACATTTTTTATGAACGTGGATACAGTTTAATATGCGTATGTCGGAATTTCAGGCGTCACTCAAAAAGCTTTACCTTCACAAGGACCTAAATCGAGGGATTAAAAGCACGTACATCTGGCTTATTGAAGAAATTGGTGAGCTTGCTACTTTAGTAAACGCCCAAGAATTAGATAAAAAAAAGATTTCTGAAGAGTTAGCAGATATAATAGCCTGGACAATTTCTATCGCAAATATCCTAAACATTGATATAGAAGAAGCTATAAGTAGTAAATATCCCAATAAGTGTAAAAAGTGTAATTCCTCTCCTTGTAATTGTGTAAAATGATTAAATTTACTCCATCGTAATCCATTTTCTTAACTAATTTGTTGTTTAGCCCATGAAAATATCAGATTTTCAGGATTTACTAAAAGATCTTTATCTCCAAAAAGATTTAGATTGAGGAGTTAAATCCACCTTTATTTGGTTAGTAGAAGAAATTGGGGAATTAGCCACCATATTAAATTCAAAAGATATAGATAAGAAAAAAGTATCTGAAGAAATTGCGGATATTAGTGCTTGGATCAACTCAAATGCTAATCTATTAGAGATCGATAGGGGGTCAATATTATTTAATAAAAATCCTTACAAATGTGTTCGCTGTAATTCAAAACCATGTCAAAGTAATACATCAAGAAGAGAGAAAACAGTATTTTAGAAGAAAAAAGTTTAGAAAAATTAATCAATTTAAGTCTTCTCCTTTAATCAAGTGTTCAGAACAATCTATGTGTCGTATCCAGAAAAGATTTTTTGGTAATATATTATACTTTGGACCATCTGGAACTTTTTCATTAAACGCAAGCTTAATTAATATGTTTGGCATATTAGCTAAAGGTATATTAAATTTTTTTGCTGCAAAAGAGAAAAAATAGCTAGTTGTAAAGAACCTTCCAGCATTTATTTCAGTTGGACAGATCATTCCCGATTTATCTCCTTTCATATCAACACAAAATACACCCGTCGCGTTTGTATCAATGGCTAAAACAGCTTGAGTAGCTAATTCATTAACTTTATCATTATGAATTGTTTTTGCAACAATCGGAGTCCCAGTAACACCAGATGGAGCTAAATAAGGATATATGTATTCAATTCTTTCCCTTGCTTGAGAAGTTATTAATTCTCCTTCTTTAAAAATACTTTGAAATGCAATATTTCTCCCAGGTAGAAATTCTTGAGCAATAAAATCCCAATTTTTGCCTCTAGAACGCCAATATTTTATCCAATTTACACCTGTCTCAATATTTTCAATAAGCGTACTTCCTGTACCTCCAGCACCTTTTTTAGCGCGAATCCAGAGTTTCTCTCCAAGTAGATTAAAAGCTTTATGAATATCGTTCTGTAAATATGCATTTCGAATTTCGATCGCTTTTACAGATGGAAACATTTTATCTTTCCAAATGTTAGCGCTTAGAAATTTGTCTTGACATATTTTAATTGTTTCTTTTTTTGGTAAATAAGTAAGGGCATTGAGTTCTTCTCGATTTTCTGAAATAACTGATACTTCAATGTCAGGTTGCGGATGTACCAAATCAATTTTATATTTATTTATTATTTCATTTAGTTTGAGAATATATTGATCCGAAGTTGCTTTTGGAACAATAAACATCTTCTTTGTCCATGGTTTAGCAAATTCTATATGGTATGCATTAATGTCTGTTCCATATAATTCCATATCACCATTAACAGAATCCAACGACCTTAAAAAATTTACTCCAGCTGGACCTCCTGATCCTGTAACTAGTATTTTTTTCATATAAACCAGTATCAATAGCTAATAAAATTATAATAATAAAAAGTGCAAGAAACATATTAATATTGGGTAATGAATGGTAATTTATGGCACAATTTAACTTATAGGTAATAATGAGTTAAATTCCCTCTGAATTTTTCATGCTATTAATTTGCTTCCAGAAGTATTTTATTGTTAAATAATACCAAAACGCTAGACTTGGGATAATTAAAACAAATGAAAATACGATATTATAAGGAACATCTATTTGAAATATTGTGAATGATCCGGGAAAAAACTGCATTACAATTAAATCAATAAAGATTAAAATAAGACTGATACATATTAAGAGAAGAATCATTAACATTACTATACCTCTTACTCTGGGAAACTTATAAAGTAAAAAAATGACGGGAATTGAGAAAATAACGATCAGAAGGAGAATGTAAACAGTATTCAAATTTCCTAAAGTCCAGTGTGTAAAAGTAATAGCAATAATAGAAAAGAATCCACATATAATTGAAATAACATAAAAGTGTTTTACTAATTCAGGTTCTGTTAAAGGCCCTTTTGCTAAAATTAATCTTGGTAAAGTTAATGCTGAATCCTTCTGATTAGACGCTTTTATTCTATCATTCTCCAGCACTATGATATCGTTTTGTTTTTGTTGAATTTCACTACTTTCTATAAAACCCTTCACTGAACGTAGAACATAGAAACTATTTACAATATGGGTTAAAAGTACGCAAAAAACTGCAACTTCTAATGAGCCTAATAAAGCAATACAAGCAAAAACAGCCCCTAAACTCAATGTACCTATATCACCAGGGAAGATTTTTGAAGGATATTTATTGTATAAAAAGAATGGAATTAATACTGCTATTACAGTTATAGTAATTAGCAGAGCTTCTGCTGAATTCCATATTAATGTACATATTAAAAGAAAACCTAAAGCGATCAGTGAAGTTCCTGAACCCTCTCCGTTATATCCCTCCAGCATATTGGAGGTGTTTGCAAAAATAGCAACTATTAAAGGGATTACGAACGGGTAAATCATCGTTAATCTTGTGACACCTAAAAAAGGAATTGTGGGGGAAAGAATAGTTATAAAACCGAAGTAATTTGCTAAAAAGAGAGCACTTCCTGTAAAAATAGTCAAAATTATTTTATATAAAGATCTTAGTTTTACACGATCATCTATAAATCCAATTAGTCCAGATATTACTACTGTTAAAAAATAGACAAAAATTTCTTTTAATAGTACTGGAAAAAACACCATTAGTAAAAATGCAGTTCCTGATATCCCGATTACAATACTTAATCCTCCAGATTCTGCAACTTCTGGTCTAGCATTCTTATGAATATCATATCCAATATGGCCTTTCCTTTTCATTAATTTAATAATATAGGGAATGATTAGGAGTGTTATAACAAATCCAACGATACAAATGAAAGTTAGATATATGACTTCGGTAATACCCCCAATCAACTCAGTTATAGATGTCATAATAAAGATGGTGGTGGTGTCTTACTATAAGTTAAAATTACTTTAGTTGAAAACTATTTATGAAAATATTTAAATTAATAAATAAAATTCCTTACACCTTATTAAAAGTACAATAATTTTTTATTCATGATTTAGAAGAAATCGTAAAATGTATAATAGCTTGAAACATTTCAGCGTTGAAAAATGATTGAACACTTGATGTAGGAAGATAATTAATAACGGATTTATCTAAGAAATAAACAGATAACTATTTTTAACATTATTTGAAAAGGTAAATGGAAGAATTTAAAGGTTTTTATTTATAAGTTAAAAGTATAATCTTAATCTAATTAATGATGATAAAATTACAATGGAAATAGAAGGTAATATAATATTTATAACTGGTGGAGCAGGTTTTATAGGATCACATATCGTTGATCGGCTTATAGAAGAAAATGCTAAAAAAATTATTGTATATGATAATTTTTCATCAGGTAAGAAGGAATATATTGATAAAAAAGGAGTGGATATTATAGAAGGGGATATTCTAGATTATAAAAAATTAGAACACATGATGAAAAATGTGGATATTGTATCTCATCACGCTGCAGAGTTAGAAGTTTTTACTGGAATTGAAAATTCGATTCATGATTTAAGAATTAATATTGAGGGTACCTTAAATGTATTAAATGCTGCTATTAAAAATAAAGTAAAGAAACTTATATATGCCTCATCAGGGGGGATTTATGGGCAGGCAAGTTATCTTCCTGAAGATGAAAATCATCCTCTCATGCCGCATTGGCCTTATGGGGTAAGTAAATTATCGGGAGAGAAATATTGTTTACAATATAATTTATTATATGGTCTTCCAACGGTATCTCTACGATATGGCATTGTTTATGGCCCACGAGAGTGGTACGGAAGAGTATTAACCTTATTTATAAAAAGAGTTTTAGAGGGAAAAGCTCCAATTATCTTTGGAGATGGAAATCAAAGAAGAGATTATGTTTATATCGACGATGTTGTTGAAGGCAATATACTATCTATAAAAAGTGATAAAGCAAATGGAAAAGCGTTTAATTTGGGAGGAAGCAATTCATATTCAGTAAAACAAGTAGCAGATATCGTTATCAATCTTATAAATCCAGATATAAAACCAATATACGATGATCCAATACCAGGGGAATCAAGTAAGTATCAACCAAACAGAAAAAGACTGCCAGGGGAACTAATAGATTTTATTTTAGACAGTTCTTATATAAGCAATCTTTTAAATTACATTCCAAAAACCGATTTTAAATTTGGTGTAGGGAAAGAAATTGAGTGGGTAAAGAAAAATCTTGATATTTGGAATTCTTTACCCCGAGTATAACTAATTAAAGGAGATGAGTGAAAATAAAAGTTTGGTTAGACTTTTGTGAACCAAAAAGTGTTACTATGTTAAGACCACTTTATGAAAAACTCTCAGTAAATCATGAAGTTTTTATTACTGCTAGACTTTTTGATTCCACTTTTTATCTACTTGATCAATGGGGGATAGATTACATTCCTGTTGGGAAGTATGGTGGAGCATCTTTGATTGGAAAATTAAAAGCTTATTCAGATCGCCTTTCTGAATTAATTAATATAATTAATAAAAAAACACCCGGATTTTTGTTTTGCATAACTTCTCCTGAAGCTTTAAGAATTTCGTTTGGATTGCAAATTCCAAATATTATGTTTAATGATGAGCCAAGATCTTATGGCCCTTGCACAACAACTTTTCCTTTTATTGATCAAATAATTGTTCCTAAATGTATTCCTATTGAGTGGTACTTAAATTATGGTCTTAAGAAGGAAAAAATTATAAGATTTAATGGAATTGACGAAGTTGGATGGCTAAATAATTTTAAACCTGATATCAATGTAATAAGTAAACTAAATTTAGAAGCTGATCACTATGTGGTGTGTAGAACTGAACCAACTAAAGCAGGATATCTTATAGATAAGATGAAACCTTATGAAACACAATTATCAAATATTATACCAAAATTAATTAAATCGAATCCAAATCTTAAATATCTAATTATAACTAGAAATGAAGAACAGTTTAGTTATTTAAATAAAATTTTTTCATCGCAAATAAAAGCTGATATTATTAGAATTTACAGAGGAATGGATCAGTTAGCTCATATTATGTACTTTTCGAAATTAGTAATAACCGGTGGCGGAACAATGGTAAGAGAATCAGCGTTATTAGGTGTTCCCTCTATTGAATTTTTCCCCCTTGAAACATATCCCCAAGAACAATTCCTTATTGATAACGGTTTCCCACTTTACCATTTTCATAATGCTGAAGATTGTATTCACCAAGCAGTTGAGTATATTGGTGGAAATTTCAAAATTGATACATTTGAAAGAATTAAAAAATTGGAAAATCCAATTGAAATAGGATACAACGAATTTATAAAAAACAGTAAAAATTAAGTAGTGCTGTTTTTAAGAAATTCTTGATAAATAATTTCTATTTTCTCTCCTACTGTCGTATACGTATATCGCTTAATAAATTTTTGAGCTTTTTGAACTAATTTTAATCTTAAATTAGAATCTCCAAGTAATCTAAGAATTTCTTTAGCTAAGAGTTGAGGTCTTTTTGGTGGAACGAAAATTGCATTATCTTTTAATACTTCCTTATAAGCCAACATAGATGAACAAATTACAGGTGTCCCACACGCCAATGATTCAATAGGAGTTAAACCGAAACCTTCAGAAGCGTAGGAATAAGTAATAAAAAGATCTCCCATCGAATAATAATAGGGTATATCATCTTCAGAAATAAAACCAACAAAATGTATATCACTATATTTTTCTTTCCATTCAAAATAAGATTTTTCCATCCTAAAATCAGGTTTTCCCCCTATTACCAAATTTACATCAGGTATCCTGCTTTTAACAATTTTATAGGCTTCGATAATATGATCTAATCCCTTATAATGAGCAATCCTTCCAATATATAATAGGATAGGGCCTTTAATGTTAAGTTTTTGTTTTAATTTTTGAGCTTCAGAGGGATAGGGTTTAAATTTCTCTTCTATAGCATTGTAGTGATTAATTATTTTAAGAGGATTACTTTTTGGGATAAAATATCCAATTTCTTTTTTAACAAAGTTGGTAACAGTCGTTACTATAGTAGCCTTTTTTATAACGTATTTAATTAATAGTTTTTCAAATGGTATTTTGGTAAATCTTGTTTCGAATGGGCCTAAATCGTGAATCGTGGTTATAAATCTTTTTTTATTGGATAAAATTATTGGTAGAGCCCCTTTAGGTCCATTTCCATGAATTATATCAAATTGATGAGTTCTTAAATATTTCATAACGCCGATAACGAATTGAGGATACCAAAAAAAACGCTTTCTAATAAAATTTAGTTGAATAATGTCGCGATCGTTTAGTTTATTAGTCCATTTTCCAGTAAGTAACGTAACTTTATAGCCTTGTCTTTTTAAATAGTCGTATAAACCTTTTATTGTCTTAGAAGCACCATCTTGAAAGTCTGGTGGAACTGCTATAGATATTAGACAAATTTTTAATTTTTTCATTTCTATTGTTTAAAAACTTAAATTAGATTTAAAAATTTTTATACATAATAGAAAATTAAAATGTATATAAAAATAGGTTTTAAGGAATTAGTATAATGTTGGAAGAATTTTTGAATAATCTAATGATTGATAAGATTCAAGAATACGGAAAAAAAAAGAAATTTCAAAAAGTTATCGATATTGGAGGAAAAGATGGAAAATATACTTCAAGAATTTCTGAAAATCTTACTATCGTAGATTTAAATCCAGTTATTATAAGCCCTACAATAAATTATGTTAAAGCGGACATAATGGAGTTTGAAACAAAAGAAAAGTTTGACTTAGTCGTAAGCTCTGCTTTTATAGAACATATTTCTAAAGTAGAGGTTGTAAATGTTTTAAAAAAAGTTAATTATCTTTTAAAAGGTGACGGATTTGCATTTTTAACTTGTCCAAATGCATGGAGTATAAATCGATTGCTAGGAGAAATCATGGGAATTTGTAAATCATTAGAATTATCAGAAAGAGATAAAATGGTGGGTCATAAATTTATGTATAATCTGCCTAGATTAGAAGAAATTGTTAAAGAGAATTTAATTTTTGTTGAATCGGGTTCTTATTTTCTCAAACCTCTTCCTGCTTCTGATATGAATAAAATATTTGATATAAGTGCATTTAGAAGCTTTGCCTCTATAAATTCTAACTCGTATCCACAAATAAAAGATTATCTAGCTGAGATTTATATCATTGGGAAAAAGAGGGAAGAATAAACCGCTAGAGTTAACTTTATTACCACTTGTAAAGATTTTAAATAAATTTATATGAAATTATTATCAAGTTAACTGTTTAAATCCATCCTCAGTTATCAATATCGTTTCTTCGCTCTGAGCGACAAACTCTCCCTTCTGTTCTGCTAGAACATAATGAACTTGAATTTTTCCTTGCTGAATTAATTCTTGGAGTCCAAAAACAACGCCCATTCTAAAATCTTTAGCTAACCATCTTTCTGCAAAAGGAAGTGTTTTGTAGTTTTTATTGATATGTCCTAGAATTTGCTTAGATGTTTTTCTCCTCAGCGGAACTCTTCCTGCGTAAGGGTTTAATTCATAAATATAGGAAGCATTTGTATTATGGACGCTTCCTTCTCCTGTTGAAGCAAAAATTTCTATAGCAAAAACTTCCCCTTCTTCGATAACATCCCCACCTTGGGTACCCAATTCAGGCAACCGTTTTTTACCGTGTACGATCCATCTTTCAATTTGATGTCCGCCTAGTTCTTTTATTGGGTTAAATTTAAATCCTTTAACGATGTCTTCTATTTTTTTTCCTAATTCCCTAGTGTTGACTTTGGGTTTAGCTAACATTTTTGCTGCTTCAAGGGCTACTTCAGTTGCTTGAATTATATTTTCAAGGGATTTTTCATCATTAAAACTTACTGTAAAGGCAGTATCAACAATGTAACCTTCGATATGAACTCCTAAATCAATTTTCACAATATCTCCTTCATTAATAGTAAGTTCGTCGTCTTTGATTGGAGATGTATAATGAGCAGCTGTATTATTTATACTTACATTGATAGGGAAAGCCCATTCTCCACCTAACTCGATGAT
>JAGXNS010000075.1 GCA_019894855.1 Promethearchaeota archaeon
ATTGGCGAGGAAAGCCAGGTAAATTCTATTATCAAGGAAGCCCCGGGCGTCCTATAGAGCCGAGCCACATTAACGAATGAAACCTTTAATATACCATTTTATTCTTAGCTTTTTGGATATCTTTCGTGCTTTATTAAGAATTCACGATAAGAGTTTAGTTTATCCAAAACAGTTCCTGCGAGCTCTAAAGATTCAAATACTGGAACATTCCGATTAAGTAATTTCAACTTGAACTTGTATCTACTTTTATACTCTTCAAATCCCTCATTGATTTTCAGCATGACGCAATACATAGGCTTGGTGCATACACTCTTCGCTTTTGATATGTATCGGATAAATTCTTTATTTAGATCTAATTTTCCGTACCCTAATTCTTCCATTAAGTCAGAAAATCCTCCAAATCTTTCGGGATCTTTAATGAAAATAATAGATGAGATGTTAGGATCTTTATCAAGCGCTAATATTGTACGATAATAGATATTGGGTTGAATTCCCATCCCACCTAAATCTATGGGGTTAGACAAGTTAGTATTTACGTCGGGGACGAATCTTTTCATTTTATCGATACTTTTCTCTGCTAATTGGGGAATTTTTAGGTTGTACTTCTCTAAAATATCTATAGCTTCTATTGTAGAACCACCACCAATCCCAATCACGCCAACATTTCGAGAATTAGGTAGACGTGTTAAATTAAAAGCAGATGCCAATGCTGCAAGTTCATTTGAATTATTTGTTATGCAACTCCCAGTTTGTTTTCCTACAGCCTTCCAAATTTCGTTGTTACCCGCTAAACCTCCGGTGTGAGATAGTATCGCTTTTTTCGTTGCTTCTCCGTATCCTGCCCGCCAAAGAATAACAGGTTTACGGTTTAAATTACACTCTTTAACAACATCCATAAATTTTCTTCCTTGTTCAATACTCCTTAAATTCTCAATATACAGGCCAATAATTTTTGTATAATCATCATTTAGGAAATATTCTAAAAATTCAACAGGAGATAGGTCGAGGGAATTCCCTATGGAGATGAATTTTGACGCATATAAACCATAAGATACTATGAGTTGGGATATGTTTTGAGCAATTCCTCCCGATTGAAAAATTCCTCCGAAATTACCGTGCTTACGGGATTGCTCGTAAGCAAAAAATAACCCACCTTTAGGGTTATACACACCAATACAATTTGGACCGATTATACGAATATTATGTTTACGAGCTGTTTCAAGAGTTACTTTTTCTAGATCCTTGTTACCAACTTCGCGGAATCCTGAAGAGAAAATTGTGCAAAAGGGAATTGACTTTTGACCTACCTCATCTAAGACCTTTGGTACTAAGCGTGCAGGAACCGCAATAATAACATAATCTATTGGTTCAGAAATTTCCAAAATTGATTCGTAAACTATCTGACCATATAAGGTTTTTCCCGCTAATCTTGGATTAAATAAATAGGTTTTTCCTTTAAATTTACCCTTCATTGATCGAACAAAAAAACCTCCTCCTGCAGGATTATTGCTTGCTCCTATAATCCCAATAGCTTTTGGAAAGAACAATCTATTAAAATCAATCGGTGATTTTTGTAATGAAGACATTGTTAAACCAAGAAAAATTCGTTTAAATCAATAAGAAATATAATAGAATTTGACTAAAATATTTTATTGATAAGTTCTTCCTAAAGTTCTATTTAATAAAGCAATATCGTCAGTAAAAATTCCGTCAACACCTAACTTAATTAGTTTTCTCATCATGTCTTCCTCATTTACTGTAAATACATTAACTTTAAGACCATTTTTATGAGCTAAATCTATAAACTCTTTATCAACTATTGGATAATATGGATGGATAGCATGTAATTCATTATCTATTGCTCTTTGAACGTATCGTTTTATCATTCGAATATTTGTTAAAGCTTTAGGAATTAAATAGCCTATTTTTAATCCCGGCTCAATTTCCTTTACTTTTAATAGTTCTGCAATATCAAAACTACTAACGATTGAAGTGTTAATTAGATTTTCTTCTCTTAAAATGTAAATTAAATCATCAACAATTCCGGGAGCTATAATTTCGGGTACGAGTTTAATTTTTCCTTTAGTGGTTGCCATTAATTCATGTAATGTAGGTATTCGTTCCCCTTCCCCAATATTTATTCTTTTAATTTCTTCAATTGACATATCCCGTAAGGATTTTGGTATACCAGCAGTCCTTAAAAGATTAGTATCATGACTTATAATAATTTCATTATTGAGAGTTTTTTGAAGATCAAATTCAATATAATCCGCATTTAACTCAATTGCTCTCTCAAAAGCTTTTAATGTGTTTTCAGGTGCTTCTGAACTAGCTCCTCTATGACCTATTACTAAAAAATCATTTTTTTTTTTTTTACTAAAAATGATATCCCCTATCAATTTGTAATTTAATTTTATTAATTGGATTAGTCTTTACGGTTCAAAACTTCTTTAAGACGAGATATGTCATTAGTTATGATTCCATCTGTCCCCATATTTATTAATTTCTTCATAGCAATTCCAGAATCAACAGTCCAAGGAAAAACTTTTATGTTTTTTTTATGGGCATATTCGATAAATTGTTTATCAGCTAGTTTATATAGTGGATTAATTGCATAGTAATTATTCTCAGATGTAAAATCAATTAATTTCTTTTTATAATTCCAATCTGAGAATTTTCCTGCCTCAGTAGGAACAAGGGTTGCTAATTTTAACTGTGGTTCAATTTTTTGTATCTTTATCAATTCTTCATGCAAAAATGAACTAACTATCGTAGAATCAAGAATATCAGCATCTTGGAAAATGTGAATAATTTTTTTAGCGATACCTTCTACCTTTATTTCACAATTGAGAGATATTTTATCCTTTGCTAACTCAATTAATTCCAATAGCGTTGGAATTTGTTCACCATTTCCAAAATTCAATTTTTTTAATTCTTTAAGGGTCATTTGTTCTACAATACCTTCAGTTCCTGCGATTCTAAGGGTATCGTAATCGTGGATGATAACAATTTCACCCTCAACTGTTTCTTGGACATCAAACTCAATCGCATCTGCTTTTAAGCGAATTGCTTCTTTAAATGCTTTTAATGTATTCTCGGGGGCAATTTTACTTGCGCCTCGATGACCCATGATGATAATTCTGTCATTTATATTCATATTGATATTCTCTCATAAAATAATTAATTATTACTTTAAAATTTAGCATTTATGTTTCTTAATTAAAGAGAACACATACGATAAGTTTAAATAAAAGAGTAACTAAAATCAATATCAATCCATGCATTTCCAACAAAGTCTAAATTTTGTCCTCTATAATGGACAAAAATTTAATATAGAAAATCGCGCCTTAAACTTAACAAATAAAGGCATAAAGGATATTGAAAATATACAAGGCCTCGAAAAATTATCCAACTTGCACATTTTAGATTTATCAAACAACCAGATATCTCAAATTAATGGCTTAGATAAACTTAAAAAGTTAGAGATTTTATGTTTAAATAATAATCAAATTACTGAAATAAAAGGCCTTGATAATCTAGAAAACTTAAGGGTATTATGGCTAAAAAAGAACCTAATATCTGAACTCAAAGGTTTAAATACGCTTCAAAACCTCGAAGAACTTTGGTTAAAAAAAAATAAGATTTCTAGAATTAAAAATTTAGACAAACTAAAAAAATTGAAATATTTGTGTTTATGTGATAATCTGATTTCTGAGATTAATGGGCTTGATTCACTTATAAATTTAAGGAGTTTAAATCTAATAAAAAACAAAATTTCTGCCATAACTAATCTCCAACACTTAGGGAATTTAGAAGATTTAGATTTGAGTTATAATGATATAAACAAAATTGAGGGGTTAGCAAATCTTTCAAATTTATATTTTTTTGGTTGTACGCATAATAATATAATTCAAATAAAGGATTTAGACAACTTAAAAAAAATAAATACAATTTGTTTAGAAGGGAATCCAATAGATTTACAAAAATTAAGATAAAATTACAAAAAAATCTTACCACAAAACGAGAACATCCTAACTTAGCATTTCACTTAACCTCATACCATCTATAGTCATAAAATAAACTCTTATAACCTTTTTATTTGTTATACAATAATAACGTAAAAGAAAAGTTTAAATATCTGAACTCAACTTCTCTCATTGGACGCCATTAAATTTATAAATGTTAACTATTTTACATATTAATTGACGATAGAAGATTATATAAGACACATAAGAAATAGTAAACTTAAAAAATTAACAAATGAAAAATTGGTGATAATCGAAACCATGAAGTTCTGCCCAGATTGTGATAATATAATTTTTCCAAAAAACAAAAAATTATATTGCAAAGCTTGCGATAAAGAATTCGATTTAGAAGCCGAAGCAGATGATTTCAAAATAGTTAAAAAGATCAAACACGACGAGAAGGAGTCAGCACCTATAGTTGTGAAAGAATCAATGAATGGTGTCAAAATTTCTGCTCAGGATAGAAAAGCTTTTGAAGAATTCTTTGATGCTGGTGGTGCTGAGAGTTATTAACCTCACGAAGCGATAACAATTCTCAGATTTAGAAATATTCTTCTTCTAAGTTTTAAACTTTAAAAAAGACAATTTTAAAGATATTTTATTATTATTAGATTTAAGTAATTAGGAAATTAAGGTAATATAATTTTACATTAATGTAAAAAAATGATTAACTATGAATGAAGTAGAAAAAAAGAAGCGGTTAAAAGGAATAGCTAAGGTTGTAGCTAAAGAAGTAGAAGTTCTGAACACAATTGAGCAATTTAAAGAAGACTATAAGGATTCTTTAATCAAAATTCTTTTAAACCCCAAAGATGGAAAACAAGCTGCTCTTTTAGTGATAGAAAAGGGTAGAATCTACGTTGAGGGCATTGAAAACAACCCAAAATCGAGCATATCGAAAAAGGCTCTCGGCTGGGACGGTTTTATTGAAACAAAAACCAATGTGTTTGCAGACATCTTGGGAGGGGGTGATATTTCATTAGGATCAATTATTTGGAAAGTCATCACTTTTCGGATCAAAATAAAAGGTATAAAAAACGCTCTAATTTTAATGAAACTGTTTGAATATGAATAGGGTAAGATAAGTTCAAATGGGATTAATTAATCAAATTCGATAAAATATAAAATCTATTTTTTCTATTCATCCTTCCAATTTGAATACCTTTAAAATAGATAATATTTTTTCTTTTAATCCTTTAGAATCTTCATCCTTTATGGACTGGATAACAACATTTTTATCTTGATCAGAAATATCTCGAAATCTTTCAAGGAATAAACGTAAATAGAGCACTTTCTTGGAAGGATTTTTTTGAATATTTGAAACGAGATTATCTATTACTAAATTTAAGGATGAGTTTTTTTGAGTTGGTGATTCTGGATCACAGGTATTTTCATTAGCAAATCCATGTTCTTTAATAATACTATTCTGTTCAATAATATCTCGCGTTATTTCCTGAAGAAGTTCATTACGAGAAGATATTGGCAAATTTGAAAGAATTTCATCTATTTTAAGATTTTTCTGCTCGAAGTCTTCTATAAGTGAAAGAGTTTTTAATATATTTTCTCGCTCCATATACTAACTAACTTTATTTAAATTTTTAAATTTATCCTTTCATTCTATATAGTATGGATAAGATTACAGAAGACATACTCGATCAATTTCAAGATTTTATAAATTATCGTTTTAATAAACCAGAACTGCTACTTCAAGCCTTAACTACATCCCAATTTGCTAACGAAAAAAACATTCCTTCCTATCAAATCCTCGAAACGCTAGGAGATGCTGTAATCAAATTAATCTTTAGTTTTAAACTCTATATTAAAGGTGAAATCGATCCTGGCAATTTAACTAAAACTAAACTACGCTTAGAGGATAATAAAACGTTTCAAAAAATAGCGATGGGAATGGAAATGTGGAAATACATTTTTTCTTCAAAAAACCAAAGAGTAAAAGACAGTTCGATACTTGGGGATGTATTCGAAGCGATATGTGGAGCGATTTTTATCGATTCAGGAAATAATTTGCAAGTAGTTGAAAAAATAATTATTGATCGATTTATAACTGATTGGGAGTCGTTAATAAAGGAATCTCCGCATTTATACAAAAATCAGCTTTTAGAATATTTACAATATAAATTCAAGGAAACACCTACGATAAAGTTAGATTATGAAAGGCTAGGTCCAGATGATGATGCTCGTTGGATTGCAAAAAACCCAGAAATTGTTGATAATGATCAGAAAGAATTAATTAAAGTACCTAGAAACTTGAAATCAGATATATTTAAAACACATAAAGATGCTGAGAAAAATATTAGTTTGAAAATTTTAAAATACCTAGAAGGAAAATGAATTTCACTCCTATTTCAATCGTTTTAGATTTAAAATTATTTTTATTGGATGTTCGAATATAATAGAATCTTAATGTTTAAAACATTCCTAATACTTCTAAACCTATTGCAGTAATGATTATCTTAGTATTTGTTCTATAATTTATATTTCTATACTCAAAAAAGGGTTAAACTTAATGTCTGAAGGAAGAATTATTAAAAAAACTGAGGAAATGGATGAATACGAAAACGAAACGGGAAAACTTGCGATATGGAAGGGAAGAGAAAGTAAAGAATTTCGAAAATGGCAAATTAAAAAACAAAAAAATACATTGAAAAAGCAGAAATTGGAATCACTTTCCCTCTCTCGTGAAGAAAGAAAGAAAATCAAATTGGAATTAAAACAAGAAAAAGAAGTGGGAAGAGATTATGATCATTTAATTGTGGTTGAGAACTTGCACAAAACTTATTTGCTTGGAACCACAGCCGTGGCGGCTCTTCGCGGCGTTGATTTAACGATTGATAAAGGCAATTTTATAGATATAATGGGTCCTTCAGGAAGTGGCAAAACAACACTTTTGAACCTAATAGGCGGATTGGATACTCCTACGAGAGGAAAAATTTTCTTGGAAGGACGTAATATCTCTATGCTTAATGACAACGACTTAGCAGAAATAAGAAGAGAAAGAATTGGCTTTGTATTTCAATTTTATAATTTACTACCGCAAATGACAGCTTTAGAAAATGTGATGGTCCCTTTACATTTTTCCGGAAAGTTAAGTAAAAGAGGTAAGAGAAAAAAAGCAATGGATTTACTAAGTCTGGTAGGGTTGGATGAGCGTTCTCACCATACACCATCAGAATTAAGCGGTGGGGAACAACAAAGAGTTGCAATTGCTAGAGCATTTGCTAACGATCCAGCCATAGTAATTCTCGACGAACCAACAGGTGACTTAGACTCCAAGACCGGTATTATGATTTTGAACCTTATTAGAGATCTAAATAAAAAAGGAGCAACTTTTATATCGGTATCTCACGATGCTGCGGTTTCTGAATTCGCTAGTAAAGTTTATCACATGAGAGATGGAAAATTAACTCACGAGGGGAAAATTGGAGGTCTAAAAGAAACAGAAATTATGCAGTTACGAAGGAAACAAGACGCTGAAATTAATAAAGAAAAATGTAAGAGTATGATATTTAGATATCTCTATGCGAATCAAGGTAAAACCAATATAAAAGTGAGTGATATTAAAAATAGCGTCCCAATTCCGATTGTTTCAAACCTACCAGAACATTTTAACGATATTTTGGATGAACTTTTAGAAGAAAATAATATTAAGGGACAAATTTCGGGAGAAGAATTGATTTTAGATTGAAATAATTCATCTATTTTATTATAAAAGTACGTTTTAATTCGAATGACTAACATAAAAATAGTATTTAAATACGCCTTAAAAGATTTCGTCCGTCACAAGACCAGGACCTTTATTGGGGTATTAGGAATTACAATTTCAATTGGACTTCTAGCGCTAATTCTATTTTTATCAGATTCTATAGCAGTTACTTTTATTGATTATCTTAGTATCGATGCGGGTCAACAAGATTTTAATGTTTCCGTAAGACATTATAATGGCGAGCCTGATAATCGGTCGAATTATTTCAGTTATCAACCCATAATAGAAACAATTCGTAGTGATATCGACGAAGTTGAATCCTTTATTCCTAGAATGAGTTTATGGGGAAATGTTAACGATTCTAAGGGTTTTGAAACCCAAGAATTAGAAAATAGAAGGAGAAGCGTTATTATTTCGGGGATAGATTTTGAATTAGAAAGCCAACTTCAATTTGGGAGTTTTTTGAAGCCGGATACTAACGAATTACTAGAGATTTCTAATTTAGCTTTGAATCAATGTGCTATATATTATGGGCTAAACGACGAAATTAAATATGCTGAGAACGACATAATTGAAATTAGAATGGGGTTATGGCACGGAGATACGTACTATTACAGAGTAAAAAATTTTACCATAAATCGAATTTTTGATTTTCAATTGAAATGGCCTATAACATATACAAACCGACCCTTGATTGTCGTTGATATTAATACCATTTACGATACCTTTGGTAACACAACATTCAATGGAAAATGTAACGAATTAATTTTAACATTAAAAGGAGATGAACTTTTATATGATGCTAGGGATATCGACGGTTCAGAAGATCGAGTCAAAAAATTAGCGGGGAAAGTTCAGCTTTTAATCGGATTAAACGAATATAGTATAAGTTTACCCAAGTTAGAGATTCTAGGTTATTCTGAAATGTTTAGCGTCGGGTTGACGATAATTTTTGTATTTGTAACAATGATCTCTATGCTAATTTCTGGTGTTTTAATTAATGGGATTCTAAAAACATCTGTTGAAGAACGTATAAGAGAATTTGGGATCTTTCGAACGCTGGGAGCAACCAAGCGTTACAGTTTGATAATCGTTTTAGTACAAGGATTGTTGTTATGCAATTTTGGAACGATATTAGGTCTGATACTAGCCCAACTCCTAACGCAATATCTCGTACTTCCGATAGCAGGAGCTGTTGTAGCAGAATCTATACCAGGTCTAGCGGGAAATATAACTTTCTCGTCTACTATTTGGTCTTTTATAATTGCTTACATCATTGGATTAAGTGTAGGGCTTATTGTTAGTATCTCGCCAGCTATTAAGGTTATGAAGCTCCAATTAATAGAATCTATCCATCCCTATCGTAAGGAGGATGTGTTATATAAACTTAAAAAAAAAGCTTCGGTGAACTATAAGCTTCTAATCGTTGGAGTTATTCTGGCCGTGAATGGAGCGTTTGTATTGTTTGTTATCCCAAGGATATTAAATACTGGAGATGCTGCGTTAATGTCAGGAACGTTAATAGCTTTGCTACTAGTATTTTTGATTGGAATGACATTGGCAGGATTGGCCTTAATGCCTTTAATTTTAAGAATGTTTATTAGATTTTTTCAAGTATTTACCAAAAAATTAGCTCCAGTCTATAGAATCTTTATATTTAGATATGTTAGAAGGAACTCTAGCACAATAATAACTTTTGCATTTACTTTTTCATTTGTAATATTTACTTCGAGCGTATTTAGCTTTTTAGCGAACGAGAGTGTAGTGAGTGCCAACTTGAATTTGGGCTCAGATTTAGTAATAGAAACAGAGGGGTGGTTCGAACCCGAAGAAGTGGAAAGTTTTAGCTTATTTGGGGGCGAAGGCGGTGATTTTCTTAGCACCTCTGTCAATGGACTTAAAACAAGTCAAGATAACGGCTTTTCTGTAAATCCGAATAGAATCCTAACAAGCGATTTTGAGGATGAATTGTTAAAAATCGATGGCATCGAGAGGATTTCCTCGGTAATCGCCAGCCCTTTTCAATTAACACAAATTTATTCTGAAGAAGGTAAAGAATTTACAGCAGAGATTGGGGATTACGCTGGTTTGACAACACAAGAAATTAGTCTTATCGGCATTGACGAAGTATATTTATCTACAATCAGCACCGAATATATGGAATTTACACAGGGGGAAATAACATCGTCTTTTGAACAATTATTTATTGAACAAACTTTCTATACGTGTATCATATCAGAGGGTATTTCTTTAGGTATGGATATGCTTCTCGGAGATGTTATTCGGATGGTAATACAGAGGGGGGATGAGTCTGAGATCTATAAATTTAAAATAATTGGAGTAGCAGCAGCCATGCCAGGCTTTATGGGGGAATTTGGAAGATCGGCTGCATCGGCTAATATGGGTGGAGTTATGATTTCTCAAGAAACCTATATGAGTATTATGGATATTCCCCCAATTCCATACTTAGACAAAATATTTATTAAACTCAGTCTGAATGCCCAAAGTTCATCACAGTTTATCATGAATACACTAAAACGGGAAAATGAGAATTCTTTTGATTTTGAGATAATAAGTTTACAACAGAGGATTACGGAACAAGAGTTATTTTTCACAATTATTGCCGTGTTTTTCTCTATGACCCTGAATGCGACTGTAATCATTTGTTTATTTGGATTACTGTCATCTTCTTATTCAACAATTATTGAAAGAAAAAAAGAAATAGGGATTGTTAGAACCTTGGGTTTAAAAGGGAAAGAAATCGGTAGAATGTTTACTATAGAGTCGTTAATTATTATGCTGAGTAGTGGAACAGTAGGTGTCATCGTAGGGTGGGTTACTAGTTTACTTCTAAGTGTATCTATGAATCTAACTAGCGGTTTACCTAATATCCCCGTTTTTCCATTCACAGATATGATCGTAATTTTTGCCATATCGATAATTTTTACTCTAATTGGAATGAAGGTATTACTGAATAAATCAAGAAAAAAGAAAATTGTAGATATTTATAGGGAAACGATGTAGGAGGAGATGAAAAATTATGAAATACTCTAAAGAAATATTGACTGCTATATTCTTCCTAAGTTTTATTTTTTTCCCTTTATATAACAATTTTAACAGTCAAGAATTTGCTGTTGATTACGAAAAACAATCTAATTTTCAAGAAAAATTTCTAGAAATGTCTGATATAGCGGGTACAGATCTGTATGCTGAACAAATTAATGCCTTGGTAGCAGGGAATAAATCAGTTATAAAACAATCGCTATTCACCAACGATACAAG
>JAGXNS010000076.1 GCA_019894855.1 Promethearchaeota archaeon
AATAAAATTTCTATCTGCTACACGTGACATTAAAACATGAAGGCCCTTGTTTAAAATTAGATTTATAGTCAATAGGGCTTTGATCCCAGATGCGATTCATTGGAACAAATAAGATGATCCATTGAAACAAGTTTTCTGTGATAATCGGAGCTGCTATTGTCCACTTTTTTTATAAAACTTATTAACAAGTGTTAAGTCGAGGGCAGTATCAATATCGTAGAAATTCAGATTTGACTTAACTCCGCATGCCAAAAATTCCGTTTCATTTTTGATTGATGAGTTTACAGCATCAGCAATTTTATTTAATTTTATCTTGCTAGCAAGGTTTTCAAAATTTTTCGCATAATCATAAGTAATAATAAACATCGGGATAATCTGATTGAACTCTTCCTCATCTGAATACGTATTTATATTTCTCTGATATATTTCTGAGACGTACTGTTTTGAACCTTTTTCCTTCGTTCTTACGCAAGATAACATTTTATTATGTATTGGTCCTAATTTTTCGATCTCTTTATTTAATGCTAACTTGCTAGTTCTTCTGTAAAAAATAATGGAATTCTGGTTAACTTTAGTGTAATTTTCATTAACCAAATTTAAAATTTCTTCAATTAGTTTGTAGTCAAAAATAGTGTCTCCCGGAATAACTAGAAAAAGTTCATTGGTTTTAAAAACTCGTTTATTACTGGTAATACTCAGAAAAGAATGCAAAGGACCTAACTTATATCGATTTCCAGCGCTGTTGATTATTATCGTCTCGCTTATGTGTGGGTTTTTTGCTTTAGAAGAGATAATTTCTTTCTCAATTTGCTTACCTAAATATCCAGTTACTATTACAATTGGTTTAATGCCAAATCTATATAATTGTGAAATTAGAATTGTAAGAATAGATTGATTCTTAAATGATTCAACTTTTATTAATGGCTTCGGGATATCATCCGCAATTCCTTTAGCGCGTTTCCCTTCACCTGCACAAAGAATAACAATTGTGAGATTTTCCATAAATTTTGTATTAAGTGGTGACAATTGAATTTCCATCTAGATCTATTAGTATTGTATGCTCTTGTTGAGCAACTGGAGCGCCAGTCTTTTCTATTAAAAGAGGATAATGATCTAATATTCCTTTTTTTATAAAGACGTTAATGACTTTTTGGATTTTGTTTTTTGGGATGATGTTATGTTTTTCGATTAAACGTGGCGAGAATGGTAAGGAATTAGTAAGTTTTTCTATTTTATTCATGTAGTTTAATTCGTCATATGGGAGGTTTTTTCTGACTTTCTTAGCAAAACGATAAATATAAGATGTCTCACCGTTGACTACTAGTCCTATACCAGAAGTAGCAAAAGGTTCACAAGCGTAAACTTCACCAGGTTGTATAACTTTTTTGTGACTTAAATCTTTGTAGTTAGGAACAAATGGGCCTGCATGCAGATTATAACGTTTCAACTCGTGACCGCCAAGATTAGTGATAGGCCTCAACCCTCGGTTAAGTATTTTTTCAGCAATCGCTTCTCCAATTTCATATAATTTTGTTCCAGGCTTAAAAAGTTTAATTGCAGCATCAAGTGCTTCTGTAGCCGCATCAATATAGTTTTGCAGTTCAGGATCATTGCTTATATTAATAGTGATTGCTGAATCAGCGATATATCCATCACTATGAGAGCCTAAATCTATTTTTAACAATCCTTTATCAGGTACAACCGTTGGATCGTCAAGTGTTGGGCTATAATGGGCAGCGTGATTATCAAGTGACATATTTATTGGAAATGATAATTCGCAGCCTTTATTGGTAATTTCTTCTTCACATTTATTCGCAATTTCTAAAAAAGTCACTCCGGGTTTAATTAAATTTTGGGCTAATTCTTTAGCAGCCTTTACTGCTTTACCTGCTTTTTTATAAGATTCAATACAATTATCATCCATGATCTTGTAAAATTATTTATTATAAATATTCAATTAGATTAAGGGGTCAATCTTTCAGGAGTTCTAGGGTACATAACCGCTTCTCTAATATCATCCAATCCACATAAAACTGTTAGCCATCTAGCTATTCCTAAGCCAAAACCAGCATGAGGAGGCATTCCAAAATCAAAAGTTCTAAGATGGGATTCAAAAGCAAGCGGATTAAGTCCTTTGTCTTCGAGTGCCTGTACTAAATGTACCTTGTTATGGACTCTTGTACCACCAGAGCTCAATTCTAGCCAACCCTTTTGTAAATCAAATGATTCACTAAATTTTGGATTTTTTGATGGCATAATGTAAAAAGGTTTTATTGCCATCGGCCAGTGAGTTATATAGTAATAACCGGGTATTTCTCGGCCGAGTTTTCTATTAGCTTCCGTTGATAAATCTTCTCCCCACTCTATCTTTAAATTAAGTTTAGTATTTAATAGATCAAGTAATTCCTCATAGGTATATCTTGGAAACGGGATTTCTGGGACGACTGTCTTGTCTTCCATACCTAATAGCTTTAAAGCAGACATCTGTTTGTCTCGAACGCCGATAATAACATTTCGAACTAATTCTTCTAATATCTCTAAAACATCCTTCATATTAGCGAAAGCAATTTCCATATCCAACTGCACTATTTCACATAAATGGCGTTTTGTATGACTTTTCTCAGCTCTAAAGCTTGGACCTATCTCAAATACTCTCTCATACACACCGCTCAATTGTTCTTTATATAATTGGGCAGATTGAGTAAGAAAAGCTTCTCTATCAAAATACATGATTGGAAATAGTTCTGTTCCACCTTCAGTAGCTGAACCAATAATTTTAGGTGTGTAAATCTCTTTAAAATCGTGATCATGCAAAAAACTTCTCGCAGAATTTAGAATTTCCCCTCTAATAGCAAAAACCGCTTGATTTCTTACTGATCTAAGGTCTAACGCTCTATTATTTAGCCTTAAATCTAATTCAGTAGTGGTTTCTCCCGTCATATCGATTGGCAATTTTTCAGGAGTTTTGTTTAAAATCTTAATTTCGGTAGGGATAATTTCAATGCCACCAGGAGCTTTTTCAAAGCTTTTAACAGTTCCTTTTACCATAAGGCAATATTGATATCCTACTTTAGCTTTTTCGAAAATTTCATCAGATACTATACCTTTTTTCAAGGTAATTTGACGTTCTCCATAAACATCTTGAAGCGTTATAAACCTCAAACCACCTAAGTCACGATAGTTTCTAACCCAACCACCTAAAATTACTTCTTTCTCGACTAAATCCAAAGTAACATCTTTGGTATAGTGAGTTTTTCTCCATCCGTCCATCTCTTCGGTTAACATGGTTTCGTGTTTGACTATTAATTACTTAAAATTATATTTGAAAAGGAAAATAAGAATAAATTTTTTGCCATCTTAATTACGATTAATAATGCCAAAACTATATTGGGAAAAAAAAGATGAAAATCACCCTCAAAAATCAAATTATTCTCAGAATGAATTCCAGGTCTGCGAGTTAATAATAAATCCTATCATAAGTAGTCTTGTTTCTGATAATGATATATCAAAAAACAAGCGATCAAGGAACCAGAAACAAGAAAAAGGTTCTACCACTTGGAAAAACTTATTAATTTGGGGCGAAAATAAAAGTATCATGGAAGTGTTGAATCATAAGTTTTCAAACAAGATTAATCTTATATATATCGATCCTCCATATGCAACAGGGAGTAATTTTGAGTCAAAAACATTTATCGGAGAGAATAACTCATTCGAGAGTAAGAAAGCATACTCCGATATATGGATTGGAGGAATTGACGAGTATATTGATTTTCTTTACGATAGATTAGTGCTAATGAAGAATCTTCTTTCTGAAAATGGAAGTATTTATGTTCATTTAGATTGGCATGTTTCGCATTACATTAAAGTAATATTGGACGAGATTTTTGGAAAAGAAAATTTTAGAAACGAGATCGTTTGGGCTTATCCCGCCGCATCAGCGAAAACAAGAAGATTTTTTATACGATCCTTTGACTCTATATTATTTTATACTAAATCAAATGAATATACTTTCAACGACGATCCTGGAATCTACATGGAATATTCTGATCGAGTTAAGTTTGCATTGAAAGAAGACGATAAAGGAACATTCTACTATAGAGGTGGAAGTCACAATGGTAAAAAACTTTCGCAAAAAGTTTATGTCACCAATAAAGGTATCTTTCCTCGTGATGTTTGGACTGATATTCCTTATATTAGAGCAAATACATTGGAATATCAAGCATTTTCTACCCAAAAACCCGAACGGCTTTTGAAGAGAATTATACTCGCATCTACAAATAAAGACGATATTGTAGCTGATTTTTTCTGCGGTACTGGAACATCTTTAGCCGTAGCAGAAAAACTTGGTAGGAAGTGGATTGGTTCAGACATCGCAAAACAAGCTGTAAACATTAGCCGCAAGAGAATACTTGATGTGTGGAATAGCAATGATATGATAGATTGGAAAAAAAAATATGAAAGGCAATCTCAGCCCTTCAAAATTATGAGACAGAACGGATATTTGCAAACCATAAACGCATACAAAGATTTCCTGGTTGAGAATATACAAAAGAAGGATACTATTTCTTTAAACCAAAGTATCAAATTCGTTGTTAATATATCAGAAGAAGACTCAAAGATAACTGTTGAATTAATAGATTATAAAATTTCAAGTTTAAATTTAATTAAAAATAGCGTAAAAAATAGAATACATAATTTCTCAGACTGGATTGATAGCTGGTCTATTGATTTTAACCACCAAGAACATAGTTTTACCACGGCTTGGATTTCATATCGAACGCTAAAAAATCGTAAATTGAATTTAACATCAATTCCATATAACTACGAGGAGAAAGGGAAACACAAAATTTCTATAAAAGTAAACGATATTCTTGGTATTGAAACCATTCAAGATTACGAAGTAGTTATTTCCTAATAACTTATTTTACTATTTCACGTAGAAGTAATGTAGCATAAGAGCCTTTCTGAAGAGAAAATTCTATTTTCATCTTGTATCTATCTGGGAAAAGATCGTCAATAGCATATTCGAGGTTTTTTAAACCTACAGGTTTTACTATTAGCGGTCTAAAAGAACCCTTAAATTCATATATTTCTAACAGTTTATTTTGGAAAAGATTTAAAGAGATGCGATCGTTCTTAATTATCTCTAAAAATAAGGTTTTCATGTAAGGAAAATCGTCAAGATCTGTATTATATCCCACTAATGGGGCTACTATTTTTGCGCGATTCAGTTTTCTCGCCTCCTGTAGATAATCATCGTAGTACCCACCGTATGTGTGTTTTATTTGTGTGATATTTCCATTTTCTTCGTCTAGTATACAAATGACATCACCTTTTACTGGATTATGTAAAGAATTCCCTTGCTGAACACGTAACGACACCATTTTATTGAACAAGTAAGATTGAAACGAACTAATAAGTAATTTGATAAGATACTTTGGTAGTTGGTGAATAGCACCCTCAAAATCACCGGGATTATCTAATAAGTATTTGATCATAGTTCTCTCATACCCAAGACCCATAGGAAAAGAGTTGAGTGCTTTTTCTAGATCGCCCGTCTTTGCTAATTCCGCCCTTACTTTTTGAGACTGAGGTAATTCTGTGGGATAATCTTTTATCACAAATTCCTCGTAAGCCTTCTTAAACTGACTTTCTAAAACGAACCTCCCGATTATGTGAGAATTCGGTCTAAAAGTACCAAATCGCTGAAGTCCGTAATAGTTTGGAAAACCGTGCTCACGGAGATAACTAAATAATGTGTTTATTTTTTTTATTTGATCAGGCATGTGTTTGATGTCCCTTAAAGTTATAACAAACTGGTTCCCCCAGTTGTATCCCAATTTAATAGGATTCTTTGAAGGATATATGTTCCTAATGTAAATATCTTTCAACTTTAAGTTCTTCAATTTTTCAACATAATTACCTCGAATGGAAGCCATTTGAACGCTTATAGATCGTTTATCTTTTAATCCGGCATATCCTATTGATTTTGGTGGAATACCTAAGGCTTTGCTAATTAATCTTATTGCTTCAAATGTATCCTTATTAACTTTTATTAAATTGAAAAGTGTATAACTATCTTTACTATCTTCAGAAAAATAAGTTGGGCCAAAATCCTCTTTTATTTCAAGAACTCTTCCCGAATAGGTTATTTCCCGGACAATAAAATCTTTATAACGTTTTTTAATTCTAGCTTGAATACCCTCATATCCTGAAGAAGAAAAAACTTCGATTCCAACAATTTTTTCAATTTTTTTCTTGCTGTGGTTTTTAGATCCTATGGGAGTAATATTTTCTTCGTCCAATTCATCCAGCCTATAAATAATAAATTAAAGTAGTTTCAATTCCCCAGTGATTTTATCCAATGTAGGTGATAATGCAGGTCCAATTCCTAACGCTGTCGTTGTCCCAGGGGATAACTGCGTCAATCCCGCGTCTTTAACTAAAAAGTAGGGGATATTGGCTTTGCCTAATTTTTGAATAATTTCACCTAAATCCTCTGTGCTAGAAACTTTCAGTACCACTTTCTTCTGTCCAGCGTTTTTCCATTTCTTCCAAACATCTTTATTTTTTACTCTGACAATGTCTGCTGAGGAAACTGAAGCGTGACACGATTGCGCACATTTCTTACCGGTGCCCATCTTCAAATCGGTTCTTATTAAAATAACTTGTTTATATTCATTCACAATTCTTTAAACCTGTTTAAATAAGAAATTAAGATATAAAGTTCTAAAAACTATTGAAATTCAATGCGAATAGTATTACCGGTGAGTTCAAGAATTAATTCTTCAAGCTCCTCTTTAGTAAATAAGATCGCATTTTGTTCACTCTTATTCAAAACTCCTTTAAATTCAATATCTCCTGTCGCTAAAAATATCTCGTTTAAAGAAATTAATTTATTCGGTGCTATCAAATTTTCTAACACAGCTCTAGGATTTTTAGTTTGCTCGATTAAAATTAATTCGTCCATTTCGTACGTTTCTTTTAACCAGTTAATAAGTTTCTGAGTTATTTTAAGCTTATCTTTTTTACCGATTACAAAAATTACTACATCTTCGAAATCAATTGCCTTATAAAAAGATATATTTTTTAAAAAACTAAACTGTTCTTCCTCCTCCAAAACAAGCAAATCCTTAGCTAAATCTAACTCAAATTGAGTAAGAACTGCGGTATCTAGTTTTTCTTGGCAACTAGAACATAAAAATCCGGAATTTACACATGTTTTGCACGCAGGAAGATCTTTCATCTATTTAATACCATTAAATCAATTAGTAGCCATTTATAACTCGATAATATCACAACTTAACCCTCTAACTAATCTATCAGCAGTTGTAGGGTCAGTTTTATACGTGTAAAGATGCTTCTTTGTCCTTAGTTTCAACTTTACAACGTCTTTAACTCTTTTAACGCGACAGTGGATCGCAAGTTCTGATAATTCTAAGAACTTCTCCTCGTCAAATATCTCTTTCGGCATATTCTTTCAATTAACTATGAATTTTTACTTACTTTAAGTTTAATCATAAAATTATTTATAAAATTTTAATTTTTACTTTATTTCTCTATATTTCTATCCTCCTATCAAAAAATTTTTTAGCTTTCAATTGTTTTTCAATTTATTCTTTAGTTGAAACTTGTATTACTACTAAAATAAGTTAAAAAAGAAAAACACTTAAAGAATTAAAAAACACGCAATAACGATTGATAGCAAAGGAGATTATGTTATGCCCATTGATGACCCCTACAAAAGAAAAATAGCTAGACACCACTTGTTAATGAAAACGGTGTGCCGTAAGTGTGGGGCATTAAACCCCCTCAAAGCTAAAAAATGCCGTAGATGCAGATCTAAAGATTTGAGACTCAAGAAAAGAGACCTTCAAAAATAAAGGAAAAAAAACATCTATTTCTCATAAAAATCAATTCCTACTCCTAATATTTTATAGGCTTACCCCTTCACAATTCAAAAAGTATAATTTCCGTAAACTTTTTTAATTTTATGACTTAGAGATCATTATATAATTAATAATTATTTTAAAAAAACAAAATAGTGTGAATTTAATATGGCACAATTAGGCGGTCAACCTATCCTGATTATGAGGGAAGGGACCCAAAGAACTCGTGGAAAAGACGCGATGGAAAATAATATTGCTGCGGCAAAAGTTATCGCTGAAGCGGTGCGAACATCACTAGGACCTCGTGGAATGGATAAAATGCTCGTCGATCAATTCGGCGACGTTGTTATTACAAACGATGGGGCAACAATCCTAAAAGAAATCGATGTTCAACACCCAGCAGCTAAAATGATGGTCGAAGTTGCTAAAACTCAAGACTCAGAAGTAGGCGATGGTACAACGTCTGCTGTAATACTTGCTGGCGAACTATTAAAACGCGCAGAAAAGCTTTTACAACAAAAGATTCACCCAACAGTTATTACTGAGGGATTCCGAAAAGCTTCTGAGAAAGCAATTGAAATTTTAGAGGGAATGTCAATAAAAAGCGGAATTGACGATGCTGTAGGGTTAAAGAACGCTGCAACGACTTGCATGTCTTCTAAACTTGTTTCTGAATCAAAAGAGATGCTAGCAGACATTTGTATCGGTGCAATAAAAGCAATAGCCGAAAAAGACGAAAACGGTAAATGGGTTGCTGATATCGAAAAAGTTCAAATCCAAAAAAAGGAGGGAGAGTCAATTGACGAAACTTCCCTTATCAAAGGTATCATTTTGGATAAAGAAGTTGTCAGCCCCGGAATGCCTAAAATCGTTAAAGACGCTAAGGTACTCTTATTACAGAGCGCTATAGAAATTGAAAAAACTGAGTTTGACGCTAAACTTCAAATTACAAGCCCAGATCAAATTCAACAATTCCTAGATGAAGAAGAACGCATGCTTAGAACCATGGTCGATAAAATTGTGAATTCAGGAGCAAATGTCGTAGTTTGCCAAAAAGGAATCGATGATATGGCACAGCATTTCTTAACAAAAGCTGGAGTAATGGCTATTAGACGTGTCAAAAAATCTGATATAGAAAAGCTTGCTAAAGCTACTGGCGGAATGATCTTCACCAATCTCGACGATATAACAGAAGAAAGACTCGGTTTTGCTGGTTTAGTTGAAGAACGCAAAATTATGAACGATAGCTGGATTTTTGTAGAAGAATGTAAAGATCCTAAATCAGTCGTAATTCTAATTAGAGGTGGAACTGAACTTATCATAGACGAAGTCGATAGAGCTATTCACGACGCTTTATGCGTAGTACGAAATGTGGTCGAAGACCAGAAAATTGTCGGTGGTGGAGGAGCTCCAGAAATCGAAACTGCAATTCAATTAAGAAAATACGCTCAAACTCTCGGAGGTCGAGAGCAACTCGCAGTCGAAGTTTTTGCCGATAGTCTTGATATCATCCCTAAAACGCTCGCAGAAAACGCAGGATTAGACCAGATTGACGTGTTAATGAAATTAAGAGCAGCACATCAAGCAGGAAACAAGTTTGCAGGACACAACCTAGAAACTGGAGAAGTAATTAACGACATGTTGGCTGTAGGCGTAGTCGAACCAACCGTAGTCAAAATTCAAGCGATTAAAAGCTCTACCGAAGCGGCTTCAATGATTTTACGAATTGACGATGTTATCGCAGGTGCGAAAAGCGCTATGCCTCCTGGTGGTCCAGGTGGTATGGGTGGCATGCCTCCGGGAATGGGAGGTATGGGCGGTATGGGCGGTATGGGTGGCATGCCTCCGGGAATGATGTAAACCAATCAATCAATTAAATTTATTTTTTCTTTCTATTTTTCTTTTAATTTTTGTTTAATATTTTGAGAGAGTCCACATCCGACTAGATCAATTCGGTTTATTGCCCATTTAAGTTCTTCTTTAATATATTCATTTTCGACGGATTTATCAAATATTTAGTATACATTTTCTCTATGGAAGCCCAGCTCCAGGGATTTCAACACTGGTTATTTCAATTCGTCCTTCTATTCTGTCTGTTTGGTCAAGGGCTGTAGATGTGGCTATAAAGAGAGAACATCGGTCAATACCGCCTAACATGCATGCATAAGCCTGACTTGAAACCTTAATTTCATGAGTCACTTTCCCACCTTCAAGAACTCGAAAGACTTTACCGCTACCGGGCGATGCAATCCAAATTCCTCCTTCTGCATCAAGACAGATTCCATCAGGATTCATGGAGTTTAAATTTGCCCAGATTCGTCGTTCCTCCAGTAATCCATCCTTCAAAATATCAAAAGCGGTCAATTTACTTCCAAAAGTTTCGGCGACTATAAGAGTTTTATCGTCTGGAGTAATAATGGTGCCATTTGGAAATGCTAAGTTTTCAGCAACAATTTGAGCTTTTCCCTCTGGTGTTACTAGGATAATTTCCGCTGGTTTGAGCTGCTCAGTTTGAAAGTCGAACCCACAGTTTCCAACATACGCTCTTCCTTTCTTGTCTACAACCATGTCGTTGCATCTATAAGTAGCTAATGAGCTTAAATCTGCAACCTCTTTTAAACCATCAGGACCGAGTCGCATTAATCGCTCATCAACCGTTGAGACTATTAACAATGTATCATCGGGGAGCCACCCTAAACCAGAAGGTGAATCATCCATTTTGATGATAGTCTCGACATTCCTTTGTAGATCTACTGTCATTACTTTTCTCGTAAGCATATCGGAAAACCACAATTTTTCGTCATGCCAGCGGAGACCTTCGGGAAATTTTAAACCTTCTAGAAAGATTTCTGTTCCTAAAAATTCGGGATTGCTCATATCTAATAAAAATGACCTACCAATTGATAAAAGTTCTTATTAAAAAATCCACCATTGACTCATAATAATAATTAGGAAATCGAGTGTTTTCTTTTAATTTTTTGCTTATATTTTGAGAGAGTCCACATCCAACTATATAATATTAATAATTCCTATCTAATTTAGATTTTTGACTTTTTATTACACATTTTCTCTATGGAAGCCCAGCTCCAGGGATTTCAACACTGGTTATTTCAATTCGTCCTTCTATTCTGTCTGTTT
>JAGXNS010000077.1 GCA_019894855.1 Promethearchaeota archaeon
TCTTGGAGCTGAAGAACTTCCGGAGGTCCGTATTTTGTCCATACAATCGCTTTCATAAATGCTCCCCCCATGGTTGTCTTACTTCGATTATCGTCATCTAAATAGGTAGCACAGTTATGACTACTTGTCCCTTTTTATGTCCTTTATCAACATAGGTATGAGCCTCAACGATCTGTTCCATAGTATAGCGTCTATCTATGACCGATTTTAGCTTTCCCGCCTCAACAAGCTCCTTGAGGTAAATTAGATCCTCAGCCTTTTCGCCGCTTACCCTATCATGAACTGACATGAATGTCCCCTTCGGAGTTAGTGCTTTCTTACGATTTGATTTCGAGATTTTTCCAACGGCATCAAATATAACATCATAGGTCTCACCGCTTTGGGTATAATCTTCTTTCGTGTAATCGATTACCTTATCAGCTCCCAGAGATTTCACCAATTCTAAATTCGTGGTGCTGCATACTCCGGTAACCTCTGCCCCATAGTACTTGGCAAGCTGTACCGCATAAGTACCTACGCTTCCAGAAGCACCGTAGATAAGAACTTTTTGTTCATTCTGGATATTTCCTTTTCTAAGAAACTTTAATGCCATTATTGCCCCAGTAGAAAGTCCGGCGGCAGCCTCCTCATAGGTCATATTGGTCGGTTTTAGTGCTAGTATCCCGTCTTCAGGCATACATTTGTACTCAGCATAACCACCAAATTTCACCCCGTAGGTAGATGCAAATACCTGGTCACCTTTCTTAAACAGCTTTACATCTTTGCCTACTGATTCAATTTCCCCGGCTAACTCCATCCCCAGTATAGGCTTTTTTGGTTTTTTGAAACCAAGAGCTATTCCTGCGATGAGCCGCATCCCACGAGGAACATCGAAACTCCGCATTCTAGAGTCCCCCCGATGCACTGTTGTCGCATATATTTTTATCAGAATTTCATTATCCTTGGGAGTAGGTTTTTCTACCTCTTTGAGTTTTAGAACTTCCGGTGGTCCATATTCTTCGTATACAATTGCTTTCATAAATATTTCTCTTTATTTAATATTTTTTTAGTTTTTTAGTAAAATATAGTATAGAAATTAAACATTATCTCCTTTTATGAAAAGAACAATAGCCATCCTCCGATGAGAACTTCAAATATAATGGGCAACAGACCGCATTCTCATCAATTTAAGAAATTATAAAACTTGATCAGTGAAGCTTCTATAATCATTAGAAATGGCAAAGTTTATTTTTAAAACACAAAAATAAAGAATTATGATAATATTTCAAATATTAGCAGTTTGTGGGATGCTTAGTCCAATCTTGTATACGGTGATGTGGATATATGTTGGCAGTTTGGATTCGGAGTACAGTCATATTCGAGACGACATTAGTTCGCTTTTTGCAATCGGCGCCCCTAACAGACGCTTAGCGCATATATTTATAAGTATTTCTAGCGTTCTGCTGTTTATTTTTTATCTTGGATTACATGATGGCTTAAACGATGTGGGAGGTTCAATTGTAGGGCCTATTCTATTAATTATTAGTTCAATCTTAGGAGTGCTCGTTGCTTTCTTTTTCCCTCTTGATGTTGGTGGTGAAATAAAGACTTACAGGGGAAAAATGCACATAATCCTTGTAATTGCATCGGGAGTACTAACAATTGCTGGGATGGTGTTTCTCTGGCTTCGATTACAGCTAGTAGTAGTCTGGAGTGCTTTTGCTATGTTTTCACTAATATCGGCTATAGTTTCATTAATTCTTATAATTATATCAGGAATCTTTGCCGCAGGTAAATACAGGGGTATACTCGAAAGATTTGGAGTCACTCCATATGAACTCTACTACTTTGTTCTTGGTCTGATGGTATTTCTAGTGAACTAACCAATCCATATAGAAAAAGGGTATTGTATTTTTTTCTAAAATATATTCTTGGATATTAAACCCTATAAAAATAGAATTCTAATTGTTATAGGACATAATACATTTCGATTTTAAATATTTTATCACTAAATTGATATTAAAAGAAAAAATCCTTGAAGTAATCCAATTTCTGAATCCAAGTGATACTTTTTAAAATAGAAACCATTTCTTTTTATTGAATGAACCTACCAGCAATAATATTGATCTTGGTTTTATTTGCCATTTTGATGGCGTTTTTTTCTCAACAAAAGATCGATTATTTTCCAATTGCTCTAATCATAGGAGCCATCGCGGTGGTTTCAATGCTCACATTTGGCGGCGTTTCAGAGGCAGAAATCGTTGGTTTCATCAATTTTAACGCGTTGATCTTCATATTCGCCATGCAAATAATTATCCATTTTGCTACTCGTAACCGTGTTTTAGATTATGTGGCAATCAAATTAATCCATATTACGAAAGGAGACAATCGGTTGTTTTTTTATATGATTTGCTTGTTTACGGGCACCTTAGTTGCTTTTATAGAAGACTTAACCCTTTCATTGATATTAGTCCCTCTCATCTTCAGGACGTGTCGAGCTTTAGAGATCCCTGCTGGGAGTTATATGATGGGGATGACCATCACAATAAACATTGGCGCAATTCTGACACCTGTATCAAGTTTAAAAAATTTGATAATCGGCGAGGAATTTGGGTGGGGTTTTGGCGAGTATCTTGCCAATATGGGTATTTTATACCTGATAGCGCTAATTTCTACCATATTTTTAATGGATTGGTTTATAATAAGGAAGGAAGAACAACCAACGGAAAAAAATAAAAAGATTCTTTTATCAGTGCTCGACCCTGGAATTGTTATAGAAAATAAATTCTATTTTTTTACGACAGTTATCGTAATTCTAGCCACTTTTGCGTTAATGATTTTAGGATTTAATCCCGCACTTGTTGCGATCGTATCTGCGGCAATTTTTTTGCTTATTCACTCAAAAAAGTCTAATTTCTCTGATCTTAAGAACGAAATCGAGTGGAAAATCATCATTGTCTTTGCAGTTTTGTTCATTCTTTCGAATTCTTTATCATTTTTTGGCTTATCGGAGTTAATCTCTACTGGGCTTCTTAGCGCGGTAAACGATAACATTTTTCTGGCCGTACTGATAACTTTAGGCATTTCATCTTTCTTGTCTGCAATTCTTGCGGGGACGCCTGTTACCATTATCCTCCTCCCGATTTTTTCTACTATCGTAGGAAAAGGATTCTTTCCCAATCCGATCATCATAGCCTTCATAGGCGGAGTTAATATGGCTGGTAACTTTTTACCGCAAGGTTCTGCATGTGATCTTCTCACCCTCTCGTTGGCAAAAAAACACAAGGTGGTGAATCTAGATTACAAGCGTTTACTCAAAAATGGTTCTCTTTTCGCTACGCTTCACTTTATCATTATTTTAGGATATACTATGATTTACACTTTAATTTTAATGTAAAAGAATAAAATTTTATTGTTTAAGAAAGAGAAAAATTATATTGTTGAATAAAAAAAATATTCACAGGTCAGTGTAATTCATTAAATGAAAGGAATAGATCAGCTTAGAAAAAAATTACCGGATTACCAAGGTAGGAAAATACGAGTATTTGTGGTAATTGCAATCATCGTTTTTGTAACATCGTTATTGTTCCAATCAGTTCTAGATTCTATACCCCGAATTTTTAGAAGTATAGATATTTTACGGGTGATAGCTCCTTTAACTCCCATTATTGGATCTTTAATTGTAATATCTATTGGTTTTTCGGTAGTAAGTAAGTTTTGGAGGATTCGAGACAAGTACTTATCTAAATATGGGAAAAAAGCTTATCAAAAAGCATTTAAATTTGTAGTAATAGGGATTCCAATGCTTTTTTCTGTTATAGCTCATAGTTTCTTCTCAACTGATCTGATTGCTCCATACAGAATTGAAGATACCTTAAGCCGATATTTAGGAGTTCCTATTTCTGAACTACTATTGAGTTTTCCATTTTATGTTCTTTATATCAGATTATTCTTATCAATATTATTCGTCGGATTAGGACTTATTGTTGTTTTTAAAGCTTTAAATTTCTTTGGCATTGACAACATGGCGTTGCTTTACGTATTTTACCCCGAAGAATCTACGCTCCAAAATCACGCAATCTATTCAATATTGCGTCACCCAACCTATCATGGTTTAATGTTAATTAGTATAGGAAGTATTTTTTTTAGATTCTCCATTTATTCCGTTATCTATTTTTTACTTTTTTTAGTAGGAATAAACATTCACCTCTATAATGTTGAAGAAAAAGAACTGATTCAAAGATTTGGGGGAGAATACAAAAAATATAAGGAAACTGTTCCAGCATTTTTTGTTAAATTAAAAGATTTAAAAAGATATTTCTCTACTCTGTTTTTAAAAAGTAAAAACAAGAAATCTTTATAAATTCTTAAAAATTCTACAGTTTTGTAAATTTACTATATGATTGAAATCTAATGTAAATTAATCAAAATTAACACGAAGAGGAATGATATAATGACTGAAATTCAAAAACTAACCAAAATTTCCTTGCTTTTGGATGTATTGGCAGGTTTTATTTTTGCCTTTCTATATTTGGTGATTCCCGATATTTACATATACGATTTAACTCAGTGGCCATTTAATGACCCTATTTACTTTAGGTTATTTGGAGGTACTCTTTTAGTTCTTGGCTTGGCTTCACTTATGGCTTATTTTAAAAAGGAATGGGAAGAAATAAAACTACTTTATGAGTTAGCCGTGATGTGGTTATTAATGGTAACAATTATTAATATTTTTGAATTGGCGCTGTTAACTTTACCCGCCATGGCCCTTACGAATACAATAGTCAATACTATTCTCGTAGCAATCTATTTAATCCTAGGGATATACTGCTGTATGAAACAAAGAGGTTAAATTCAATTTTTTTTCTTTTTTTTGTTTTTCATTCGAAACCTGGTCTATTGTGCCAATTTCTCTTTTATCTGAGAAACCAACTTCTCACTTTCTTCAGAATCAGTTAAAAATTCAATATCCAAGGGTGATGTAACACCTAAACCTAATTCAACGGCTCTTTTAATTTGATCTTGTTCAAAAATCGAGCCTTTAGTAACCTCTGGTGTAGTTCCCAATGTTCTCAATATCGCTACTCCTACAGCGTCGAGTGCAATTTTGTCTGTGCCTGCAACGAAAACATTCCCTTCAACTCGAGTTCCTTCCATAGGTCCGCGATCTACAAAAGTAATAACGCCGTCCATGACGATTAAATCAGGTTTATAAACGGAATTTATTTCTGCAATCATATCTCTCTGATGCTCCGAAGAATGCAATTCAGACATATTCTTCTTTTTAACTATTCCTACTGCGTTCTTAAGCGATAAGGTAAAGTGCCCACCATACATGTGAGTCTTTAAACAACATGTTTCTACAATACATTCCGCTTCATCGTATATTTTCGCAAAAAAGAATCCTTCTCTCCAATGGCTGCCCTCTGGTTTTTTGAGGACATATTCATCTCGGGGTATCCTTGTTAAGTCAACGATCGTAAAATCCATTTCTTCTGCCAACGCGTTCAAGCCCTTTTTTTCAAAAACATCCGAAGTTTTGGCGGGACCGCTTCGTTCAGCAACAGTTATTGATTTCGCTCCCATTTCTTTTAACTTTATAATAAGCTGCTTTACTGTTTCCATTGAGCTTGAAGCTGGAGGAGGGTCCGCAGTATTAAAATTTGGTTTGAAAATTACATCTTTACCCTTAACGGGATTTAGTCCTAACAACTCGAGGGATTTATTTACTCCATACTCGCGATCGTTTGTAGAAATAACAGCAACTTTAGTCATAGTATCCGCCATAAATTAGGTAGCTAATTGAATGAATACATTAAAATTTGACTGTTTTAATAATTTAGTTCTTAATTAGTATTTTAAAATAGCTAACTTAATATCCGATTGAGTTTATTTCCCAGAACTTCAGGGATTTCGCCTAAATACGAGTTAAGATCGCAAAAAAGTAAATAAAGATAAGGTTCAAATAAGCCTTCAATAGTTGGACCTACGTCCGATTTATAGATGTAGACCCATATTTGCTCACCGGTGTGAGTTGATTGGCGATAAACCCAATTTAATGGGGGAATTTCTGGAACATTTCCAATATTTCTTAAAATCTCGTGGATATCGTCAAATGAATATTTTTTACCGAGGATCATTATAGGCGAAAGGTCGAACGATGTAATACAAACATCCCTTAAGCCGTAATTTTTCATCTCTCTCAGAAAATCGTTTCCTAATTTTTTTAATTGAGTCTTATGTTCGCTAACCCTGCTTTTGGCTTCAAAGTCGGTTAAAATATTGTAGATTTTTTCTTCTTGAACGGGCAATATCTCGATAGCAGATTCTAAAGGGATTTTATAAGTAATGAGCGAATCGTAAATAAGCTTAATTTTTGCGTAAACTGACTTGTGAAATAGATACGACTCTGTTTGACACGTAATTAAAACATCACCAAAAAATTTTGTTTTATCTTTTTCAAAGTCTAGTGAGTCGTCAGAATTAAATTCAAGGACATGAATGTTCTTAGACATCGCCCGTGCGAATTTAAATAATGCTGATACTAGTCCGGCATTTAATTCAAAAGAATCAGATACCTCAAAATCTGATTGAGGTTTTAGCTCTTCTTTCGAAAAATCAAAAAATCTTAGATATAATTTGATGCCATTTGGAGCTTTTTTTACAACCAAATTATAATAAGGAAATCCATTACTTGTAATAACCGAAATATTATAGATAGTCAACTATTCATAGTATAAAAATATGATTTTAAATAGTTTTAGTTTGATTTTAGAGTTTATATGAAATCTAACATCAATGGAAATTAAAATTATAACTTATTCAATTCTAACTCCCTGTTTCTTAAGGCTTTTTTGAACCTTAGAAAGATTAACCTGTCTACAAGAAACATTATCTTTGTAAGAAATAGCGGCAGCAACTCCAGCTCCTTGACCCGTAACAGTACAACAACATATCTGTCGGGTTGCTGCGTGAGATATTTTATCACCTGCCACACAACGACCTGCTACCAGTAGGTTTTCTACCTTCTGTGGAACGATAATCCCGTATGGTACTTGAAAATATCGGCCAGTTGTAGGCATGACCGCAATTCCATAACCGTCTATGAATTCAGGGCATATACCTATTGAATCATCGAATCGAGCTTCGTTTCTAATGTCGTGTTCCGTGATCTGGTATTCTCCAATAATTTTTCGCGATTCTCTAGTTCCCAAGGACGACCCAATGGTTCTAAGCCTTGCTTTTTTAAATCCGGGAGTATACTTTTTTAAGGCATTAACCGCCCACAATACTCTTTTTCTACCTTCAATTTCAGCTTGAGTCAAATCCCACACGTTAGTAGGGTCAATATTTTTCATGTGTATGCCGTTAAAGGATGTTATTTCTCCTGCATCGGTATAATTAGTCCAATAACTTTCAATGTTAACATCTTTTGGAATCTCACCCGCCTTTTTAGCCTTGTTAAAGGGTTCAACTAAGTATGTACTAAATGAATTTTCTTCCTTACCAGTAGTTTCGCCCCAATCTCCAATTTTACCCGGATTTAGGTATACGTACATGAGAAATTTACCAATATTGATCCCACTACAACCCCAATTAACGGTTACTGACATTAATTCGTTCTTTGGGCTTTTTCGAAAGGGTACACCGGAATGAAATGCTATATCAGCGTCTCCAGTGGCATCTATTACTCTTTTTGCCAAAATAGCTTGTCTCCCCGATTTACTTTCCGTTATAACCCCTTTAATAGTCTGATTTTCTATTATTGCATCAACAGCTGAGCAATGGAGTAAGGGTGTAATGTTTGCATCTTGTACGAGCTTGTCTGCTATATGTTTAAACATTTCAGTATCCAAGACTTCATAGGTTGGTTCCCCATTAACTATTAATCCCTCCTGTTCTAATGTTTTTACCATATCTTTATTCTTCACATTTCCGAATATATTGATGCTTCCATTCATGATTTTCGCTAATGTTTCGAATTCTAAACCAATTCCACCAGCATCAACTGTTTTAGCATATCGATACCAAGCAATGGTTCCGATCATTGCCTGCGTTATAACACCTCCAAAACAGCCGTAGCGTTCAATAAGTATTGTATTTACTCCTTCTCTTGCAGCGGCGATAGAGGCAGAAAGTCCCGCTGGTCCTCCTCCTACGATTAAAACATCTGTTTCTGCTAAGATGGGTGTTTTTCTTGAAGGTTCCTCTATTATATTCATGGTTTTTCCCCTAAAACTAAACACATGAATATGAAAAATCATACATTACTATATGAGTTTTAAGGATTTTCAGAACTATTCATATTATAATTTCATTTATATATTGTTTTGATTTATTTATTTTTATGGGCATACTAAACTCTTTAATTAATTTTGAACTTAAACTAAAACAATACAAATTGCAATTCGTATTTCTTTTCCTATTTTGGTTTGCAGGTTTTATTTTCTTTCTTTTTACAGAACCAGGTTCGAGTTTTGGCGAATTAGTCTTATATTCCTTAACTGTGCGTTCCCCCCTAAATGCAGGGGATGGTGCTAATTTTTATTCATTAATCTGGCCAATTCTATTGGAAGTGATCGTGTTTGGTTTTATTATGGGGGAATTATTAGAAAAATATAATCCACTCATTACAAGTAGAATCCTCGCAAAACATAAACGCAACCATATAGTAATTATAGGTTACCATCATTTGTCAGAGAGAATTATTGAATATTGTATCGCTAATAAGGAACAATTTTGTATTATCGAGGATAACGAAGAATCAGTTGAGGATTTAATCAATTTGGGTTGTCCAGTGGTAGTTGGGGACCCTACAGAGGCAACCAACCTTGCGTTTGCGAGTATAAAGCGAGCAAAAGAGGTCTTTATTGGTATTGATGATGCAAGGATTGCGATAATCTGTATAGAAAAGATTCGCAAAGCCAACCAGGAATGCCCAATTTATGTACGCGCTTTTGAGGATCATGTACAAGAATATCTCAAACAACCCCCATTAAACGCAATTCCTTTTTCCACCTCAAAATGGGCTATGGAGGGTATTCGAGAGTGGATCAAAGGTAAAAAAGGTAAAGCTATTGTAATCGGACGAGATAGTTTGACTCATCGAATTGCTTATGATATTTCTTTACAACCTGATCGGGAAGTGTTCCTTTTTGATGACGAGCACGATGGCATCGAGTTTAAGGTAAATGATCAATTACATATTAAAAACGAGTTCGCATGTTTTTTAAGTGATTTTCGAGCTCATGTAAAGTTAGAGGAGGTTACCCAAGTATTTATTTGCTGGAAACAAGATTCGGAGTTTGATGAATCGCTTTATCTTACATCCAAGCTAGCATTACGTTATCCTCATATAGAAATATTTGTAAGAATTTTTGACGAAGAACTCATAGATTTAGTTGAAAACTATAATGCAACAACCTTTTCAACTTCCTCCAATGCTTTCAAGATGCTTCAGAAACAAGTGTATTCTTCTTCTGCAATTGCTCCTAAACTCGAAGAATGATCTTTAGAATATTTTTTATACTTTTTTTTTCGTTTAGAAATAAAACTTCGATTTAGTATATATATAGTATATATAGGAAAAAAATTAATAAATTTTACATTATTTGAAAATCTATCTAATATTAAGATAAACTCAAAAAACGAGTTAAGGATATAAATTAGAGTATGGAAGGAAAGATATGTATAGTAACCGGTGCGAACTCCGGCATTGGCAAGGCTACAGCTATTGGTTTAGCAAAAATGAATGCCACAGTTGTAATGCTATGTCGTAGTAAAGAGCGTGGAGAAGAAGCGAAAAAAGAAATAATTGAACTTACCGGAAATAATAATGTGGATTTGTTTATATGCGATTTGTCATCTCAGAAAGAAATCCGAGATTTTGTGACTGAATTCAAGAGTAAATATCAAAATCTTAATGTTCTGATAAATAACGCTGGAGTTATGTTATCAAAAAAACTTCTATCTGTCGATGGATTTGAAACGAATTTTGCCGTTAACCACCTTGCACCATTTTTGCTGACTAATTTGCTACTTGATAATTTGAAAAAATCAGCACCGAGTCGCGTCATCAATGTAGGTTCAGCAGCACATAGAATGGGGAAGATAGATTTTGAGGATTTACAAAGAAAAAACAGGAAAGGACGGTTTTTCAGATTGTACGGATCTTCAAAATTAGCAATGACTCTCGTATCATATGAGCTCAGTAGAAAATTGGAAGGTTCTCATGTTACTGTAAATGTCGTCCATCCTGGGCTTATTAATACTAAATTAGGTCGAGACCGATCTTCGTCCAGAAAAAGTTTCGCAAACAAATTTCTTAAAAGCCCAGAAATTGGTGCTGAAACTTCAATTTTCTTAGCCTCTTCACCTGAAGTAGAAGGAATTACGGGAAAATATTTCGCTAAAAAGAAGCAAAAACCCTCTTCTAAAGTATCTTATAACGAAGAATATGCTAAACGATTGTGGGAAATCAGTTTAGAGATGACTAAACTTTAAAAAACAAAACCAAAAATTTCACTAATTTAATTTTTTTTTTACTTTTATTCTTCACTTAACTCGCGTAGTTGTGCGC